>NZ_CP041165.1:969014-1292019 GCF_014905095.1 Sulfurimonas marina | reverse complement strand
CTCATGCTGGTTTAAATGTGAAGTTTATTGTAAAATTTCATCAAAAGTTTACAAATGAAATTTTTGATGAAAGTGATATAGATAAGATAAACAATACATTAAATGATACCATAAATATTAATGGGTTTGCTAAGTATATAAATGTCTTAGATTCAGCAAATTATTTTTCATATAAAAATTTTAATAGTATGAAAATAGGATGGACTTTACTGAATAACGAAAAATTGAAATCTAAATTTGTCAATCTAACACCTAATAATATTCCAAATTTTGATAACATCACTAACAGTTATATTCAATATGTTAACAGAAAAGCATTATTAAATGAAGATTTAATCGTTGAAGAGATTACATTAGACCAAGATCTTATAGTGCAAGGTTCTAAATTTAAAAGTTATAATTTCAACAACATTATTACATACTTTGAGTATTGAAATTTTTCTATGTACTATCTAACAAACATACGTTCTCTTTTAACTACTAAAAATTTTAAAGGCTGGGGAAGAAAAAAAACAGGTCGTTTTGCCGTATGGTGTCATAAAATTTTTGGTGGAACATTAAATTTACAAGAAGACGGCTTTATACGCTCGCTTGGTCTTGGAGTAGATGGCTCACCATCTTTTTCTTTAGTAGAGGACGATGTCGGAATCTATTACGATGCTACAGTGCCTAGCAGACTGGAAAATATTTTAAACAGCTATGACTTTTCTAGTGACCTTTTATTGTTGAAAGATGCTCGAAAAGCCATAGAACTTATAAAACAGTACCACATCTCCAAGTATAACAATGCTCCAGATATCTCTGAAGACTTCTTTGTAAATGAAAATGAAAAAAGAGTCCTTGTAATTGCCCAAACTGCTGGGGATACTTCTCTGGAATATGGGATGTTAGATTCTTTTACGACAGAAGATATGATCCGTTCAGCTATAGAAGAAAACCCAGATGCAAAAGTTTACATAAAGATCCATCCAGATGTACTAAGTGGTAAAAAAGTTTCAGATATAGACCCTAGTACTATAGATAAACGTTGTACAATTATTACGGAAAATGTAAATTCAATCTCACTTTTAAAACATTTTACTAAGGTTTATACAAAAACATCTCAAATGGGTTTTGAAGCGTTGCTTGTTGGGTGTGAATGTGTTTGTTTCGGTATGCCATTTTATGCAGGGTGGGGGATAACAACCGACAAGTCAAAGTGTGAAAGACGTATAAGAACACTTAGTGTAGAGGAAGTGTTTGCAGCAGCTTACATACTTTATACCCGTTACTACAATCCTTACACAAATAAACCAAGTGACATATTTGATACAATAGAAACAATTTCAAAGCTCAAAAAAGAGAATACAATCGATAACAAAGCATACTTCTTCGGTTTTTCAAGATGGAAACATGGGTTTATCCGACCGTTTTTTAGTGAGTATGATCCAAAATATATCTGCTTTATAAATCCAATTCTCTCAACACATCTCAAACTTGCACTTAAAAAAGGTCTTGGACAGGACTCTCAAATATATTTTTGGGGCAGAAAATCATTTCCTGAAATCGAGAAGTTTGCTGAAGAAAATGGCATAAAAATTTTTCGTGTAGAGGATGGATTTATCCGTTCAGTCGGGCTAGGCTCCGATCTTACACAGCCTTACTCACAAGTGATAGATAAAAGGGGAATATATTTTGATCCTACGCAGGAGAGTGATTTGGAAAATCTTCTGCAAAATTATGATTTTGATAATGATAAAGAGCTGTTACAAAGAGCTTCTGCGCTAAAAGAGGAGATTGTCAAAAACAAGATCTCTAAGTATAACTCCGATGCCGTAAAAGCGTTGAACTTTCCAAAAGATAAAACTGTCGCCCTTGTAACTGGACAAGTGGAAGATGATGCTTCGATTAGATTTGGTGCAAACGGGATGACAAACTTGGAACTTTTACAAACGGTGAAGAAAAAATATCCTGACAGATATATAATCTTTAAACCACATCCTGATGTTTTAAGCGGTAACAGAGTAGGAAATATTCCTCAGGAAGAAGCATTAAACTATTGCGATGAGATCGTAAGTGATATTTCTATGGCAAGTGTTTTAGAAGCAGTCGATGAAGTACATACACTTACATCATTAACAGGTTTTGAGGGGCTTGTATACGGCAAAAAAGTTTACACATACGGTATGCCGTTTTATGCGGGTTGGGGACTAACTATAGATGAGCGTAATTGTGAACGAAGAACAAGAGTCTTGACGTTAGAGCAACTCATAGCAGCTACTTATTTACGCTATCCAAGGTATATCTCTCCTAAAACAAAAAAGTTATGTGAAGCCGAAGATGTGATAAAAGAGCTTAAAGAGCAAAAAGATGCGTTAGAAAGTTCTGTTTTATTACGAATTAAATTCAAATTTTATAGTTATTTGAGTAGAATTTCTCAAAAATTACTCTCTTTGGTGGCATAGATTTGCAGATATTTGATATAGTCGGTGACGTAGCAGGAAAAAACATACTTTTATTTCAAGGACCAATGGGTGATTTCTTTAATGTACTTGATCAAAAGTTTGCAAAACATGGTGCAAAAACTTTTCGCATAGGCCTGAATGCAGGAGATCAGTTTTTTGCCGATGCGCGACATTTTACTCCTTACAAAGGGACATTATATGACTGGAAAAAGTACATTAAAGAGTATCTCCAATCTTATTGGATAGATATGATCTTTGTATTTGGCGATTGCCGCATCTATCAAAAACAAGCTATAGAGATCGCAAAAAAATTAGGAATCAAAGTATTTGTTTTTGAAGAAGGATACATTCGTCCCGACTTTATTACCCTAGAAGAAAATGGTGTTAATGACAATTCATCTCTTCCAAGAGAACGTCAGTTTTACGATGCTTTAGAGTATGATGAAACAAAGATCTGTAATAGTAAAAATGTAGTGCATATTGGCAGCACATACTTAAAAATGGCAAGACAGGCTTCGATTTATTATCTGGTATCTAATCTTTTCTTTTTCCATTATCCGCATTATCAACATCACAGAAATTTTTCGAGTTTACTTGAACATCTCTATGGATGGAGAAACTTCTTCAGAAAACAGTTATACAGAGTGCTTGAATGGAACAAAGATAAGCTCTATAAAACAACATTATCTAAAAAGTACTATTTTGTAGCACTACAAACTTTTGAAGATTTTCAGATCTCACACCACTCTGATTATAACTCGATCGAGGAGTTTATTTTAGAAGTACTAGAATCTTTTTGTATACATGCTCCAAAAGATAGTTATATCGTTTTTAAACATCACCCTATGGATCGTGGTAAAAAGAACTACAAAAGACTGATACAAAACTATGCAGAGAAAAAAGGGTGTGCCCAGCGTGTAAAAGTAGTATATGACTTGCACTTGCCAACTTTACTGAAAAATGCGATAGCAACTGTCACGATCAATTCAACTGTCGGGATATCTTCTCTTTATCATCAAACACCGACGATCTGTATGGGAAGAAGCTTTTACGATATAGATGGGCTTACTTCAAAAGGTGTAGCACTAGATAAATTTTGGACGGAGTATAAAGAGGTTGATCAGGAACTTTTTAATAAGTTTAGATGTTATTTGATCGAAAAGACTCAAATCAACGGAAGTTTTTATAAGTCTCTATAAACCCTCTAAAAGTACGTACCACAACCTATCTACCTCTTTATCGCTTAAGAAGAGAGAGCTTTTGTTTGTATAGAGTTCTTTAAGAGCTTTTTGACTTATGGTCATTGTTTTATTACAGTGAAAATGGGTAGGCAGATATGCTCTTATGATTGAAGGATCCCCCTCAATTTTGTTGGAACATAAAAAACAGATATTGTCATGGTGTAATCTTCCCTCATATTCTAAAAGTTCCATATAAAGCTCTATAGCTATCCTTTTAGGGTTCTGTTTATCCCATTGTGCAGAAGCTCTTTCTAAAAGCTCAAAATAAAACTCACTTAACTCTTCAGCCTCTTTTAGGTGTTGATGGAAAAGTGAGATGAACTGTTGCCATAGTTGGAGTTTATTTGGGTTGTTAATCCATTTATACCCAATATGGATCACATCTTTTAGTCTTGATATCGTCGATTTTGAAGAGGGTTCAATCTCGTAATCTATTTTAAAACCTATGTTGATCGTACCGTGGCGAGAACCGTAAAACCTATAAAGGGTGTCTAAGCTTGATTTCGATATGATAGTAACAATTAAGTCTTCCTCTTTCACACGATTGAGATTTATAATAAAACCTTGCATAAAATGCTTCCTAACGATACAAATTTGTAAAATTATACAGAAAATATTCCAATTATAATAAAATTTTAATCAACTCTTGTGTACAATATATACGCTTAAAATCTCTAAATAAGATAAGTTTCTTTAAAAAGAGATTAAATTTATACTTTTTTTGTATAAAATTTAAAATTTTGGAGTGAAAATGGTAGAACATCATGATTTATTAAGATCATTTAAAGATAACTGTGGATTTGGACTTGTTGCAAACATCAAGAACAAACCATCTCGTAAAGTCTTAAATGATGCGATCACAGCATTAGAACGTATGATGCACCGCGGTGCAGTTGCTGCTGATGGAAAAACTGGGGACGGAAGTGGACTACTACTTTCTATGCCTGAAGAGTTTATTAGAAAAGAAGCAGAAAAAAATGGTGTTGAGTTACCAAAACAGTTTGCAGTAGCATCTGTATTTACAAAAGATATTAAACATTTAGACGTAGTTGAAGAAACATGTGCAAACAATGACTTAAAAGTTGTACTACGTCGTGAAGTTCCAGTTGATACTAAAGCGTTAGGGGAACAAGCTATTGAGTCTTTACCAAATATTGTACAACTTTTTATAGTTCCAAACTCTATTATGGCTACAAACAGATTCGATGCCCTTTTATACCTTTCTCGTAAAGAGGCTGAACATCAACTGATCGATGATAGAGACTTCTACATCGCTTCTATGAGTTCAAGAGTTTTATCGTATAAAGGTCTTGTTATGCCGACGCATATTAAAGAGTTTTATAAAGATTTAACAGATGAAGCGTTTAAAATTTCATTTTCACTTTTCCACCAAAGATTCTCTACAAATACATTACCGGAATGGCGTTTAGCACAGCCATTTAGAGCAGTAGCACACAACGGTGAGATCAACTCTGTAGAAGGAAACCGTATTAACGTAGAGATCAAATCTGAATCTATTACGTCAGAAGTATTTAGCAACGAAGAGATCCAAAGACTTCTACCAATCTTACAAAAAGGTGCATCGGATTCTGCTAGTGCAGATAACTTCTTAGAGTTTTTACTTGTAAACGGTATGGACTTCTTTAAAGCTGTACGTGCAGTTATCCCTTCAGCGTGGCAAAATGCTCCGCATATGGATCCTGAACTACGTGCATTCTATGAGTATCACTCAACAGTATTTGAAGCATGGGACGGTCCTGCAGCATTCTCTGTAACAGACGGTAGATATATCGGTTGTGCACTTGATAGAAACGGTCTACGTCCATCTAAATACATCGTTACAAAAGATGATAACCTTTTAATTGCATCTGAATACGGTGTAATCGACATCGCTGAAGAAGATATTAAAGAACGTGGGCGTCTTCAATCTGGTCAAATGATCGGACTTGACCTGAAATATGGAAAACTTTTAAAAAGTGATGATATCGACAACTATCTAAAATCATCTAACCCATACATGAAATGGTTAAATGAGCACATGATCTATCTTCAAGAGCATGTAGAAGATCAATATGCTGCAATCGATACTTTAGAAGGTGATGACCTTATCAGAAGACAAAAATTCTTCAATATCACTCAAGAGGTTGTAGAACAAGTAATCGAGCCTATGATCACTGAAGGTAAAGAGGCAGTTGGTTCTATGGGTGACGATACACCTATGGCCGCTTTTTCTGACAAACAAAGAAACTTTACAGACTTCTTTAAACAAAAATTTGCGCAAGTTACGAACCCGCCAATCGATCCGATTCGTGAAAAAGTTGTAATGAGTTTAAATACAGGTTTCGGTGAGATTCACAACATCTTAAACGAGATCCCAACTCATGCACATAGATTAAAATCTATTTCACCGATCATTACGGCTGAAAAACTAAGAGTATTAAAATCTTTCGGTGATGAAAAGTCTCCAAGTTACCAAAGTTTTTACAAAAATAAAACATTCTCAACTGCATATAAAGGTGAGTTAAGAGCTGCTTTAGACACTTTAGTTGAATCAATCATAGACTCAGTTAAAAACGAGGGAGCTAGAATTGTTATTTTAGACGATGCAGATTTCAGTGCAGAAAATAAAGTTATCCCTATGGCTATGGCTGTTGGACGCGTTAATTTCGCACTTTTAAAAGCAAAAATTCGTCACCTTGTATCGATCGTATCTGTAACAGGTGAGGTAACAGACTCTCACTCTGCTGCAGTACTTCTTGGATATGGTGCAAGTGCGGTATATCCAAACTTACTATTTAGTACAATTGCTGATCAGTTAACTCGCGGTAAAAACAGCAATATTGAGCAAAGTGAAGCACTAAAAGCTGCACACTCTGCACTTAACGGCGGTCTTTTAAAAATAATGTCTAAAATGGGTATTGCGACAATCGCTTCGTACAGAAACTCTGGACTATTTGATGTTATGGGTCTTTCTCGTGAGATCGTACAAGATTGTTTTGAAACATCAAATGTTGCAGTTCCAGGTTTAACATATGAAGATATCGATGAAAGAGTTGAGAAATTCCATAAGTCGGCATTTAAAGATGACGGCTTTAAGAAAATCTTCCCATTAAACATCGGTGGATTCTATAAGTTCTATACTGAACAAGAACACCACGATTTCGGTCCATCAGTTATTCATGCTATCCATGCAGCTGTTGACAGTGGAAAAACTGAAGATTTCGAAAAATTAAAAGCTATAGTAAACAAACGTGGTCTGAAATTTATTCGTGATTTCTTTGATCTTAAATCTGATAGAAAAGCTATTGATATCTCTGAAGTTGAGCCAAAAGAGGCTATCTTCAAACGTTTCGTTTCTGCGGCGATGAGTTTAGGTTCTATCTCTCCTGAAGCTCACGAGACATTAGCGATCGCTATGAACACTATCGGCGGTCAATCTAACTCAGGTGAGGGTGGAGAAGATAAAGCTCGTTTTGGAACAAACAGAGTTTCTAAAATTAAACAAGTTGCATCTGGACGTTTTGGTGTTACTCCTGAGTACCTAAGAAGTGCTGAAGAGATTCAAATTAAAGTTGCTCAAGGTGCTAAACCGGGTGAGGGTGGACAGCTTCCAGGTCATAAAGTTACGGGTCTGATTGCAAAACTTCGTCATACGGTTCCTGGTGTTACACTAATTTCACCTCCGCCACACCACGATATCTATTCGATCGAAGATTTAGCACAGCTTATTTTCGACCTTAAACAAGCTAACCCTAAAGCGAGAATTGCGGTTAAACTTGTTTCAACTATCGGTGTTGGTACAATTGCAGCGGGTGTTGCAAAAGCGTATGCGGATAAAATTATTATCTCTGGTGGTGACGGTGGTACTGGTGCTGCTCCACTTACATCTATTAAATTTGCGGGTAACCCATGGGAGCTTGGTCTTTCTGAAGCGCATAATGCTCTTAAAGCAAATAACTTACGTGGTTTAGTTGAAGTACAAACAGATGGTGGTTTAAAAACTGGTTTAGATGTTGTTAAAGCTGCATTACTTGGTGCTGAGTCTTATGCATTCGGTACAGGTGTTCTTGCGATCATCGGTTGTAAAATGCTTAGAATCTGTCACGTAAATAAATGTTCTGTAGGTATTGCAACTCAAAACGAAAAACTTCGTCAAGAGTTCTTTAAAGGGAAAGTTGAACAAGTTATCAACTACTTTACACTTTTAGCTGAAGATGTACGTACAATTATGGCTGAACTTGGTTTTAAAACTATGGAAGAGATGATCGGACGTGTTGATCTACTGAAAGTGAAAGAGGATGAGTTCGCTCAAAAATTTGACTTCTCAGCAGTACTTCACCAAGAGGACGGTGTAAATACTTGTCAACAGCCTTTCAACCCTCCATTTGATGACAACAGTTTTGAAAAAGGTATCTTACAACAAGCTCGTGAAGCTATTAAGTATCCTGACCATCCGGTGAAAATCAATGCTGAGATCACAAACTTACATAGAAGTTTCGGTACATTAATCTCTGGTGAAATCGCTGAGTACTATGGTGATGAGGGATTAAAACCAGATACTATTAAACTAAACCTTACAGGTGTTGCTGGGCAGGCTCTTGGAGCATTCCTAAACAACGGTATCTCTATCTACCTACAAGGTGTAGCAAATGACTATATCGGTAAAGGTATGCACGGTGGTAAAATTATCATCACTTCTAAAAATGAGGGTGAAGAGTACAGTGCAGGTGGTAATACTTGTCTTTACGGTGCAACTGGCGGTAAGCTTTACATCTCTGGAAGCGTTGGTGAGCGTTTTGCTGTAAGAAACTCTGGTGCACTTGCTATCGTTGAAGGTACAGGGGATAATGCTTGTGAATATATGACAGGCGGTGTTGTAACTATCCTTGGAAAAACAGGTATCAACTTTGGTGCAGGTATGACAGGCGGTGTTGCATTTGTTTATGATGAGGAACACCACTTTATTGAAAATGTTAACCACGAGTTAGTTGAAGCGGTAAGAATCGATACTGATGAGGGTGACGAAGCTAGACATTACCTAAAACGTTTACTAAAAGACTATATTGTTGAAACTGGTAGTGAAAAAGCAAAAGAGATACTAGAGAACTTTAGAGTAGAGGTAAGAAATTTCTGGTTAGTAAAACCTAAGAACTTAACGAAATTACCTCTTAACTTAGAGAATGGAGATTAATAATGAGAGAATTTTTATCAGTAGAAAGAATCGATCCTACAAAAAGATTAGTAGTTGAAAGAACAAAAGATTTTAAAGAGATTTATGAAGTTTTCACTACAAACGATGCATCTACACAAAGTGACAGATGTATCCAATGTGGGGATCCTTATTGTTTAAATAAGTGTCCACTTCATAACTACATTCCACAATGGCTAAAAGCTGTAAGTGAAAAAGATCTTGAATTTGCATTTAAACTCTCAAATGAACCTTCTCCATTCCCTGAAGTTATGGGAAGAGTTTGTCCACACGACAGACTTTGTGAAGGTGACTGTACACTAAACGACGGACACGGTGCAATCACTATCGGTTCTGTTGAGACGTATATCAATGAAGAGGGGTTTAAAGCTGGATTAAAACCGGACTTCCCGGGAATTACGACAGATAAAAAAGTCGCAGTAATAGGAAGTGGACCTGCAGGACTTTCAGCAGCGACATATCTTCTTCGTTCAGGAATTGCGGTAACTATGTATGAAAGAGCTGACCGTGCAGGTGGTCTTTTAACTTACGGTATCCCTAACTTCAAACTTGATAAGAAAATAGTTGATCGTCGTGTAAAACTTCTTCAAGAAGCTGGACTAGAGTTAGTTCTTAACTGTGAAGTAGGAAAAGATATCACTTTTGAAGAGATTGCAGACAAGCATGATGCTATGTTTATCGGTATAGGTGCTACAAAACCAAAATCAGCAGGTATTGCAGGTGAGAAAGCTCCTAATGTTTATGCAGCTATGGATTACCTTACAAATATTCAGAAAAAGAATTTTAGTGCTGAATATGACAAAAAGTTTGACTTTAAAGACTTAAATGTTGTAGTTGTTGGTGGTGGTGATACTGCTATGGACTGTTTACGTACAGCGAAACGTGAAGGTGCTAAATCTGTTACATGTTTATACCGTCGTGATGAGCACAATATGCCGGGTTCTAAAAAAGAGTATAAAAATGCTATGGAAGAGGGTGTTGACTTTACTTTCTTAGTATCTCCAAAAGATATTATTCTAAATGAAAACGGGAATGCTGTAGCAGTTGAAGTTGTAAAAACAACTCTTGGTGCTAAAGATGAGTCTGGTCGTCAAAGAATGGAAGAGGTAAAAGGTAGCGAGTATCGTGTAAATGCTGACGTTATCATTATGTCTTTAGGATTTGACCCTGTAGTTCCGTCATTCTTAGCAGAAAACGGAATCGAGACAAACGGTTGGGGTGGAATCATTATTAATGATGAAACTCATGAAACATCTACTTCTGGTGTATACGCAGGGGGAGACTGTTTCCGTGGAGCTGATCTTGTTGTAACTGCTGCTTATGACGGTCGTGAAGCTGCGCGCAGTATTGTTGATTCTCTACTAAACTAAATTATATCTCCATCTTTGGAGATATAAACTTTTTAAATAAACCTTCTCTAAAAACTTCAATTATAAGTATAAATTTGCTATAATTCCCCACTATAATTAATTAAGGATATTTTTTTGAATTTATTAAACCTTTTTACGAGATCATCACAAACTAAAGAACCTGAAAAAGTTGAGGCTTCTGCTCAGTGGATAAAATGTAAATCTTGTCACTCTTTAATGTACTATAAAGAGGTTGAAAATCAAAACTATGTATGTCCTAAATGTGGATTTCATATCCGTATAGGTGTGAAAGAGCGTATCGCTTTACTTGCGGATGAAGGAACATTTGTTGAATACGATGCATCTTTAGAACCTGTAGATCCACTTAAATTTGTTGACAAGAAACCATATACAAAACGTGTAGAAGAGGGTTTTGCAAAAACAGGCAGAAAGTCTTCAGTTGTGAGCGGTAGTTGTACGATGAACGGAGTAGGTGTAGAAGTTGTAATTTTTGACTTCTCATTTATGGGTGGTTCACTTGGATCAGTGGAGGGTGAAAAAATTGTTCGTGCGGTAAATCGTGCAATCGAGAATAAACACGGGCTTATCATCTTCTCAGCTTCAGGTGGAGCAAGAATGCAAGAGAGTACATTCTCACTTTTACAGATGTCTAAAACTTCTGCAGCACTTGCAAAACTTGGACAGCATAACCTTCCGTACATCTCAGTACTGACTGACCCTACAATGGGTGGTGTATCTGCGTCATTTGCAACATTAGGTGATATCATCATCGCTGAACCGGGAGCACTTATTGGTTTTGCAGGGCAGCGTGTTATCGAGCAAACTATCGGTTCTGAACTTCCAGATGGCTTCCAGAGAGCTGAGTTCTTACTTGAAAAAGGTTCTATTGATATGATCGTTAATAGAAATGAGTTAAAAAAGACACTTTCAGACCTCCTTACACTTCTTAAAAAAGATTAAAATGCGTTTATATGCACTTTGCGATCAAGAGATGCTCGACAGTCGTGGCATCTCTGTAGAAAAGTATATAGAACTAGCAAAAGCAAAAAATGCTGAAATAATTCAGTACAGAAACAAATCTGCAGATATATCTCTTATTAAACAACAACTTATCAACATCAGAAAAATCTACGACGGCTTTTTAATTGTAAACGATGCATATGAACTTATAGAGTTTTGTGATGGTGTACACGTTGGACAAGAAGATCTTGAAGAGATCGACAAAGATACAAAAAAAGCGGTAAAGATTTTACGAAACGTAATTGGAAAAGATAAGATACTTGGAATCTCCACACACAATAATGAAGAGGTTTTAGCAGCTAACGATATGGATCTAAACTATATAGGTTTAGGTGCCTATAGAGATACCTCTACAAAAAAAGATATCTCACATGTATTAGGGGATAACTTAGATGCTATTGCAAAGCTGTCCAAACATTATGTTGCTGCAATCGGCGGTGTAAAAGAGGAAGATAGTTTTAATCATGTTACATATCATGTAATAGGAAGTGGACTGATCAAATGAATATAGAGATAATTTCCATCGCAAAAAAAGAGAAATCTATTTACGATCCCCTCTATAAAGACTTAACAAAGATGATTTCTCGCTTTGCAAAAGTGAGTGATACTGAAATTTTTACCAAAGATGTAACAAAAGCACACACTATATCACCAGATGCCTCACAGAGGGCATATACAAAGGTTTTAGAACCTCATATAGGGAGCGGATTTAGCGTAACTTTGCATCCTGATGGAAAATTAATCGACAGTTTTGAATTTAGTAAGCTTTTAAATGATAAAATGTCGGTGAAATTTTTCATCGGCGGAGCTTACGGCTTTGAAGATGAGTTTTTAAAAAAAAGTGATGCAGTTATAAGTTTAGGTAAAATCACTATGAGTCACAAAATAGCAAAAGCTGTTTTGCTAGAACAGATCTATAGAGGGTTTTCTATACTAAGCAATCATCCATATCACAAATAAGGGAAACAAGTAAGTGCAAGCAAGTGAATTAGAGTTTTTTAAAGAGATACTAGAGAGTCGTAAAGAACAGATTGAAAAAAACATCAATGGTGTTAACGACGAACTTAACGGGCTAAGTTCTCTAGAACTAAACGATGAAGGCGATCATGCTTCAGTAAATAATAATTCAATGGTAGAGAGTGCTATAGTAGAGCAACAACAAAAAGAATTGAATGAGATAATGGTTGCTCTAGGAAAGATATCTAAAGGCGGATATGGTATCTGTGAGATGTGTGAAGATGAGATAGGTTTTCAAAGACTAAAAGTAAAACCTCATGCTGTTTATTGTATAGACTGTAGAGAGATAGCAGAAAAGTCTAAAAAATAAAGGATTTTAAAATGATGTACTTAAAAAGATACACAATAGCCTCGTTAATATGGATGGCAATAGTTGGTTGGTTTGTTTATGCTTATGTAACGCCAGAAACTTTTGCAGTTAACCTATTTGGCACACAAATGCCAGCTTTATCGATCGCATTATTGGTTGTTATTCCTGTTTTTATATTGTACATCGCTAGTACTGCACACATGTGGTTTCACTCACTTGTGCGTACTTTTCAAGATCGCAAGTATCAAAAAGATTATGACAAAATTATAGATGCAATCGTAGATGCTTATGTTGGTAAAGCAAATAGACATTACGAATTTAGAACACCAAGATACAAACTTCTTGGAATGTTACTTGAAAATACTGCAATAGCACCTTTAAAAGATATTGCAGGAATAACAAAAAATGAAAAAATCGACACTATTTTAGAAGTTATCAATAAAATCAAAGCAGGTGAAGTTGTTGATTTAAAACCTTACGGTCTTAAAGCTGAGAACGAACTTGTAATAGCAAATAAAAGAAACAAATATAAAAATGGCGGACTTACTGCAGAAGCGATTTTAAGCAACTCAACAAAATATGCAGATGTACTTTGTAAAGAGGTGTATGTTGATTTTGTTCAAACAGCTCCTCTAGAAGGTATTGAAAAATATAAAGAGTATATGAGTGAAGAGGCTTTAAATATTATTTTTGCACGTATCAACGCTGATGAAAATCGTATAGAGATTCCAAATGAGCAGCTTATTGCACTTATGAATATGTTGAAACTTGACAAGAAAAATCTAATCAATATCTCTCGTACACTTTCAAAAAGCGGTATGATTCCGGAACAAAGAATGAAACTGTTTGAAACTCTTATTGAATCAAATGAAGATGCAATGGATGCTTATCTTTATACACTATTTGATCTAGAGATGTTAGCTCCAGCTGATGAGATCTTAGATATCGCTTCTGCTGATGAATATTTAAACTTTAGAGCATACCGTGCACTTAAAGAGTGTGGGAAAAACTTCCATATCGATATGTTTATATAGAGAATTATGTCACAAAAAATATCTTTTGAAAAACCTATTTATGTTTTAGCACCGTTAGCAGGTTTTACTGACCTGCCTTTTAGAAGTGTTGTAAAAAAGTTTGGAGCTGACCTTACTGTAAGTGAGATGTTAAGCTCTAATGCTTTGGCTCACGGCTCTAAAAAAACTCTTCACATGATTGAAAAATCTCCACTCGAAGATCCTTATTCTGTTCAGATAGCTGGTGCAGATACAAATATTGTTCGCCAGGCGGTTGAAGTACTCAACGAGCAAGAGGGGATAGATATAATTGACCTTAACTGCGGTTGTCCGGTTCCAAAGGTAGTAGGGCATGGAAGCGGAAGTTCTCTTCTATTAGATCTGCCTTTAATGGGTGATATTATAAAAACCATCAAAGATACCTCAAACAAGTCTATGACTTCGGTAAAAATCAGACTTGGATTTGAAGAGAAAAACCATGTTGATATTGCAAAAATTGTTGAAGACAGCGGGGCTGATTTTTTAGCAGTTCACGGCCGTACACGTGCAGGAAAATTTAAAGCACCGGTTGACTATGACGCAATAGCAGAGATCAAAAAAGCTGTTAATATTCCGGTAATTGCAAACGGTGATATCGACTCTTTTGAAAAAGCGCAGTGGGTGCTGGAGCACACAGGGGCTGACGGTGTTATGATCGGACGCGGTGCCGTTGGAGCACCTTGGATTTTTCACCAGTTAAAAACGGGTAATGAGCATATAGATCTTAGCCTAAAACATGAGATAATTATGGAGCATTACGATAAGATGATCGAGTTTTACGGTGCTCACGGTGTAGCGATGTTTAGAAAACATACCCATACATATTCAAAAGGGTATCGTGGTGCTTCAGCACTTAGAAACCAAGTAAATACAATCGTTGATATTCAAGAGTATCGAGATGTAATTGATGAGTTCTTCAAGAACTCTGAAATGGTATCTTAATGCTTGAGATTAGCGAATCGATCAAAAACCTGGATAAAGAAGATATCGCTGATAACTTACTTCACTACGACTACAATACAAAACACTTACTCTCTTTAATAAAAAAGGGAGTTGACCAAGAAGATCCCTCATATTTAAGTTCATACCGCTCTTTTGAAGGTGAAGCGTTTGAAAACTTTATCTATGAAAAACTCCTTCGTTATGCCGAAGAGAATGACTACATTACAAAGTTTATTTTAAAAGGGTTCCACCAAAATAAGCAAAAAGCGTATGCAAATACTCTCTCAATCAGTGAAAAAGAGCAAATCGTTTACAGAACAAAATCGCGTGAGATCAGTGAGTTTGACGCGATGTTTATTACAAAAAAGAATGAACTCTATTTTGTAGAGATGACGCTTGTAAAAAATGTGCTTAAACTTCGTAAACGTTTACGAAAGAAAAAAGCTCTTTTGGAGATTATATTTCCAAATTACGAGATTAAAGCGCTTATTATTTTAAACCACGGTGCAGCAGGCTATAAACAGTTTCCTTCATATTGTAAAGTTTGGTTTACAAAAGAGTTCTCAGCTACAGAAGTATTAGAATACATCATGGACCTCGATAAGCAAAAACTACAGCCAAAAGAGAGAGTGAAATCTCCTAAAATGATTGAAGCGCATACACTGAAACTTCATCCGTTTAGATACTATAACACTATGAGCTGGATTACAAAAACACTTAGAAGTCATAAAAAACATATTTTAGATATGGGGTTTTTATATAATCCGAAAATTCAAAGATATCATGATCTATACAATAAGTTTTATATAGGGTATATCTCGACACAAAGTGCGCAAAAAATTATAGGAATTGATCCAAAAGATTATAAAGAGGATCAAAGGGTTGTTGTTGCAATCGAGAAAAAACACTCTGATGAGATCGTACTTACATACTACATTCAAACAGCAAGAAAAAATCTTTATCTGTACAGTTTTAACGATGACGGCAAAGTTGTTAAAGAGAAAAAAGATCCTTACGGCATTACGGTTACAGAAGTATTTCATATCAATAAGATGATGGATGAGAACTATAAGCTAAGTATTGCTAACATAAATGTTATAAAAAAACTTCTTCTTGAGAGGTTTCAAAGAAAAAGATAACCAGTTGTTTATTTTTTCAACAATGAAAAGGACGGTATGTAATAATAATATATTACACTATAAGTATGAAAAAACTGATATTTACAGATTTAGACGGTACTTTGTTAAATCACGATGATTACTCTTTCGAACCGTCCCTCCAAGCCCTCAACAAAATCAAAGAAACACAAACCCCTCTTATATTTACAACAAGCAAAACAAAAGCTGAAGTTATCCAATTGCAAAAAAAAGTTGGTATAATAGAACCATATATAACTGAAAACGGTGCAGCTTTGTTTATACCAAAAGGGTATCAAGGTCTGGCTTTAGAAGAGTTAGAAGAGTACGAAGGGTATAAAATAATTCTCTTTGGAAAGCGTTATAGGGATATACTGAACTTTTATGAAAAGTATAAAAAAGAGTTTGGTATGAAAGGGTTTAGTGAGATGAGTATCGATGAAATAATGGAGTTAACACAGCTGGATTATGAACATGCCGAGTTGGCTAAACAAAGGGACTTTACAGAACCTTTTGTTATCGAAGACCCCGCTAAAATAAAAGAGCTGCAATCTCTGGCTCAGAGTTACGGTTTACAAGTAACACAGGGTGGACGTTTTTATCATCTTATAGCAAAAGAACAAGATAAAGGTGTAGCGGTTAAAGAAACCACACGTCTTTTTCAAAAACTTTTTAATGAAGATGTAGAGACCTTTGGTTTTGGAGACAGTTACAATGATATCCCAATGTTTAAAAATGTCGATAACCCCATTATTATTCAAAACCACTGCGGTAGGTACGTGACCACCGATATAGAAAATATTGAAAAATCGACTTATCAAGGGAGTGCAGGATTTAACGAAAAGGTGTTAAGTGATGTCTTCTAAAATACTCTTGCAAAAGATATTTTATAAAGCGCTCAAAAATGTACAAGCTAAAACAATTATACAAAAAAACATTGCAATAGATGAAAACCTTTTACATATAGCAGATCAAAATATTCCCCTTAAATCTTTTAAAAATCTTTATATTTTCAGTGTCGGAAAAGCCGGGTATGATATGGCCAAAGAAGCTGAACATATTCTAGGTTCTTATATAAAAGGGGGAGTTTCCGTCTCTTTAAAAAATAAAAAACTCTCCTATATAAAAACCTGTCAATCCTCCCATCCAAAAGTATCAGCAAAAAGCTTCAAGTGTGCAACACAGATGATAAAGGAACTCAAAAAACTTACAAGTGATGATCTATTTATTTTCTTTTTAAGCGGTGGTGCTTCTGCCATGATCGAAAAACCGATTGATAATTTATCATTGGAGGAGTTTCAAAAGATATCGGACGCTTTACTTGTATCAGGGGTAGATATTAAAGCGCTTAACACTGTGAGAAAATCGATCTCTGCCATTAAGGGCGGAAAGTTGGCAAAGGTGTGTAAGGCACAAGGGTATGTATTGGTTTTAAGTGACGTAATTGGTGATGATCTGAAAACGATTGGTTCAGCCCCTATGTTAGATAAAAGATTCCCACATTATATTATCGGTAACAATACAATAGCTCTAGAGGGTGCAAAGAACTATATAAAAAACTATGTAGAAAAAACAAAGATCTTGACTACGTCTTTAGATACAAATTCTAAAAAGGGAGCGAAGTATATCTGTAGCGAGATAGAAAAGTATGATAAATTGTATGACTCTTTTTGTCTCTTAATCGGAGGAGAGACAATTTTAGAGGTCAAGGGTGACGGAGTCGGCGGACGTAATAGTGAACTGGCACTACGGCTGTTAATGAGTAAGTGTGTGACAAAAGATATCTCAATCTTATGTGCCGGAAGTGATGGAGTAGATGGAAATTCGAGTGCAAATGGAGCATTTGTTGAATATGAGCTTTTGAACAAAAGCAAGAAGAAAAAGCTTGATCCAAAACGCTATCTTAAAACTAATGATAGTGCTACATTTTTTCAAAAACTCGGGTCTGGATTTATTACAGGTTTGACAGGGACAAATGTTATGGATTTTGTAATTATTTTAAAACAAACAAAAAGGGAGTAAATATGGCAGATTTTTTTCAAAACGGGATTATTACGACATTGCAAAATGTTTCAGAGAGAAGTTTAGAGGATATCGAACAAGAGTTGGAAAAGTTTGCTAAACGACGCAATATGGTGTTGTTGTTACCGGCACTTTACTCTGAATTTGAAACACCGGCAATGCAGACTATACTTAATGAACTAAAAGGTGTAAAGTATATCTATAAAATTATTTTAGGACTTGACGCGGCAACAAAAGAGCAGTATGAAAAAGTAAAAGAGATTATGTCTGTTCTTGATATTCCTGTAGATATTTTATGGAATGACGGTCCTGAGATACAAGCTCTCTATAAAGAGATAGCAGAGGTTGGTTTTGGAAGTTTAGATATAAAAGGGAAGGGGAGAAATGTTTGGACAATGATAGGTCACGCTCTCTCAGACCCAAATGCCCATGCTTTTGCTTTACATGACTGCGATATTGTTAACTATTCCCGTGAAATCCCTGCGAAACTATTTTATCCTATTGTACACCCCGCACTAAATTTCGAGTTTAACAAAGGCTACTATTCAAGAGTTACAAATAAGCTTCACGGTAGAGCTACAAGACTTTTCTATTCACCGCTGATAACGGCATTGCGTTTAACTTACGGAGATTGCAGATACTTAGAGTATATGGGAAGTTTCCGTTATGCACTCTCTGGAGAGTTTTCATTTATCAGAACTTTAGCCCGCAGTATCAGAATCTCACCTACATGGGGACTCGAGGTCTCAACACTCAGTGAAGTGTTTGACAATACATCGGTCAGAAGAATTTGTCAGACGGAGATTATGCACAGTTACGAGCATAAGCATCAAGAACTTAAAAGTGAAGATAAAGAGAATGAGCTTGACGGCGGTATAGCAAAAATGGCTATCGATATCGCACAAACTATTTTTAGAATTATGTCGCAACAAGGGATCATTTTTTCTAATGAATCTTTAAAAACATTACGTGCAACATTTTTCCATGAGAGTAGAAAAGCGATAGGTAAGTTTGACGCCTTGGCAAAATTAAACGGTGTAACATACGATCGTAAAAAAGAGATAGATGTTGTTGAAAACTTTGAAAAAGCATTAGAGAGAGCTTGTGAGGAGTTCTCGGTAGATCCTCTTGGAGTTCCGGCACTCTCTGCATGGACAAGTGTACGTTCAGTATTTCCTGAAATATCGGAATCTTTCATTAATAGTGTCAAATCTTAATCATAGGAGAATAAGATGTCAGAAGCATTGAATGAGACGAAAGACAGACTGCAACTCATTAAAGATGCATTGGTTTTAATCTACAGTGGAAGCGATGCGGTAAAAGCATATGAAAAGATTATGGACCTTATCAATAAATATAAAAAACTTATTGAAGCAGAGCCTTATACTTTGACTCAAAAAGATATAATACTTATCACCTACGGTAACCAAATATTTCATGAAGAGGAAACTGCTCTTGCTACATTAAAGAGGTTTTTAGATGAATATGTTGAAGATTATATAAATACTGTACATATCTTGCCGTTTTATCCATATTCAAGCGATGACGGTTTTTCAATAGTAAACTATAAAGGTGTCTCTCCGCTTATGGGTTCATGGAGAGATATTAAAGCTTTGAGTAAAGATCACAGGTTAATGTTTGATGGAGTGATCAACCATATTAGTCAACTGAGTGAATGGTTTAATAAATATCTTGCAAACCATCCAAATTATTTGGACTTTTTTATAGAATTAGACCCCTCTACCGATCTCTCTGCCGTAGTAAGACCTCGAACAATTCCACTGCTTAGTGAATATACAGATGATGAAGGGAAAAAGAGAAGTATCTGGACAACTTTTAGTCGCGATCAGGTTGACCTTAATTATGCGAACTATAAAGTACTCATTAAAATTTTGGATGTACTGCTGTTTTATGTACAACACGGTGCATCCCTCTTACGTCTCGATGCCATAGCCTTTATCTGGAAAGAGGTGGGAACAAAATGTGTCCATCTGCCCCAAACTCATGCATTAATCCAGTTAATGAGACAGGTGATTCATGAAGTTGCTCCAGAGGTATTGATCATCACTGAAACAAATGTACCGCATGATGAGAATATCTCCTATTTCGGTGAAGGGGATGATGAGGCGCAAATGGTATATAACTTTGCATTACCGCCGCTTCTTGCCTTTTCAATATTAAAAGGGGATACGACCAAGCTGACACAATGGGCAAAAGGTTTAAAACTGCCTAGTGACAAAGTTTGCTTCTTTAACTTTACGGCAAGCCATGACGGAGTCGGATTACGTGCAGTAAGTGATATACTGACTCATGATGAGATAGAGTTTTTAGTTGAGTCCTGTTTAGCACATAACGGTTTAGTCTCATACAGAGCGATGAACGGAGGTGATGAAAAAGCACCGTATGAATTAAACAGCAGCTATATAGATATATTGACTCATCCTGATGCTGAACAAAGTCTGCGTGTTAAAAGGATGATGCTCTCTCAAGCTGTAACACTTACAATGCCTGGAGTTCCGGGAATATATTTTCATTCATTGGTTGGTTCTGAGAGCTATTTTGAAGGTGCTAAAAAGACGAGAAGAAATAGAGCCATAAACAGAGAGAAGTTGAACTTTGATAATGTTAAAGAGGAACTGGAAGATGAAAACGGTTTACGCAACAGCATATTTAAAAGATACAAACAGCTGATCTCTATCCGTATCAATGAAAAAGCTTTTGATCCGTATGCTACGTTTGAGACGTTGGAGTTAGGGAATGATATCTTTGCTATAAAACATTTTTCCAGAGATAAAAGTGAAGCTATTATTACGCTGTATAACTTCTCAGATCGTACGATCGAGATAGATATATCAGATCATTGTGATACAAATCTTTTAGAGATTATTACACATAAACCGTGTACTGAAAAGATGCTTACTATTGAAGCATACGGGATGTTGTGGTTAAAACAGGTTTAGCTTATTCTCCGTAAGCTAAACTTGCTGCTCTCTCTTTATAAGATTGTAGAGGCTCATTAAGATCTAAATGATGAGATTGAGGTGTGGGATTTTCTAAAAACTTCTCAAGTTCTGCATGTCTGTCTCGAAGAATAGTCTCAAACTCTTGTTGAGTTGATGGTTTATTATCCGTAAATTTATCAAGCAAGATGTTTCCGTTACCGAGTAATACAAGATAACTTTGGTTAAGAAAGTCCAGCATAACAACATTATTATGCTCATCTAGGCTTTTTTGAAAACGGATAGAAATTTCGTTGTTTTTATTATTGTTTTCATTGTTTTCAGGAGCTGCTGCTTCTTGCATCTGCTTCGCCTCTTCTTGCTTAAATAACCAAGAGTTTTGCTTTTGCTGTGTTTTTGGTGTCTGTTTCGTTTGTATTTTAGTTTTCAGATAGAAAAGGATGATGATACCGATAATTAAGATAGCAATAACTACATAGTAACTCATAGATAAGTCATCACCCTGTTTTGTCGGTAAAGCTGAAAGGTCAGGTGATGAAGATGTCGTAGTTTGTTGCGTTGTTTTTGCAGCAGAGTGCTCTGTAAAACGTAATCTAAGCCCATATCCGTCAGATGTTTTTGAAGCTGCCAGTTTTACATAACTTGGAGTTACAGCTACGATCTGAGTATAGTCTGCAAGAGGTGTAATAGTTAACGATTTAAGGTACTTAGAGTTTACTTTTTTGATTTTTGAAGACTCTATAGAAGCATCTGAAAGTTTTAAAACGGTTTTTGATTTCCCTTTACTTTGTTTAATCACTCCGGAGTAGGGTGTATCAAATGTGATCATTACATCTGCGCGGTCTGTTCTTTCGTAGATATTGTAACTAAGTATTTTAGAGGCATAGAGTGAAAAAGGAAGTAGAAATAGAAGTAAATATTTGATCATAATCTCTCTTTAGATAAGTAGTATAAAACAGCTGATGAATCTAAAACTTCATTAATACGGATAGCAAGGTTTTTCTCATATACCATAACTTCGCCTTTTCCTAAAATACGACCGTTTACATAAGCTTCTACACTTTCACCTGCAGGTTTTTTAAGATCAATAATAGAACCTTTTTCAAGTTTGAGAATTTCTCTAAGTGAGAGGTCTGTTTCACCGAGATCAGCTATAAACTCCACCTCCATATCGAGAATTCCGGAGTAGTCCATCCATGATAAGTCTTCTTTATTGTTAAAAGGTTTTTTAGGCATTGACTTCCTTAAGTGCTATAGTTATTTCATCATCGCCGACTTGAATAGTTTTAGCATCGTCATATTCAAGATCAAATTCCCCGATTTTTTCAAAATACGGTGTATTTATCGTATATGGGTTTTGACTTTTTTCTTCAGCTATAACTTTAGCACTTCCAATGATTAAGTTGGCTGTTTCTAATGTCATATCTGTAAGTGTCTCTTCATCACTCTCATCCTCTTCAAGAAAAAGTTTTGAAACTCTTTGCATAAAGCCTGAATCTGATGCGATATATGCTCGATATTTTTTTCCGTCTTGAGCATCTAAATCTATGTAAGCAATAAGTGTTCTCTTTTTTGTAATACCCTCTTTTACCCCATGATCTTCACGAATTTGATGGATACAAAAGTTTACCGCTGCTTCTTCAATACTATTTAACATTTTTAACCGCCATAATTTATTATAGGGATGATTATACTTTATGCAAACACAAATGAAAATTAAATTGTATTAGAATTCGCTATAATTGCACTTATGATTGAATTATTGACAGTTGGGCTGCTTACAGGGTTTTTATCCGGGTTTTTTGGTATAGGTGGAGGGACTATTTTGGTCCCTTTGCTTTTAATGCTGGGGATTGATACAAAAACAGCGATCGGTATCTCTGTTGTACAGATGGTTTTTGGATCGATCTTTGGAAGTTACATAAACCATAAAAAAGGTACCCTTGATGTTGCCATGATTACTTTCATAGGCCTTGGTGGCTTTGTTGGTGCTTCACTTAGCGGTTTTATAACGGCAGCATTTAGTAATAAAACTTTAGAAGTTTTTTTCCTACTTTTTGCTACATTTGCACTCGTTAGACTGTTTATGCCTGTAAAAGAGGCCGCAGAACCTAAAGAGGTAAAAAAAAGTATCCTTTTTATTATCGGGATATTTATAGGTATGATGAGTATTACCATCGGTGTAGGCGGTAGTATTATGCTTGTACCTATATTGGTAGGATTCTTGCATGTAGAACTAAAACGTGCAATTTCTGCAGGTTTATTCTTTGTTGTGTTCTCTTCAATAGCGGGGCTTATTTCCCATACGCTTGAAGGACATGTTGATTTTCAAAGAGGTATTATTATAGGTATTATATCCCTGTTAGGTGTGTATATAGGGATACATTTTAAAGATAAAATAGAAGTAACACTACAAAAAAAACTGATAGTTATATTTTACGTATTTGTAGTGGCTTATTTAATGAAGAGAGTGTTTATAAATGGGTAAAAAAGATGTTATCAAAATAACAGGTGCAAAAGAGAATAATCTTAAAAATATAGATTTAACAATTCCGAAAAATGAACTGATAGTTATGACAGGGCTTAGTGGAAGTGGTAAATCAACACTCGCTTTTGATACTTTGTATGCAGAGGGGCAGCGCCGCTATATGGAGTCGTTGTCATCATATGCAAGACAGTTCTTAGACAGAGTGGGCAAGCCCGATGTAGATAAGATCGAGGGTTTAACTCCTGCGATCGCAATTGATCAAAAAACAACTTCTAAAAACCCGCGCTCAACAGTTGGAACAATTACGGAGATATACGACTATTTCAGACTTTTATATGCACGTGTAGGGGTACAACACTGTCATAAATGTGGCAAGGTGATCTCTCAGATGTCTGCTTCAGATATCATAGCCGAGGTGGCAAAACTCCCAGAAGGTGCAAAGCTTGTAATGCTTGCACCTCTTGTTCGTGAAAATAAAGGCTCATACGCTGATCTTATCGAATCATTGGTACATAAAGGGTATGTGCGTGCAATGATCGACGGTGTAATGGTAAGACTTGATGATGAGATCGAGCTTTCAAAAACGAAAAAACATACGATCAAGGTTGTAGTGGATCGTGTAGTTGTTAAAGAGGACAACAAAGATCGTATTGCATCGTCTGTAGAAAAAGCACTTAAAGAGAGTTACGGTGAGTTAGAGATCGATGTACTAAACCATAAAGAGGTAGATTGTAAAGAGCATATTCACTACTCTGAACACAATGCATGTTTTGACTGTAAGATCAGTTTTGACCCATTAGAACCACTTAGTTTTTCGTTTAACTCTCCAAAGGGTGCATGTAGCGAATGTGACGGTTTAGGGCTTCGTTACACTTTAGATATTGAGAAAATTATAGATCAGGATTTGAGTATTGAGAAGGGTGCTATTAAGATCGTATACGGTTTTAACAAAGGGTACTACTTTACATTCTTAAAAGGGTTCTGTGAAGCGAATGAGATCGATATCACTATCCCATACTCTGAACTTGAAACGCATCAGCAAAAAGCTATTTTACACGGAACTATCGGTGAAGTGGAATTTTTATGGAAAAAACATAAAGTAAAACGTATCTGGCCGGGAATTGTCCGCATCGCTTACGATATGTTCAAAGATGAGAAAGAACTCAATGATTATATGAGTGAGAAGGTGTGTGATGTTTGTGGCGGACACAGACTTAAACCTGAATCACTAGCGGTAAAAGTGGGTGAGAAAAAGATCCCTGAACTTTTAGATATGCCAATCACCAAAACGTATGAATGGTTTGCCGCAGAGGATAACTTCTCTTACATGGACAAGCAAAATGAGATGGTTGCCGCACCGATCTTAAATGAGATTCGTGAACGTCTTTTCTTTTTACATGATGTTGGACTTGGATATATCACTCTTGGACGTGATGCACGTACGATCTCCGGTGGTGAGGCACAGCGTATTCGTATCGCTTCACAGATCGGCTCAGGTCTGACAGGTGTTATGTATGTACTTGATGAGCCGAGTATCGGTCTGCATGAGCGTGACACGTTAAAACTGATCAAGACCCTTCGAAACCTTCAGGAAAAAGGGAACAGCGTGATCGTGGTTGAACACGATAAAGAGACGATTGAGCATGCCGACTTTATTGTAGATATCGGTGAAGGTGCAGGAAAATTCGGTGGAAGTGTCGTATTCTCAGGGACACTCGATAAGCTAAAAAAAGCAAAAACAACGACTGCTGATTATCTTTTTGGAAGAAAAAAGATCGAGTATTTTTATCGCAGGGAACAAGAGAAGTTTATAGAGATAAAAAATGTAACTCTGAACAATATTCAAGACCTGAGTGTAAAAATCCCTCTTAATAACTTTGTATGTATTACCGGTGTAAGTGGAAGTGGAAAAAGTTCCCTTATTTTACAAACACTTTTACCGACAGCAAGAGAGCTTTTAAACCATGCAAGAAAAGTAAATAAAGTAGCGGGTGTAGAGATCACGGGACTTGAAAATGTAGATAAGGTGATCTACCTCGATCAAAGCCCGATCGGGCGAACTCCGAGATCAAATCCTGCAACTTATACGGGTGTGATGGATGAGATCAGAAATCTTTTTGCACAAACAAAAGAGTCTCAGATCCGCGGTTATACGGCATCAAGATTCTCTTTTAATGTTAAAGGTGGGCGTTGTGAGAAATGTCAGGGTGAGGGTGAGATCAAAATTGAGATGCACTTCTTGCCGGATATTATGGTGAAGTGTGACAGCTGTCAGGGACATAGATACAACCAACAAACTCTGGAAGTATTCTATAAAGGGAAAACTATCTCTGATGTTCTTAATATGGCGGTAGATGAAGCGTATGAGTTTTTCAAACCGATTCCTAAAATTCATCAGAAACTAAAAACACTTGTAGATGTAGGTCTTGGATATATTACACTCGGACAAAATGCGGTAACGCTTTCAGGCGGTGAAGCACAGCGTATCAAACTCTCTAAAGAGTTAAGTAGAAAAGATACGGGAAAAACACTTTATATCTTAGATGAACCGACAACTGGACTGCATTTTGCCGATGTTGACAGACTGACGGGTGTTCTTCATAAATTTGTTGAACTCGGTAATAGCGTGTTAATCATTGAACATAACCTTGATATGATTAAAAATGCCGACTATATTGTAGATATGGGACCTGAAGGTGGTTCAGGCGGTGGAGAGATTATAGATGTCGGAACACCGGAAGAGTTAGCTGCTAATTATGAGAAGTCAGGATCGTATACAGGTAAATATTTAGAAAAAGAGTTGCTTTTACACAAGTAGATGGTATAATAGTTTCTACAAGACCAAAATAAACGGGTAGAAACTATGAGTATCAAAGATGAAATTTTAATTGTTGATGACGTAATTGAACACACGAAGGATATAATCGAACTTCTAAGAGATAACGGATATGGATTCTCCTATGCGTTAAACTCTCAAGATGCTGTAGAACTTTTAAAGACGAAGCATTTTGATCTCATTTTAATAGCTCTAAGGATGTCAGAAGTTGATGGTTTGGAGTTATGTCAAATTATTAGAAGTCATCCTGAACTGCAGGAAATACCTATTGTTCTTATGGTAGAAGAGGATGATTACGACGAGCTTGATGAGGGATTTGAACTTGGTTGTATCGACTATATACGAGCCCCAATCCATAGAGCTGAACTCAAAGTCAAAGTAAGACATCATACAGAATTTTACCGTTATAGAAAATCATTAAAACTCTCTAGTACACAAAACCGTCTTTTATCGGAAACTGAAGATGCTCAAAAAGAGATGGTGTATATACTCTCGGCGATGGTAGAAGAAAACAGTATAGAGGCGGTCGGTCATATTAGAAGAGTTGCTGATTTTGCAAAACAGCTTGCTATTTTAGACGGAACGCTGACAGAAGAACAGATAAAAATGGTTTATTTGGCTGCACCGCTTTACGATATCGGTAAGATTTTTATCGAAGATGCCATCGTTAATAAACCTGACCAACTTACCACGTATGAGTTTGAAGTGATGCAAAAACATCCAAAGCTTGCCTTAAATGTCTTGAAAAACTCAAGTAAAAAACTGATTAATGCTGCTGCAATTATTGCTTATGAACATCATGAAAACTTTGACGGCTCAGGTTATCCTAGAGGGTTAAAAGGTGATGAGATCCACATCTATGCACGAATAGTTGCAATTGTAAGTGTTTTAGATGCTCTTTTAGAGAAAAAGATCTATAAAGAGGCTTGGTCTTTTGAAGATGCTGCGAAGTATATTTTAGATGAGAAAGGGAAAAAATTCGATCCTAGACTCGTTAACCTGTTTGCAGAACATATTGAGGTATTTAAAGAGTTAATTGACGGAGAATAAACTTGATAGATATTGATCTTCCTATTGTAATAATATTAGCCGTTTTTATCATATTTAGCGGGATTATTGTTCTTGTTTTTTTACATAGTACCTCTAAGAAAGATAAAGAGATAGAGCGTTTAAAAGGTGAGATAGTTAGTTTACACTATGAAGATAATCACCTAAAAAAAGAGTATCAGTCAAAAAAATCGTATCAGGGGATGGAAACAAGCCTTATCTCTGAACAGCTGAAAAAGATTGAACACTTGGAAAATGAACTGGAGAGACAACGAGATAAAGTTGAAAATGCCAAGGAGATTGCTCAAGAGGCGGTAAAAGTAAAATACGATTTCCTTTCAAAAGTAAAAGATGATCTGAAATCTCCTGTAAAAACTATTATCGCATACGCTACGATCCTAGCTAAAGACCTGCAAAACGAAAAGCTTAACTCCCACGCAAAAGATATTTTAACATCGGGCAATCAGCTATTGGAATTGATAGAAAGTATGATGGCTCTTTCAAAGATCGATGCAGGAAGTTACGATATCAATGAAAATGCGGTTGAACTCTCTTTCTTATTCAATACTATTGTAGATAGTTATAAAAACAGTGCTGCTAAGAAAAAGATAAAGTTAACGCTCGATATAGATAAAACTCTTCCCGAATCATTAATCTTTGATGCAAGTAAAATAAAGTTGATCGTTGATAATCTTGTAAGTAACAGTATCCGTGCTACAAAAGATGGCAACGTTAATGTTTATGTAAAACCTAACGGAGCTAATATTGCTCATAATACTATCAATCTTCAAGTGATTGTAGAAGACAGCGGTACAGGGATAAAAAAAGAGGATCAGCCAAAAATATTTGAGATGTTTGAAGCTGACGGTTTGGGATTATCACTCAATAAAAAAATTGCTCAATTGATGAACGGGGATCTTACATTTTACAGTGAGTATGGTAAAGGTGCTACATTTATCTTGTCTCTTAATGATATAGAAGTTGTACTTCCAAGTGCAGAACATGAGAATCACGATCTAGAGATAAATTTTGCGCAAATATCACCAGATGGTGCAAACATTTTAGTTATTGATAGTGATCATGATAGTGCACAGGTTATTATGGAGTCATTTTTAGAGAGTCATGTGCGAGTGCTGCACTTTGAAACTCCAAGAGATGCTATTGAAGAGCTCAAGCGCTCCAAGTTTGATATGATACTTATAGATATAGAAGTGCTTACAAGTGATGAAAATGCAATCTCAAAAGTACTCGCAAAAATCAGTGATGCACCTGTTGTAACATTGACCCATTCAAGTGTTAAAGATGCACACATCAGTGAAAATGGAGCAAGAGTTGTAGGACACTTGAAAAAACCGCTTTCAAAACGTGAACTTTTCAAAATCTCTTTAAAAGTATTAAATTTTCCGGATTTGTTAAAGAATAGTGTATAATTCGAAAAAAATTTAAAGGCTAGAATTATGTCAGTATATGCATTTGGACACAAAAATCCAGATAGTGACTCTATTGTAGGTGCAATTTCACTATCATACTTAAAAAATCAAGTAGAAGATGAAGAATATATCCCGGCACGTCAAGGTGATATTTCTGCTGAAACACAGTTTATTTTAGACACATTCGGTTATGCAGACAAAGTTCCTATGTTAAAAACTTCTGTAGCTGGTGAGAAAGTATTTATTATTGACTCAACAGATAAGCCTCATTTTCAAGACGATATTGATGAAGCTACAATCGTGGGTATTGCAGACCACCATAAACTAGGTGATCTTATTACTGATGCTCCACTAGAAGCTTGGATCAGACCAATCGGTTGTTCAAATACGGTAATTTATGAGATGTATAAATCTTACGGTGTAGTACCACCAAAAGATATCGCAGGGATGATGATGCTTGCTATTTTAAGCGATACTGTAATTTTCCGTTCACCGACTTGTACAAAAGTTGACACAAAAGCTGTAAAAGAGTTAAGTGAAATTTGTGGTGTTGAAGACTACAAAAAAATGGCTATGGATATGTTCATTGCAAAATCTGCAGTTGACGGTGCATCTGCTCGTAACTTAAATACACGTGACTACAAAGAGTTCGATATGAATGGTACTAAAGTTGGTATCGGTCAATTAGAGATGGTAGATATCTCTGTACTTGAACCACGTGAAGATGAAATCATGGAAGATATGCAAAAGATGAAAGAAGAGGGTGGCCTACACACTGTTTTAATTCTTTTAACTGATATTATCAAAGAGGGTTCAAAACTTTTCGTAGTATCTGATGATGCTTCTAAAATCGAAGCTGCATTTGATGTAAAACTTGAAAACAACAAAGCTTGGTTAGAGGGTGTTCTTAGCCGTAAAAAACAAGTAGTACCTTTCGTACAACCTCAATTTAAATAATTTAAAATATTATTGGTAATGGACACTGTTTCTTCCATTGTTTTTGGAAGCATAGAGTCCATTATCAGCTTTTGCAATTAAACTCTCTATAGTACTCCCTTTTTGATAAATCGTTGCCCCGATACTAACGGTAATATTGCCTACTGTATCAAAATTATGTTCCTCAATCACCTTACGAAGTCTATCAGCAAACGTTATAATTGCCTCTTGAGAAGAGATCGGAGTTATGACTAAGAACTCTTCACCACCCCATCTGCCGACACTATCACTCTCTCTGATATAGTTTTTAAGAATATTTGAGAACTCTTGTAAAATCTTATCACCCTGGATATGTCCGTAGTTGTCATTGATGTTTTTGAACTTATCTATGTCGAGCATGAGAAGACCGAAATGTGTATCGTATCGCTGAGCTCGATGAATTTCACTATTGAGAACCTCTTCAATTTTATAACGGTTGTACAGATTGGTTAACTTATCTGTAATAGAGAGTTTTTCCATCTGCTGTAATGCTATAGTCAGCTCTTTTGTTCGTTCTATCACTTTTTGTTCTAGTTTTTCATTAAGCTCTTGGAGTGTTTGTTCAGCCTTTCGAATAGGTGTGATCTCTCTTGATACTCCAAGAATTCTAATAATTCCACTTTCCTGATCGGTAACCGGTAATATAGTAGTTATCCAAAACCTCTCGCCACTTTCATCTATGAGATGTTTCTCTTCATAAGTTACAGGCTTGTTTTTTTTAATACACTCGTCATAACGATCTATAATCTTTTTGTAGGTCGTTTCGTCTAGAATCTCTTTAAGCGCTATTCCATCCATTTGATTAGGAAGAAGGTGAAATGTTTGCTCTAAAGATCGGTTGCTCTTTTCACTGATATACTCCCCATTTGTATCTCGTCGTACAATGAAAAGATTGTCGTTTGAAGTATGCCAAAGCGTTCTAAAGAGTTGTAATTCACCCTCTACGATTGCTTCGTTATCAAAATGATGTTCAGTCATTGGAATTGTACCAATCCTCTGTTATTAATTCTGCTTCATTATAGCATTTTCCAAATACGAGTAGATTACGCTGTATAGAGGTAGCGTTTTATCTTCTTCGTAGGAGTTTTTACAAACGGCTCAATCTGCTCAATAAATTTTGTAATCTTAGAAAATGATGCCATTTGCGTATTTACTTCAACTCTCATATTTTCCAAATACTCTGTAATCTTTTGTTTGACAACATCATCTGGTGTATGGTTTGCTTCAAACATTTTATCGATTAACTCATAATCAAGATGAATACGTGCCACTAGTTTTCCGTCCTGCTGCATAACAAGTGCATCTAAAACCGCTTCATTCTGATTAATAATCGATTCGATCTGTTCAGGGTAAATGTTCTCTCCGCTAGGGCCCAGAATCATATTTTTACTTCTACCGCTTATAAAAATGTAACCATCTTCATCTATATAGCCAAGATCACCTGTGAGAAAATAGCCATCCTCATCAAAAACCTCTTTTGTTTTCTCTTCATCTTTATAGTATCCCAACATAACGCTAGGCGATTTCGCGACAATTTCCCCTTCGCCGTCAAACGGGTGAGGGTTTTTAATTTTAATCTCGATACCCGGCATTGCAAGACCTGTAGAACCTATTTTATGCTCCATCCCCATTCTAGTTCCGGCAAGAAGTGGTGCTGTTTCTGTAAGACCGTATCCCACAAGGTAAGGAAAGTCGGAGTCTATTAGAAACTGTTCTACATAACCTGCAAGAGGTGCCCCTCCTACTGCAAACATTCTTAGTCTTCCACCAAAAGTCTCCAGCAGTTTTTTCCCTGCTAGTTTATGCAGTTTTTTACGCATAAATGGAACTTTATAGATATGTTTCAGAACAAAAGAGTGGTGGAATTTTGCAAGAATTTTATTTTTAAATATCTTCTCAATGATCAGCGGTACAGAGAGTATCATTGTCGGGCGGACTACTTCAAAAGCTTTTAAGAGCACTGTCGGAGTAGGTGTTTTATCAATATAAACTACGCTTGACCCGTGAACCATAGGGATTAGCATTCCAACCGTACACTCAAATGTGTGTGCCAAAGGTAAGATAGATAAAAAGATATCATCAGGTGTGATCTCAATATTTTTATATGAAGTAAGTGCATTTGTAACTAAGTTTTTATGTGTAAGCATTACCCCTTTTGAATGTCCTGTCGTCCCTGAAGTGTAAAGAATGGCAGCAAGAGAGTCTTCATCCGGTTTAGGCAACTCTTTTTTTGGAGAAAACTTTTGTTTTATCAACTCCATGTAAGAATGGTTTGTGAGATGATCTACAAGTTTTAGAGTATCGAGCTCTATAACAAACTTTATTTCAGAGTTTCCAAGATCTTCGATCGTCTGAAGATGTTTTTCGGATACAAAAACAGCTTTGGCCTCAGAGTGTCTGATGATATGATGGACATCTGAAGGGTTAAAGTCGGGTAAAATAGGAACTACAATAGCTCCGAAATATGTAATAGCAAGATAGGCAACAGCCCAGTTTGGCATATTTTCACTAAGGAGTGCTACTTTATCACCTTTTGTGATCCCTCTTTCACTTAACAGCTCTACCATCGCTTTGACTTTTTCATCAAGTTCACGATATTTTAACGGCTGTTTTCCTACAAATGAGAGTACATCTTTTTGCCCGAAAAGTGTAGTTGAGCGATCAAGCAGTGCTTTAAGTGTAAAATTTTCTAAGTTTTCATAAGGATAATTCATTTTTATTCTTTGTACATATTTTCAAGTATTATACAAAAAAATTATATTCATGGAACCATAAATGAGATTTTAAAGAGCTTTTAGACGGTTTGTAGTATTATTAAGTAGCAAAACTAAGCAAGTGGGGTGAGAATGCTTTTACTGATTACAATTTTATTGTTGATAATATTACTTTCCCGTTTGACTGAAGAGATGACAAAAATCCCCGCTACTTTAGCAACTATTTTTTATGCCTTTCTCCTTTCTCTCTATTTTCCTCAACTTTTTTCTATCAGCAAGCAGGAGTTTAATGAGGTCCTTTATCTGATGCTCCCCGTTATCTTGCTTCCTGATATTTTAAACATATCGGTAAAAGAGCTGAAAAACTACGCAAAAGAGATATTTTATCTTGCAGTAGTGTCTGTTGTTGTCTCCATAGCTATTGCGGTTTTTGTGACGCCATATCTCTTGCCTGAGTATGGATTTACCATCGGGATGCTTGTGGCACTTTATGCAATGCTAATGGCTACAGATGCAATTACGGTAAGTGCAATTATGTCTAGGTTTACTCTGCCGCAGCGTCTGAAGATCTATGCGGAATCAGAATCTCTTTTTAATGACGTGACAGCCTTGATCCTTTACTACTTCGTAGCCTTGCCTCTTTTACAGGGGAGTTCGGTTGATGTTCTCTCTATCAATTTTACAGTCTTAAAAGTTTTAGTGCTTTCAAGTTTGATAGGTGGTGTCAGTGCATTGTTTGGTTTTTTAGCCCTGAAGATGTTGCGTAACCCTTTTGATCAGTTCCTTGTTATCTATCTGATCGTGATAAGTTCTTTTTTATTAGCTGAACATTTCCACATTGCAGGAATCTTATCTATTGTAGTTTCGGTAATAGTATTTAAAATGTTGGTGGAGCGTGAAAACAGGCTCCATCCTAAAACTTTTGAATTTTCAAATACGGTAAAAACTTACGATGCCTTTATCGATCTGTTGAAAAACATTCCTGCTATTACTAAACATGAGTTCCGTGAATATAAAAAAGAGGCGATGTTTCTGGGAATCTTTGCCAATGCAGTTGTGTTTGTTGTAATCGCAAATATTATAGATTTGTCATTATTAAGTCATTATATCTATGAAATTGTTGTTGTGTTTCTCATCACAACTGTGATCCGTTTTGGAAGTCTGAGTGTTCTGGTAATTAGTTCCAAGCTCCCTTTTTATTGGACATATGCACTTACACTCTCAGGGATGAAAGGTGCACTGGCGATCATTATGGTGCACTCTTTGCCAAAAGATTTTGTATATTATGACCTTTTTACCGCTGTGGTTATCGGGAATGTACTTATTAGTACTTTTCTTTATACTTTTAGTTTGATGTTTCATATCAAAAGATATGCAAAACTTTATGAAAGCGACTCCTCAACGAATGGGACAAAAGATACTAAGATCTCTGAACTCTCTAAAGATCTAGTTGAAGTGCTTGAAAAAGATCCTATCTCTCAAGCCTACAACCGTATCTTTATTGAAGATGTACTTTCACGTGAAATAGCACGTGTACAGCGCTATAAAGTTGAATTATCTGTTATAGGGTTGAAATTTGATTTTTCTGCCATTTCTGAACAACAGCAGAGAGCTTTTCTCCAAAGAGCAGGTGAAATTATTCAAAAAGGTATTCGTCAGAATGACTACTTTGGAAAAGTGGAAGAGGGGCATTTTATAGTTTTAGCAAGTAATACTTCGCTGGGCGGTGCACATCGTTTAGCCCAAAAAATCGCAGAAGAGTTTGTAGAAGTGCTTGATGGAGATATTAAATACAACTTTGGTGTTACGGAACTTAGTGAAACAGATAGCATTGAAACACTTTTTGATAAGCTCAAAGATGCTATATACAAAAGTATCCAAAACAAGCAGACTATTGAGATAGTAGTGTAAAGCTGACTTGTTCAAATTAACCAAAGAATAATGCAATAATTAAAGCATTGACAATGTATGATACAAAAAAATTATATATCCGGGTATAAAATTGAGCAGACGTAATAAAAACCGCAACCAACACAATCAAAACAGAGACACAGTAACATTCAAAGAGAAAGACTTTTTACCGACAACAAGAGCTGAAATGGAGGCTCGCGGTTGGGATCAGTGTGATGTAATCTTGGTAAGCGGTGATGCCTATATAGACTCGCCGTTTATTGGTGTGGCAATGGTTGGGCGTATGCTAGAGCGTATGGGTTACCGCGTAGGTATGATAGGTCAGCCAGATGTTAAAAGCGATGTAGATATTAAACGTTTGGGAGAGCCACGTCTGTACTGGGGAGTAAGCGGCGGAAGCGTTGACTCTATGGTTTCAAACTATACCGCAACTAAAAAATTCCGTAACTCAGACGACTATACACCCGGCGGTGTAAATAACAAGCGTCCCGATCGTGCGACACTTGTATATACTAACTTAATCAGACGCTATTTTAAAAATACAGTACCTATCGTACTTGGCGGGATCGAAGCTTCACTTCGCCGTATTACCCACTACGATTACTGGCAAAATAAACTAAAAAAGCCTATTTTATTTGATTCAAAAGCGGATGTGATGATCTACGGTATGGGTGAGATAGCTCTAGAGCAGCTTACTCGTGCGATCGATGAGGGACGTGACTATAGAGATATACGGGGAATTTGTTACATCTCTAAAGAGCCTGTGCATGAGTATATTCAACTCCCTTCACACCAAGATTGTCTCGATAACAAAGAGAAGTACATAGATATGTTCGATATCTTTTACGACAATAACGATCCGATCTCTGCAAACGGTCTCTGTGAAGAGGTTGACGGCAGATACCTGATCCAAACCCCTCCGTGTGACTACTTAAACGAAGAGGAGATGGATGCAAACTCGAAGCTTCCGTTTACAAGAGAACTCCACCCGTACCATAGAAAAGATGGAAAAGTAAAATGTTTGGAGACTATCAAGTTCTCGATCATGACCCATCACGGTTGTTGGGGTGAGTGTAACTTCTGTGCGATCGGTGTGCATCAGGGGCGTACGATTAGAACCCGTTCAGAAGAGAGCATCCTCGGTGAAGCAAAAGATTTTAACAAGTACAAAGACTACAAGGGAATTATCTCAGACGTAGGTGGTCCGACGGCAAATATGTATGGGTATGAGTGTAATAAAAAACTCAAACTTGGAACGTGTGCACACCAAAGATGTGTAGATGCAAACCACCTGTGTAGCTCTATGAAAGTGGATCACAGCAGAAACATCAATCTTTTACGTCAGGTAAGAGAGGTTGAGGGTGTAAGAAAAGCGTTCGTAGCTTCTGGTGTTAGATATGATCTTATCAATGCAGACAAAAAACACGGATATTCTTACCTAAAAGAGATGGTAAAACACCATATCTCAGGTCAGATGAAAGTTGCCCCTGAGCATACACAACAACGTGTACTTGAACTTATGGGAAAACCTGGTAAGCAAGAGCTGATCGACTTTAAAAAGATGTATGACAAGCTGAATGCGGAAGAGGGGAAGAAGCAGTTCTTAACGTACTACCTCATCGCAGCACACCCTGGTTGTACAGAAAAAGATATGCATGAGTTAAAACGTTTTACGACAGATGAGTTGCAGATGAACCCAGAACAAGCACAGGTATTTACACCGACGCCTGGAACATACTCAGCTGTAATGTACTACACGGAAATGGATCCAGTAACTCGTAAAAAGATCTTTGTGGAAAAAGATACAAAAAGAAAAGAGAAGCAAAAAGAGATCGTTGTTAAAAAAGATAACTTTAGATCGGGGTTTGCTTCTTAAGTTTTAGATATTTAAGTGCCCATAAGGAACAGATGCATAGCGTCTTAGACAATGTTTAAAATGAGCAATCAAAAAGCCGCTTGTAGGTTTTTGATTGCCTCTCCTCTTATTTGTTATAGTTTACTCGGCCATCCACACTAATTTTGCCGTATTTTGAGGTATCTTGACCCACTTTGGCATTTGAGTTTTCCAGAAGATACGAAACTCATCTTGCCACTCATCTTCTTTAGATTTTAAAAAGTGATTTCTTTGATGATCATTGGTGTATTCACAAGGTTTCATTATTCCTTTACAACCTAGTTGCTTGTCTATTTTTCTTCGTGTTTTTTTTAGATTTAAAATCTTGACACATGCCCTTTTCCCAAGTCTTCCAGCTGTGATCTTATCAAAGTGATTGCAGAATGAGAGGATAAGGCCATCCTCGGTATAGTAATTGGCATTATAAAGATCTGGAAGGCGAATTCCATTTGAATAGTTGTCAGTGAAAGTTAAACCTTTAACATTTTCAAAATGGTATCCATGCTGTTTAAGACTGGGAATTGGCACAGCCGACTCATGTACTAAATTTTCATCTGGAGTCATGATTCCTTCTCTGGAATCTGACAAGTATGAGCTTGCGAGGCTTATTGGTATTTCCCCACCTTCAATCCATGCTTCTGTCCAAGCTGGCTCTGTTAAATATAAAAATATCTCCATCTTCTATCCATTGACATATAACTATTTATTCAAGGAATATTATATATAGATTAGCTTGATGTTCACTAAAGAAATACAAAAATGTTAATTATAATTGAATTGTAAAAGAGAAAAAACTACTTTTTCTCTTTTAATTCAGCTCTCATAGTAAGGCGAATGTTTTTTCTTTTGGCGTGGTACCCTTCTGAGTCTCCAAATTCAAGGTAGTTGTCATATCTCTCATGTTCAAATTCTAATTTTTTTGCATGTTTGATCGGACACCAGAACTCTTCGGTTCTAGCGGCAATCTCTGAAACGTATTGCATCACACCGTTAAAGTATCCGCAGTAGACACAAAAGAACTTCTCCATAAAGTTGAGATAACTCAGAGCATGTCTGTCTATAACTATGTACTTTTTTCTCTCTACTAAAGGGATCTCATAAGCTTTAAAATTTATTAGTTGATAGAGTGTAGCCATCATGTCTAAGAAAAATGCAGGTATCACCATGATGACAATAGTCGGTATTGTAATTAAAAAGCCAAATCTGGCTCTTGCGAAAAATTTATATGAAAATACACCTATGTTTGGTTTTTGAGAGTTTTTTATCATCTCTTCCCTTTTGTAATAAAATCGAATGATTATATATCTATTTGATTAATCAAGCACTATTGTTTCTTTAAATGAGACGATGTGTGCATCAAGGTTTAGTTTCTCTTTGAGTGTCTCTTTAAAAGCAGTCTGGCTCTCCAGTTCACCATGTACTAAAAAGACTTTTTTTAGATTTTTAATATCTGAGATCCACTCTAAGATCCCGTCTTGATCAGCATGGGCTGAGAATCCGTTGATGGTATGGATGGATGCTTGGACTATTATGTCCTCCCCTAACACATTGATCCATTGTGCTCCGTCAACTATCTCACGTCCAAGAGTTCTTTCTGCCTGGAAGCCTACAAAAATAACCGCATTGTTTTTGTCCCAGATTCTGTGTTTAAAGTGGTGTACGATCCTACCACCGTTACACATACCCGCACCTGCGATTATAATGGCACGACTTTTGACATCATTGATGCTTTTTGATGCTTCAGGCGTTTCTGTATATGAAAGGAGCTCAAAATTAAAGACACTCCCGTTTTCTTTGATATTTTCCTGACACTTGGGTATTAATTCTCTTGCAAACTGTTTATAGACCTGAGTTGCGCGTGTAGCCATCGGGGAGTCTAAAAATACTTTACACTTTGGCAGTTCACCTTTTTCATACATATCTCTTAATATACATAAGAGTTCTTGTGTACGTTCTAAGGCAAAAGAGGGGATTAAAACATTTCCACCTTTGTCTAAAGTTGCCAAAAGGGTTTCTTTAAACTCTTGTATAGTTGCCTCTATGGGCTGATGATCTCTTTCTCCGTATGTTGTCTCAACATAAAGTGCATCTGTTTTTTTACATTTTGCCAAGTGGGGGAGTACTAAGTCATTGTTGTTCCCTATATCTCCAGAGAAAACTATAGAGCGGGAATCGTTATTTTCCATATATGAGATCTCTATAAAAGCAGAACCTAAAATATGCCCGGCATTACGGTAGACAAAACTGATCCCTTCACACAGATCGTAGTATTGGTCATATTCAGGATTTACCCATTCGACCATCTCAAATGTTTCTTGAACATTAATAGGATCATATAAAGGCTTTTCAATCTTTTTACTTTGACCTTTACGTTGCGCTTTTCTGTATCGTGTTTGAAAATCTTCACTCATGATTTTGGCACTGTCTATAAGGATGATCTCCGCTAACTCCATAGTTGCAGCAGTGGCATAGATCTTTCCTGTAAAGCCCTCTTTTACAAGTTTAGGGATACGCCCGATGTGGTCAAGGTGTGCATGGGTAATTAAAATGTAGTCTATAGTGGAAGGTTCAAAATAAAATGGATCTTTGTTTTTCTCTTCCTCTTCCCCTTGAAACATACCGCAGTCAATCATGATTTTTACATCATCAATCTCAAGAACATGGCATGAACCAGTCACCTCTTTTGTAGCACCGTAAGATCTTACTACTGCCATTGCAGATCCTTTATATATGATTTACTATATAGATTATACGCCCTCAATTCTTAAATTTGCAAAAGCCTTTGGAGATAAACCGAACATTCTTGAAAATTCCCTGCTAAACTGCGAAGGGGATTCATATCCTACCGCAAATGCCACTTCGCTGATCTCTTTGTTTTGTAACTGCAACAGCCGCTTTGCTTCTTCAAGTCTCAGTTTTTTTTGAAACTGTATAGGGGAGAGGGTTGTAATCGTTTTAAAGTGTTGGTAGAGGGAAGACTCGCTCATATCTATACTCTTTGCCAAAGTGTTTATGTTCAGCTTTTCGTTAAAGTGATCTTTGATATATGTTATCACCTGAACTATTTTGTTTGAAACACTTCCCTCCATACAAAACTTGCTTAAAAAAGCTCCCCCTTGGCTTTTGACAAGGTTGTAGAGGATCTCTTTTGTAAGGAGGGGATATAAAAATTCTATATCCTTTTTTGAACGTTCTAAAAGTTTCATAAATCTATAGAGTGATTCGTAGAGCTGTATATTCATATCATCGAAAAACAAACCTTTTTCGGCATTTTCATCTAAATTTGTTTGTTGAGAATCAAGTGCTTTTAATACTTCGTAGATATTTTCAAGTGTAAATTTTATTCGTAGTGAGATGTATGGTGTTTCGTTGGAAGCTTTAAGTATTTTCATTTTTGCGGGAAGGTGGGTTGAAGAGAGGAGGTACATTTTATGATCGTATCCGTAATTGTTCTCTCCAAAACCTACAGCTTTATCCCCTTGGAGGATTACACATAAAGAGGGCTCGTACATAATATTGATCTGTTCTGTAAGCTCTTTGGAAAAGTAAAAATCCAAGTTTGGGATCTCACTTTGTACGGCACCGTTTAGTTCGTACCGACTTGTAATAAGGTTGATCATCTCCGACCTGTAGTTTTCAAACCTTTGATCCATACGTTACCCTTTTATGCTTCGTTCTCACTTATTGAAATATGTACTTTCTGTAATAATTTTAACAACACTTTTGCTTCATCTTCATTAAGATCTTTTGTAAGCTCCTTGTTAACCTCTCGCGCACACCCTATGATCTCTTTTGATAAAGTTATGCCGCTTTTTGTAAGCACTAAACTCTTTTTTCTTTTGTCTTCTGTTGATTGCACACGGTTGAGGTAGCCTTTTGATTCAAGCCTGTCGATAAGTCTTGTAATACTCGCTTCATCCCCATTTATATACTTTAACATCTCTTTTTGTGTTGTTACGTTGTTTTTATAGATGTTGATCAAGATGCTAAATTGTAAATGTGTAAGATTGTAGGGTTTAAGCTTTATTTCCATCATCCGTTTTATATTTACAAAGATGATGTTAAAGTGGTATCCGTATGACTCGGGTAAATTAAACTCTTTATTTTCCATACAAAATTATAACATAAAAAACTAAATACTTGTCTTTAACAAGTTTTAAGAATTTCAGTAATATACTTGCATTTAACAAGTAAATTTAAAAGGATAAAAAATGACAAAAAGAAATGTACTTATCACAGGTGGAGCAAGAGGTATTGGTGCAGCAACTGCAAAAGAGTTAGGAAAAAACGGTTACAGAGTTTTTATTAACTACGTAAATAGTGTTGAAGTTGCAAATGAACTGGCAAAAGAGATCAACTTTGAAGGTGGTGAAGCTTATGCCATCCAAGCTGATGTAAGAGATGATGCTCAAGTGGCATCTATGTTTGAAACTATTGCAAAAGATCATGGCGGTGTAGACATTTTAGTATCAAATGCAAATATGAACTTTACACAAAAACCTTTTGTGGATCAAAGCTGGGAAGAGTTCTCTCAAAAGTTAAACGATGAGATGCATGCATCGTACGTATGTGCAAAACATGCAACAGTTTCAATGATCGAGAAAAAGTTTGGTCGTTTGGTATTTATCTCTAGTACATTATCGGAAACTCCAGCTCCTAGTTTCATCGCTCACGGATCTGCAAAAGGGGCACTTGATACATTTAGTAAGTACCTTGCTCAAGAGTTGGGAGCACACGGCATTACATCAAACATTGTAGCACCGGGCTTAGTTTTAACAGATGCAACAAGTGAAGCTCCAGAGGAGTTTAAAGAGTTTATCCGTTCAATGACACCAACACAGACGATCTCAAAACCTGAAGATGTGGCTAATGCTATCAGTTTTCTTGTAAGAGATGAGAGTGCTCAGGTAACGGGTGCTTATCTTTCGGTAAGCGGGGGAGCATACCTTTCATAATATTAATTTAACCCTTTACTGTTAAAGATTTAAATGCTATACTTCTCCAGAGCCTATTTTTATCTTTTTTGATTTAACACTTAATTAATATTTTCTGCAGCTCAGTCCTTTGGAGCTGCAATATGAAAAAACAACCCACTATTAAACTCGACTCTAGTGAGAGTGATGATTATCTTAATCTAGCCAACTCTTATAAAAATAATAAAGATTACAAAAATGCACTTGTATATTTAAAAAAAGCAATTAAAGTAGATAATAATTGTTATAAATGCTATCACCAAATAGCTGACGTCTATGATAAACTTAATAAGTACGAACAGTCTCTTTTTTATTTACAAAAGGCAATAAAAATCTTCCCTGATTTTTATGATGCTCTTTTTTCAATGGCACAATGCTATAGAAAAATGAAAAATGAACAAAAAATGCTCGAGTATCTTCATAAAACACTAGAAAAACGACAAGAGCATCCAGGAGCAAATCATCTATTAGCATCGCTAAATAGAGAAACAAGCAGTAAATACTCTTCAGAATATGTTGAAGATCTATTTGATCGTTATGCTGATCATTTTGAAAACCATTTAATGAATTCACTAAACTATCAGGTACCAACTATTATAAGAAAAAAATTACAGTTTTTAAATCCTCCTAGAGATTCAAAAGTTTTGGATTTAGGATGTGGTACCGGACTATTAGGAAAAAACATTGTAGATTTGTTTCCTAATTTAGTTGGGGTAGATATATCTACTAATATGATAGAGGAGACAAGAAAAAAAGAGATCTATACTACACTTTACATAAATGATATTCATGATTTTCTTTTTAAAAATGTAAAAAAATTTGACCTAATTATAGCAGCAGATGTTTTCATATATATTGGAGACCTGCAAGGTGTTTTTTCTAGTGTGAAAAAATCTCTTAGCAATAATGGTTATTTTATATTTACAATTGAACTTTCATCAGAAACCAATACATCAAATCATCAATTAGCAAAAAGTGGAAGGTTTTCTCACACTATGGAGTATGTGGAATCTTTATGTAAGGAGAACGGGTTTGATGTAATAGGTAAAGAAGAGATTATACTAAGACAGGAAAATAAAACTGGACAAAAAGGGGTAATTTTTACATTACTGTAAACTATACAAATTTAATATATTGAGATAGTTTTAATCAAACAATTAATTCAGTAAGCCTTCATCCGATAAAATCTCATGGAAACGTTCAGCCATCACCTTATAACCTTGATCGTTAGGGTGAATCCTGTCACTTTTTAGTTTGTTCGTTCCCAAAACATCACTTAGTACATTTTCGGCAAACATAAGATCATACTCATCTGCAAGAACTTCATATTGTGGTAGTGGAGAGAAACCAAATAAACTAAGATTGGGAACAGCGACAAGCAGTACTTCAGCACCATTGTTTTGAATTAAAATTATCATTTGGCGAAGATTCTCTTGTAGTTGGTGCATCGATTTTTTTCGCAAAATATCATTACCCCCGTGACAAAGTATGACCACTTGAGGTTTATACTGTTCAAGCAACTCTGGAAGCCGCTTTAAACCATCAGCAGAAACTTCTCCCGATATACCGGCATTAATAACCTTTATGCCACTAAGACGTTGAAGTTGTGAAGGGTAGTCTTTACCTTTAGATGCTCCGTATCCAGCGGTCAAGCTGTCACCAAAAGCAAGGATAATCGATTCTTTTGATAAAGGTTGTTTATCTGTATCATCTCCGCTTTTTACAAAGATCATCAGTATTGTTAGAAGCACTAATGGAAAAAAGAGAAGACGGATAATATTCATGTGATTTTAGAACCCTTTTTAATTGTATGAATCGATTATTACTAGTTTTATCCTAAATGGATTATATAATAATTATTAGAAAATCAACTTAGCCAAAATCTACTGTTTTAGTAACAATCTATTTTATTGGGGACATTATAGTTTTTCTATTCATTTTTTTTAAAAATATTATTATAAATTGTAGATATCAATATCTATTTCAGCATTAATAGTATAGATAAAACTAATGAGTTCTTTTGTAAGATGTATTGAAGGTATTCCTTCTTTTAAATAGGCAGCAATACTTAATTCAATATCATACTTTTCTCCTATCATAATTAGTTCTTTTTTCCTTGGTTCAAAAAATTCTAGTATGTTTTCACATACAGATTCAAGATGAATTATATTTTCAAAAACACTTTCATATTTCCAGATATTGCGTTTATAGAAGATAGTTCCTTTTTGGGTAATCAACTCTCCTTTATTAGCACTTTTCGTTGGAGTTATTTTTAAAAGGTTTGTTATTTCTTCATTATTAGCATCGTAGATTGAAAGGCTTATATATATTTCATTTTTCATGTTTAGTCTTTTATATCATCTATACATGCTTTGTATTTATAAGTAATAGCAGTTAATATTGTATATACTCCAAATACGACAGTAATGAAACCTATTGGCCAATGCAAATATGGATCTGAAAAATCAACATAGTAGCCATGCATATAAAATTTTTGAACGTATACAATAAGGTACCCAATATAAACCATTGAAACACCTACGAATAATACAACTAATCTTTCACTTAACCATTTCATTCTTTAATCTCCGCCACCAATATTTGATACAGGGAACTCTGCTTGATAACCATCATTACTATTACCTATTTCTTTATCAAGATTTGAGCTTACTTTAATCATGAATGGTAATAGTAAGAACTTGATAAGTAAAACATACTTTTGAAACTTTTCTGATAAGACTAAAGGTTCATCATTTAGAAAATGGGCGATAAAAGCTGCTCCCATAAGCGGTATAATCCATAGAATTAAAATTTGAACAGACTTTTGAAAAGAATCATACATATCTGTTTTAAAAAGTCTGAATGTAGTAATAATGTTAAACAAGAATAGATAGATAACTAAAATTATTAGAATACCATTCAAAATTTCTCCTTGTGAATATTATTTGTCTTTTTTTGGTCTAATTTCTAGTAAATCCAGAAGAATTACAAATAAATTTTCTTTTTTTATTAATCTAATTACTATTAAAATCAGAATTAAAAATGCATAGTTAAATATTATGTCAAAAAAACTTATTACTTCTAAAGCTTGTAATGATTTATATAATGCTTTAGTTTCGAAAAATAGAAATATCCATAATAAAAACATATCTATGTTCTGAACAAAAGTCTTCTGCATTTACTTTTACCTTATCATGGGTTTTCTTATTGTAGCAAAAAATATGAAATAATATTTTTTTATAATTCTTTTCTGCTATACTCTTTTTGTATTAAAGAAAAAGGGAATAAATGTTTGAATTATTGATGAAACTAATGGGCTTAACTGATACGCAATTAAAGAAAAAATCTTCATATTACTTTAGTATAGGAAGTATTATATTCAGTATTGTTTTATTCATTGCAATAATATTTTTCAATTATTCTTATCGTCCTCAAATTGAAGAAAAAATCGATAAAAGCTATGTTCAAGTTAAACTGCTAAAAGATATCTATAAAGAATCTAATATAGAAGAACTAAACTGTATAGCTAATAATTTCTCCGCTTCTTTAGATGTTACTAATAATTTTATGGGAACAGCTATTATTATTTTTCTTTTATTGGCAATATCAGCTTTATATGAGTCAATATTGCGCATAAAAATGTATAAGAAATTAAATGAAGTAGAAGAAGAAAATAAAGGATAATTTATGAATACAAGACAAATCCATAAACGTAAAATTGCTCTTTTTAACACAATATTATCTCTTGAAAACTTGATAAAAAGTGGTAATACAAAGGAAAGTGATTATCAGCATTGTTTTGAGCAAAATCCTATTTTATATGAAAATTGTCTGCATAAGGAATAGATATGATGTTTGAAAAAGAATGCCCATGTTGCGATTATCAATATAATATTTGGAACTATCATCTTCATACACAAATGCTTCCAGAAGAAGACTCAAATTATAAGAGTTTACACTGTCTTGAATGCAATCACAAAATACAGAAAGAAGAAACCGTAACATTTCATTATTTAAAAGTACTCATTACCTTTATTGGAAGTATTATTTTTGCATATTCTGTACGAGAAGTTTTTGGACTTTGGGAAGATATTGATATGTTTGAGATCAATATCCCTTTTATGATTCTTTTTTATATATTGGTCTATATCTACAGTTATACGTTTAGTTCATTAGAATGTTATACTGAGAAAACAAAAGTTTTAGAGGATAGTAGTGAACAAGGTGGCAATATAAATGGCATTTTCGGTCAGAAGGAAAAGGAAATTGCCAGTAAGAGTAAGAATGTTATATTTTGGATGGGTACAGTTGTTGTATTATTGATTTTATTTATTGTTCTTGGAATATCCTCTATAAAGTAGATGCCTATTGATACAACAAACTCTTATATTTGAAGCAAAAAAGTATGTTAGAAACCTTGTTCAATATAGACTTGAATTTTAGAACATGTTCCAAAAGATACAGGTTGTGGTACAAGTTGTTCTGCAGTCATTTCGTAATAATCCCGCTATAATGCTACACTCGTTTGTATCTGCCCGAGATATTTTTTTAAGGACACCCATGTTATCTTCTATTACCATCAAGCGCAACAATCACTGGTTGTATCATTGTGAACCTGCACGCAAGCAAGAAATGTTGACACAGCTCATTTCACATTATGCCGACAAGTCTATTCTCATTGCCGTTTCAGATAAGGCGAACCTCTCGCTTGAAGAGGTTGAAAATATTACTGTCATGACCGATGATGAAATCATGGACGTAGATGCACAACAGTTTGATCTCATCATCCATGCGGATCTTCCTACAAAAGCTTCGCATTACATTAAGCGTTTGTCATGTGCTAAAGAACTTTCTATCGGATTGCTGCTTGCAGAGGAATCACAGCTGCTTTACCAGATCGAAACAATGTTAGGTCGGACTATTCCGCAAAAATATTTAGAGGGGTTTGAGCCTGTTAAAACAGTTGAAGAAGAATCTCCAAAGCGAACTGAACGTACTTTCAAAAACCGCTCAGAACGTGATCAAAAACCACGCTATGAAAAGAAAAAATTTGGTAAACCGTCAGATCATAACAAGCGCCGTCAGCGTAATCATCATAAAGACGGAACGGTCCGCACCGAAGAAGAGCGTGCGGAGTATCAGTCTCGCCGTGCCGAATCTGGAAGGAAGTATAAGTCTTACCAGGACAAAAAAGCCTCGGATGAGAAAGGGGACAGAAAACCTTTTGGCGATAAGAAAAAGTATGATAAAAAAGAACGTTCTGAGAGTGAGTATAAAAAAAGAAAGCCGTTTGATAAAAAACGTGACTTTGAGAGCAAGAAGAATGAACGAAATTCTGATAATAAACTTGCACAACCAAAGAGAAAGCCACGTACGTTCATGATAAAAGCCTCGAAAAAAGATGGTGAAAAATAAGAATGGATGGGAAAAGAAGAGCAGATATAAAATCAGGTTGTAATGTCAGTATTGTTTTAAAGCAGGACCAAAGAAGTGGTAAATTGACAGAAGGAGTTGTAAAAGATATCCTTACAAATTCTGCGACACACCCACATGGCATCAAAGTAAGATTAACCAGTGGGCATATTGGAAGAGTTAAAATAATTCATTCATGAAGTTTTTTATTCTTAGTTTGGATTAACTAGCTTTTTTATATTGCGAGGAAGGTGTGCAAAAGGAAACTCTTGTATACCTTGTTTAATATTGTCTTCAAAAATCATCACATCCAATGTCATTTTTGAAGGGTAAAAACGGATCACTTCGAAATCTCTGTTTTCAAGACTGAAAGTTATATTTTGGTTTTTAAGTTCTACACTTTTTTGTTTTTTCTTTGCCATTTTTTATACCATTGTGAAATTGTAAACTATACAAATTTAATCTATTGAGATAATTTTACTATATTTTTGCATCTATTTTCCACATTTGAAATACTTTACTGTTTTTATGTAGACTTGCTACAATATGTCATGTTAGAACTCAATTTCAAGGAGTTAAAATGTCAATTACAGTTCAAGAGAGGGCAGTGGGAGCGATAATAGGAGCATTTATTGGTGATGCATTAGCTTTAGGACCTCATTGGTATTATGATATAGAGCAACTCCATCAAGATTATGGAGTATGGATAGATACTTTTACCGAACCTAAAAAAGGGAGATATCACGAAAATGAAAAAGCAGGTAATTTCTCTCAATCAGGCTATATACTAAAATTAATGATACGCTCCATCATAGATCAAGGTGGATATGTTCAAAAAGACTTTTGTAAAAAACTTGATGAAGATCTTCTTCCTAAAATAGATGGCACACCTATTAGTGGTCCGGGAGGATATACATCTCAATCGATTAGAGCAATATACAGACAAAGGATTGAACAAAAATTGTCTTGGGATGAGGTTGGAAGTAGAGCAGATACAACTGAGGCAATTGAGCGAACATTAGCCTTAGCTGTACGATATGCTTTTGATCCAAAAGAGCTTGCAAGATCAATTTCGAACAACACTTTTTTGACACAGGTCGATGATATAGTGGGATCTATTACAGTAGCTTACGGAGCAGTTTTAGCACAGCTAATACAAGGGGAAAAGCTTGATAAAGATATCTCTACTAAACTAATGAGGTTGGTAAAAAGTGGTGACCTTCCTTTTCATACTGTAACATCAAATAATCTACAGCCTCCTAAAACAGGAAGTAAAGACCCTTCCAATATTGGACTATTTGCATCTCCGGATGCTTTGCTTACTCCCTCTTTTATAGCACAAGCCGCAAATGATCCCGATATTACTATTGAGCCTGCATGGAAAGCATCGCTTGTGTATGGGATGCCTTGCGCTATTTATCATATTGTACCTGCAAGTTATTATCTTGCATCTAGATTTCATAATGACTTTGAATCTGCTATTTTACATGCTCTAAATGGGGGTGGTCAAAACCAGGCAAGATCAATTTTGACGGGTGCATTAGTTGGTGCTCAAGTGGGTATAAACGGTATTCCAAAAAAATTTATTGATGGTTTGAATGAGAAAGAAGAAGTCTTAGCACTATCAAGCAAATTAGCTGCATTAATTTAGTGTAGTGTATTTCACTATAACAAAACTAAATTTGGAGAATTAGGCATCTTATATGGATTATTTGTATATTCGATTTTTTTAATTCGTTTTATAATAGTGAAATATGAAAACCAAAGAAAAGGATCGCATGATGGAAACAGTGGTTAATAATCAATCTCGGAGAGATTTTATTAAGTATTCGGCGGCAATTGGTGCGGGAATAGTACTTTGGAGTCCAGCTTTAGCAACAGAGAAAGGAATGAAGATGAATAATTATGTAAAAACAGAGGGGTATGCGGTATTTGATACTTCAGGAGTTTTCAAGCCATGGAAGTTTGAGAGACGTCCAGTAGGTGATAATGATGTTTTAATAGATATCAAGTTTGCAAGTATCTGTCATTCAGATATACACCAGATGAAAGGGCACTGGGGACCACAACAATATCCTCAGGTTCCGGGTCATGAGATCGCAGGTATCGTAAGTGCAGTCGGTAAGAATGTAACCAAGTTTAAAGTGGGTGATCGTGCAGGTGTCGGTTGTATGGTTGACGGATGTACTACATGTGAGAATGAAGAGCAGTACCAAAGCGATACGTTGTTTACATACGGTTATCCAGATAAAAGAGAACCGACGGGAATCTCTCAGGGCGGGTACTCAAAACAAATCGTTGTAAGAGACCACTATGTTGTACATATCCCGGATAGTCTTGAGCTAAAAGAAGCGGCACCTCTTTTATGTGCAGGTATTACAACATATTCACCTATTATGAGAGCAGACTTTAAAAAAGGTGACAAGGTGGCTGTTGCAGGTATTGGCGGATTAGGGCATATGGCTGTAAAATTTGCAGTAAGTAGAGGTGCCGAAGTTTATGCTTTTACAACAACTGCCGATAAGGCGGAGGATATTAAAGGTTTTGGTGCAAAAGAGGTGATCGTAGTAGATGATACTAAAAAGCTTTATACCTATGCAGGGCAGATGGACTATATGATATGTACGATCCCTTACCAGTATGACGTAGCGGCATATGCTTCAGTTGTGAAACCGTATGGGTTTTATACACAAGTGGGGATGCCTGTTGGATTTGAGATCACTTTAAATGCTTTAGGATTATCTGCTAGCAGAGTTAACTTCAACGCTTCACTTATCGGCGGTATGAAAGAGACTCAGGAAGTGGTAGATTATTGTGCCGAAAACAAGATATATCCGAAGATCGAGATCATTAAAGCGGAAGAGATTACCGAAGCTTGGAAAAAAGTGGAAAACAAAGAAGCAAGATATAGATACGTAATTGATTCTGCTACAATTTAAGTATGATATTTATAACAGGCTCAACAGACGGTTTAGGTCTATTGGCAGCTAAAGAGCTAATACGATTAGGGCATGAAGTGGTTTTACATGCCCGTAGCAAAAAGCGCTTAGAAGAGGTTGCTAATGCTCTGCCAAAATCAGCTAAAGTGTTAGTAGCTGATCTCTCTAATATGCAAGAGGTGAAACACTTGGCAAAAGAGCTTAATACTCTTGGTTCTTTTGATACCATCATTCATAATGCCGGGGTATATCAAGCTCCAAAAGATCTTATCTTCAAAGTCAACGTATTGGCACCTTTTATACTCAGCTCTTTGCTCAATAAGCCAAAACAGATGATATTTATCAACTCAAATATGCATCCTCACGGAAGTATTTCGTTTGAGAATCTTTCTCTTGAAAGCGGGGTGGACTACTCAACTTCCAAACTGCAGCTGCTTATGTTAGCGTTGGCAATTGGAAGAAGAGTGCCTGAGCTTTATCTAAATAGTGTTGATCCCGGCTGGGTACCTACAAAAATGGCAAACTATAGTGCTCCAGATAGTTTGGAAGAGGGGAGTGCTACACAAGTTTGGCTTGCTTCAAGCCAAGATGCAGACTTAAATAAAAAATATTTTTACCATATGAAAGAGGCAGCATATGACTCTAAAGCCGATAATATAGCTGCACAAGATCAACTAATAAAAAAGTGTGAAGAGATGAGCGGTGTCGAATTTCTCTATTCTTATAAAGGTTTGATCTAGATCCTTTTCCTCAGAGCTATTTAAGTGAGAAAAAACTATACTTCTTTTAATTGACTGACGGTCAGTCATTTTTTAAATAGGAAAAAATATATGGCTAGAATTGTAGATAAAGAGCAAAAAAAGCGTGATATTGCCCTTGCATGTAAAGATATGGTTGTAAAAAACAATATCAATACATTAACGGTATCAAGCCTTGCAAAAGCTGCGAAAGTGGGCAAGGGGACTATATATGAGTACTTTCAAAACAAAGAAGAGATAGTTTTTGAGATCATTACTATTATGATGGAAGAACACCGTATAGCTCTTACTAAAAAGCTTGAAAGTGTAGAGAGTACAAGAGATAAAGTTAAAAAGTTTTCAGAGTTCTTTTACAGTGAAGAGGATTATGAACTTAGAGAGATGTATAAAGAGTTTACAGCGATCTCTTTGATGACTCCGACTGATGAGATGATTGAGTTTCAAAGCAATAGTATCTCTACCTATTATGAATGGTTTGAATCTATTGTACAAGAGGGTATAGACAAAGGTGAACTGATTCCAGACGCCATCAACTTGTCTCGAGGTTTATTTGTAGTTGGAAAAGGGATGTATGTTACTGATGTGGTAAGTACAACTATATATGATTTAGAAGAGGAGTTTAACCTCTTTATTGACTCTGTATTTAGTTTATTGGAGGTGAAGTAGATGAAAAAGACATTGTTATTGCTAAGTGTTCCTTTGTTTTTGTATAGCGAATCTTTAAAAGATTTGATCGTATATGCAAAACAAAACAACGACTTGCTGCAATCAAAATCTTTACAAAAAGATGCAAAATCTCAAGAGTTAGAGAGTAGTAAAAGCGCTTACTTTCCAACACTTGATTTAGGAGCGAACTATCAGAGAAATGATGACCCGCAACCGTTTTCACCTGGGACTACATACTCAGGTTATGCAAAGCTGTCACTTGACCTTTATAGCGGCGGGGCGAAATACTATACTCAAAAACAAAAAGAGGATGAGTTAAGCTCAAGCAGTTCTATCTATGAGGCGAGTAAAAAGAGTTTAGCCCTGCAGATTGTACAGAATTTTTATACGCTTAAGAGTTTGGAAGCTACACTGATTGCACGTGAAGAAGCTGCAAAAGCGGTTAATGCTCAACTTCAAAGAATACAAAGATTTTTTGAAGCGGGACTCTCAACAAGCGATGATGTAGACAGACTGCAATCGGCATACGATAAAAACATCTATGCTATAGAGTCTTTAAAGTTTGAGATCCTTTCACTTAAAAAACAGTTGCAACTGCAAGTGGGGAAAGATATAAACGGTTTTGAAGCATCAAGTTTTAAAAAGTTGACTCAAGAGAGCGAACAGCTAGATAGTATCGAAGCACTGAAATACCAAAAAAGCTCTATTATAAACGGTTCTGAAACTATAGACAGTTACTACTATCCACAAGTAAAGTTGGAAGATACGTATAGTGTTTTCGGGTATCAGGATAAACCATTATTTAATGGACAGCCTATACCTCTTTTAGATAATCAAAACACGCTGATGTTAAGTGCAAATATCCGTTTGTTTGATTTTGGAATGTTAGGTGAGCAAAAAGAGGCACTGGTTTTACAGGCAAAAGCTTTAGAGAGTGAGATAGCGTACAAAACAAAAGAGCAAGAGATAAATATTGAGCTTTCATATGAGCGCATAAAAACGGCAAAGTTAAATATTACAAGTGCCGCAAGTGCATTAAAAGCTTCAAAAAGTGCCCTAAAAACAATTACGGAAAAATATAACCACAAGATCGTAGACAATGTGGTGTATCTCGATGCACTGAGTTCACATACGGAAGCTGAAGCTACATATAACGAAGCGTTAAACAACTTAGAGGTTGCCTATGCTTTATATTACTTTTACAACGGAAAAAATTTAGAGGAGTTTTTAAATGAATAAGATATTTATAGGTTTAGTTGGTCTGGCTTTTAGTTTATCGGCAGGCGAAGTGTATGCGACGTTTAATGTTCTGGCACAAAAAAGTGCATCTCTGGCGTTTGATGCAGGCGGAATAGTAGAGCGTGTCAACGTAGATATCTCAGACACTGTTAAAAAAGGAGAGGTTTTAGCTTCTTTAGAAAACAGAGATGCAAAAGCAAATCTTGAGAGTGCAAAGGTTGTGTATAAATATGCGCAAAAAGATTACGAAAGACAGCAAAAGGTTAAAAATCTGATCGATGCCTCTGAGTTTGATGCGTATGCTTTAAAGTATGAGAGTGCAAAAGCAAAGCTGGACTATACACAGTCATTATTTGACAAAACATATCTTCGTGCTCCGTTTGACGGGGTGATCTTTTTTAAAGAGATTGAAGTGGGTGATACCGTAAACGGGATGATGCTAAAAACCGTATTTAAGATCCAAAGCAAGCATGAGAGAAAACTTGTTTTAGAGTTTGACCAAAAGTATTATAAAGATGTAAAAGTGGGTAATAAATTTCAGTATAAGATAGATGGAGAAGATACAGTATATACAGGTGTTATCTCAAAAATATATCCGCTGGCAAACAAGAACAACCGTAAAGTACAGGCTGAGGTAAAAGCAAAAGATCTTATGGTTGGCCTTTTTGGTGACGGTACGATCATTACACAAAGTAAATAGGTAAAAAAGTATGTATAAATTAGCAATTAAAAGACCTATAGCGACACTGATGTATGTAATTACATTGGTTATCTTCGGGTATATGAGTTTTAAATCTATGCCATCGGCACTCTTCCCGAATGTTGATTTCCCGTTGGTAACTATTAAAACGGCTTATCCGGGAGCTGAACCGAGTACGATCGAGTCTCAGGTAACGGATAAAGTGGAAGAGGCGATCTCTAGAATCGGCGGTGTTGACAGTATCACTTCACAAAGTAGTGATGGTGTAAGTATTGTGACCGTAAAGTTCTTCTTGGAGCGTGACATTGATGAAGCGGCGAATGATGTAAGGGACAAAGTATCAGCAGTTGAACTGCCGCGAGATGCGAAAAAACCGCTTGTAAGTAAACTGGATATCGGCGGTGCGAGTGTTATCAATATCTTTTTAACGGCAAAAAGCGACACAATTCAAAACCTTATGGTGTTTGCAGATGAGAAAGCAAAACCTGCATTGCAAAAGATTATGGGTGTAGGTGCTATTAATATCATTGGATACAGAGACAGAGAGATCAAGATCTTTCCAAACATTCAAGCGCTTAACAAGTACGGTATTACGGTTTTAGAACTTAATGATGCTGTGCAGAAAGAGAATGTAAAGATTGGTGGGGGTAAAGTTATTACAAACACTAATGAGTTTATTTTAAAAACAAAAGCGGATGCTTTAAGTGTAGATGAACTTAAAAACATCATCATTAAAGATGACGTAAGACTTAAAGATATTGCAGAGGTAAAAGATACACTCAGCGATCCGAAAAGTTATGCATCTTTAAGCGGTGTACAGGGTGTTACTCTAGAGGTGCAAAAGATCTCCGGGACAAATACTTTGGATGTTGTAAAAAGTGTTAAAGAGGTTGTGCCTGAGCTGCAAAAACTTGCAGGGGATCGTTTTGAAGTAAAGATGCTTCAAGATACAACTCCGTTTATTATCCATTCACTCGAAGATGTTGAGTTTGACCTTATCTACGGAGCTATTTTAGCGGCTATTATCGTATTTCTGTTTTTGCGTAACTTTACGATCACATTTGTTTCGGCTCTAGCGATTCCTTCATCGATTTTCGGTACGTTTGCATTGATGAACTACATGGGGTATGAACTCAATAAAATGACACTGATCGGACTTACTCTGGCGATCGGGATCATCATCGATGATGCTATCGTTGTTGTAGAAAATATCTATAAGAAGCTTGAATCGGGTATGGGTAAATTTGAAGCTGCATATGAGGGTGCTAAAGAGATGGCATTTGCCATTTTAGCGATCTCTGCTATGCTTTTAGCGGTATTTATCCCTGTAAGTAATATGACGGGTATCGTTGGAAAATTCTTTGAATCGTTTGCAATGACGGTTGGTTTTGCGATCATCATCTCATATACAATAGCTATGAGCTTTATTCCGAGTTTAAGTGCAAGAGCTTTACATAAAGGGGAGAGTAGATTTTATGACATTACTGAACCGATATTTAAAGTGATTGACAAAATATATGAAGTGCTTTTAAAAGGTGCATTAAGATTTAAATTTTTAACAGTAATTGGTGTTGTAGGGATATTTATAGCATCACTAAGTCTTTTCCCTGCCATAGGAATGGATTTTATCCCTAAAGAGGATAAGAGTGAGTTTGAGATTAAGCTCAAAGCGGATGCCGGAATCTCTTTAGAGGAGATGATCAAAAAAAGTAAAATGATTGAGGCTATGGTTGAAGAGGATGAAAATGTAGAGTTTACCACTTTAAACGTGGGATATACATCTTCACAAGAGATCAATAAAGCACTGATCTATGTAAAATTGGTAGAGATGCAAAAAAGAGAGCTTAACCAAGAGCAGATTATTCAGAACTTCAGAGAGAAACTTTCGGTATTTTCAAAAGATCTTTTCATCACTGCTGCAGCTATTCCAAATATCAAAGGAGCAGGGGCTAGTGTACCGTATCAGATTGTACTTAAATCTGATTCGTTTGAAGATTTGAGAATGGCAAAAGAGAATCTTGTAGAGTATTTAAGAGCAAAAGATGGTTTTAAAGATGTCGATACAAACCTTGACGATCCAAAGCCTGAGTACTCGGTGAGAATCTTGAGAGAAAATGCAAATCGTCAAGGGATTACCGCTTCACAAATAGCACAAGCTGTTTCGGTGGCATTTTCAAGTGATATGGAGATCTCATACTTTGAAGACAATGCAAAACAGTATAATATCACTTTACGCTTTAATGATGAAGATAGAAAAAGGGTAGAGGATCTTAAAAAGATTCAACTGCGTTCAAACAATGGAGAGTTAGTGTACCTAGACGGGCTTGTAGAGATTGAAAAGTCAACAGCTCAAGCTACGATCTACCATTATGACAGACAAAGACAGGTAAGTATATATGCCGATCTCTTTGGGCTTGACCTCGGTGGTGCTATTAGTTATACACAGGCAAAAATTGATGAGTTGATGCCTGAGAGTGTAACATACCGTTTTACGGGATTTGCCGAAGAGATGGGAAAAACCGGGCAGGCATTTGCAACGGCGATAGGGCTGAGTATTATACTTATGTATATTATCTTGGCGATTTTATACGAGTCTCTAATACAACCGATCATCATTATGGTTTCCCTGCCGCTTAGTATTATCGGTGTGATGTTGGCACTATATCTTAGCGGTTTACAGTTCTCGCTCTTTGTAATGATCGGTTTTATGCTGCTGATGGGTATGGTTGGAAAAAATGCCGTACTTCTTGTTGATTTTGCCAATGCTGCTATGCAAAAGGGTAAAAGTGCAGATGAGGCACTTATTGAAGCGGGAGAGAAAAGACTCCGTCCGATACTTATGACGACATTTGCGATGATCTTTGCGATGATACCGTTGGCAATTGCAGATGGACTTGGAAGTGAAACAAAAGCACCGATGTCTATAGCGGTTATCGGCGGGCTTATCTCTTCGATGTTACTGACTCTATTTATAGTGCCGGTACTTTATAGACTTATTAACCCAATAGACTTATGGTTGAGAAAGTTTTATAAAAACGGAGAACTTGATTAATAAGTGACTTGTTAGGAACTTTCTTATTGTTGATAATAACTTTTAGAATTATTATGCTATTATAATCTTATGAGAATGTTATTAAAATTTATAATAATTCTATTAGTAACAACCTCTCTTTTTGCAGAGAAAGAGAAGATATCTTTACAGTTAGAATGGTTACATCAGTTTCAATTTGCCGGTTACTATATCGCTAAAGAGCGGGGGTATTACGATGTAGTTGGACTAGATGTAACTATAAAAGAGATGAAAACGGATGTTGATGTAGTAAAGGAAGTTATCTCTAAAAAATCGGAGTACGGCATAGGACGTTCCTCTTTACTGGTTGATCGCGCAGAGGGTGATCCGGTTGTTCTCTTAGGTGCTATCTTTCAACATTCACCATCTGTACTTATTACTACAAATCCTAAAATTAAAACTCTTAAAGACCTTAATAATAAAAACATAATGATAACTAACGACGTGGCAAACGGGGCTACTATTAAAGCTATGCTGCTCTCAAAAGGGTTATTGTATGAAAATATAAACTTTCAACAGCATAGTTTTAAGCTCAAAGACCTTATAGACGGTAAAACAGATGCGATGGCCTGTTATCTTTCCAATGAACCTTTCTTTCTTAAACGTGCAGGGATACCGTACAAAGTATTTGATCCAAGAGATTACGGTTTTGATTTCTATGAAGATATCATTTTTACATCCGAAGATGAGCTGAAAAATCATCCTAAACGAGCAGAAGCATTTTATAAAGCTTCTATAGAGGGATGGAAATGGGCTTTTGCACATATAGAAGAGACTGCAAAAATAATACACGATAAATATAACTCACAAAACAAATCTATAAAGAGTCTCATTTTTGAAGGGAAAGTTCTAAAAGAACTTGCCCTCAATAAAAATGGCGATATCGGAACTATCAGTATGGAGCAGATCGATAAGATTACTAATTGGTACAGAGTAACCGGTCTTTTAAAAGAGAAGTATGATTTTTCACCTTACATTGATCCTTTGGGGTTTAATAAAAAACGATTAAATATCGGAGTTCTTGCAAAAAGGGGTGAAGAGAAAACTTTAGAGAGATGGGAACCTTTAGCTACTTACCTAAATCGTAGTTTAGAGGAGTATCATGTTGTGATTCATCCACTCTCTTTTGACGAAATAGAAGAGCATATCAAAAATAAAAGCATTGATTTTTTACTTGTAAACACCGTGAACTATGTACAGTTTGAGAATCAGTACGGGATCTCTAGAATCGCTACTGTAAAAAGTAGGGGGATGCAAGGGGAAGCCTGCAGCTATTTCGGCGGTGTTATCTTTACGAAAAAAGACTCTAAAATTAAAAATCTTAACATGCTCAAGGGAAGAAAATTTGCTGCCGTAAACGAAGATTCGTTCGGCGGATGGATTATGGCGTATGAATTTTTACACGATATCGGTATAGATCGAGATGATATTAAGTTGAAGTTTTATAATACGCACGATGCCGTGGTTCATGCTGTTTTAAACTCTGAAGCAGAGGCGGGAACTGTTAGAAGTGACACGCTAAAACATATGGCGATGGAAAAGCAGATAGATTTTGATAAGGTGAAGATTTTAGAGCCGAAACAATATGAAAATTTTCCATATACGGTATCGACTAAACTTTATCCGGAATGGCCGTTTGCAAAGTTAAATCATGTCTCTGAAAATGCGGCAAAAGAGGTTATGACTGCACTTATTAGAATGCCTGAAGATTCTGTAGAAGCTGTTAAAGCAGATATAGGGGGATGGACAGTTCCTCTTGATTATTCATCGGTTCATGAAGTGTTAAAAAAACTGCATATAAAACCCTATGATAAGATTGATATAACTCCTTTTGAGGTACTCAAAAAGTATGCTATTTGGATATATGTTTTTATCTCTATCCTTATTGTAGGTATTATCCAATTTATCCATATCAGAAAAGTAAATCTTGAGTTGGATAGAAAAGTTCATGAAAGAACAGAAGAGTTGTATGAAGCAAACCATAGATTAAAAGAGTTAGCACATACAGATGCATTGACAGGGATACATAACCGCGGGTATTTTATGGAATTAGCAGAGCAGTTATTTAAAGTTGCTAAACGTAATCAGTCTCCATTTCAAATACTCTCTCTTGATATCGATTACTTTAAAGACGTAAACGATACTTACGGTCATCAAGTGGGAGATTCAGTACTAAAACTTTTTACGAAAAAAATCAGTTCACTTTTAAGAGAGAGTGATATTTTCGGTCGTATCGGTGGTGAAGAGTTTGTTATATGTTTACAGAATACTACTCATGAAGGTGCCCTTGCATTTGCCGAAAAAATTTTAAAAGAGATAAGAGCTTTAGAATATAAAAACAATAAAGGGGATCGTATCTCTTTTACGGTCAGTATAGGGGTTGCAGAACTTGAAGGGGATAAAACCCTTACACAGTTGCTCAGTGAGTCTGACGAAGCACTTTATAGAGCAAAAAGAGCAGGGCGGGATCGTGTTGAAAGTTAGAGGTAACTCTAAATAATATACGCAATCTCGGCTTGAGAACCAAGACGCATAGGTGGTCCCCAAAATCCTATCCCTGAATTTACATAGATCTTCCCGCCGTAATCTAAAGTATGTAAACCTTTTAGGTACGGTTGTTGTAGCATCACCAAGTGGTTAAAAGGCCAGATCTGCCCTCCGTGGGTATGTCCGCTTAAAATAAGTTCAGGTTTGAAAGGGCCTAAATTTTCGATCGATTTTGGCTGATGTGAAAGCAAGATCGTAGGGTACTCTTTATTTATATGACTGAATGCTTTAAAAAAGTCCGGTTTTAAGACACCTGTGCGGTATCCAAAGAGGTCGTTTACACCTACAATATTCGCTTGCAATGCTTCGATCGTAACAGATTCATTGAGAAGCAGTTTGACCTTTGTATTTGTTTTGATAAAGTCTATAATTTTATAAGGATTATGAAAATATTCGTGGTTTCCTAAAACCATATAGATTCCATATTTAGATTCGATTTTATTTAACTCTAAAATGATATCTGCAATAGCTTCTATCTTAGTATCGATCAGATCACCTGTAATCATTACAAGATTAGGGTTGAGCGTATTGATCTTGATAACACTCTCTTTTACATACCCTTGATCTATTAAGCCGCCAATATGCAGATCGCTTATCTGTACAACCGAAAAATCAAAAAGATTTGCTTTTACAACATTGATAACAGGTTCTTTACTCCCCTCATATACTCCTGCCGTTACATAGGAGGTTGCAAGTGCGAGCAGGGCTCCATCACCTGTTTTTTTCATAAAGTCCCTTTTTGAACGCTGTACTTTTTTGAGTGAAAAATGAAAAACATTGAGTAATTCATGCAAAATAAGATACAAAAGCAAGACGAAAGTAATTCCAATCGACGTTGAAGAGAGGTATAAAAGCTCATAAGGAAGTAGATCACTATATCGTATAAAAAAGTAGGAGAGGTTGAGTAAAAAATTTAGAATGAGTAAAGAAGTTAGAGTTTTTTTTATTTGAGAACTTACGAGAAGCCTTCGTATCACTCTAAGGTAGAAAAGTGCATGGAGTGATACAAACAAAATAGATAAGACGGAGAAAAATATGTAACTTTTCATATCACTTCCTAATTGATGTAGCTGTTAAAAAGATGTAATCCTTTCCTGTTATAGTAACACGAAATTTCTTTTGTTGCAGATATTTTTTACAAAATACTACATCTTTATAAAGGTTTGACATCTCAGAGTAGTTGTAGTTGCGCATCATAGCTCCGTAGATCATCTCCCCGTCGATCCAGCGGCAGTTTGGAAATGCCAAGATTAGTGCACCCTCAGGACGAAGTTGGTTTTGTACAATGGACATAAACGTTTTATTGAGATTTAGGTTTGAGCTTTGCAGTGTCCCAATGCTGATAATAAGGTCAAACTCTCCAAGCTCTAAAGAGTTTAGCTTATTGATATCGGCTTGTAAAAATTGAACATTCTCTTTTCCTTGAAATTTTACTTTTGCATCTTTGATCGCAGATTCACAGTAATCAATCCCTAAAAGTTCTAGATTTTCAAAGTTTGTAGAGAGTTTCTCTATCACTTCAAACTCATCGCCGTTATTGACACCGAGATTTAAAACTCTTACCCTTTGATCGAGTTTTACATTTTCCAGAGCTTGAACATAGTGGTATATAAACGATGCCTCTTCGTTCTTGTTGATCTGGGCAAAAATAGAATCACTGCCGTATTTTTCCTCTTTATCGGCATCTACAGCATGAAAACTGTCATGTGAGAGTTTTTTATATCTGATCGCAACATACTCCTCATCTATAATCTGTGGCGTCAACATCCTACATTTTAATATCTGAGCCAAATCTACCCATGTTTTATAAGTATGGATTATAATCGAGTCTGAACTTTCTTTGTCAGGATTATAGACCTTAAAAGCAATGGTATCATGCTCATTTATAGTATCTATTTTATTTTTTAATATTTCAATAATTTCTAAAAGCGGTTTTGAGTATATACTTAACATAAGCGGTAACATGCAAAAAACATTCCTGAATCTAAAAGTCGGATTGATAAAAATGTGATACAATAAGTAAAAGTTATAAATTATGGAAAAAATTAATGAATGAAAATATAAGTTTTTATAAATTTATGCACCGACAAATTTTGGTTGTTATAGCACTTTTGGTCGGAACCTCTCCCGGATATCTTATAACAGGATATATTTATACCGATATGATTGTGGAACTGTGGTGGTTTTTTTCAATCCTCGTAATCTCGGTATACGGGTATATATTGTATGAAAAGTACAAAAAATGTGAGACAATAGAGCAACAAGAGATGTGGTTAGGCAAAGTACGTCGTTTTATGTTCCTTTATTTCTCTGCTTGGACCGTGATGTTTGCTTATTATGTCAAGCATCCTATTATAGATATGCACTATATGGCAATAGCTACACAACTTGGCTGTACCGTTGTTGCCGCTACAATCTTGGCATCGCAGAAGAAACTGGTTATCTCAACCGTAATTACATTAATGCTGCCTATTACACTTTATCTTATTATAGTTGGCTCTACATATAGTTATATTCTTGCATTTTTTACAGTGATCTTGAGTATTGTATTACTCTATGCTGCAAAAAACACACACGAATACCTTACAAAAAGCAGATTTCAGGCATACCATGATTATTTGACAGGTCTTGGAAACAGAAGGTTTTTTATAGAGATGTTGGAGAGCTCCGTAAAGGAGAATAAAGATCGTTTTACATACCTTTTGCTCATTGACCTTGACCACTTTAAGACGATCAACGATACACTCGGACATGATGTAGGTGATGAGCTTCTAATAGAAGTTTCTAAAAGAATGACAGGGCTTGCAAAAGGGGGAAAACATTTCGTAGCTCGTTTGGGTGGGGATGAATTTTGTATCTTAAGTCGAGGGTTTAATACAAACCAAGAGTGTCTTGACGATGCTAAAGAGTTTGCGCAGGAGCTGCTTGATATGATCAAGTGCTCGTACATAATTGATAATAACCATCTTTTTATCAGTTCAAGTATCGGTATAAGTATTATAAACAATCCAAGACTTCAGGCAAACGAGTTTTTAAAAGAAGCAGATATTGCTATGTATGAAGCAAAAAATAAAGGTCGTGACGGGATTATAATATTCAATGACGAACTTTGTAAGATCATAGAGAAGAAACTTGAAATTGAAAGATATCTACATTTTGCAGTTGATAACAGTGAAGTAAAACTGCAGTACCAGCCGCAGGTAAATGCACAAGGCAAGGTAATAGGATGTGAGGTACTTGCAAGATGGCATAATGAGCATATAGGGGATGTATCACCGGATGTTTTTATCCCAATAGCTGAAAATACCGGCTATATTATAGAACTGGGTGAGTATATACTTGAGCGTGCACTTCAAGCACTTGTAAAATGGGATCGCAGTGGTATAAGACTCGCACAGATTTCGGTAAATATCAGTATGAGACAGTTTTTGGACAACAGTTTTATAGATATGGTGGAAAAACTTTTTGACCGTTACAATATTTATAGTTTTAAAACACAGGTGATTTTTGAGATTACAGAAACAAGTACGTCAGATAATCTTAAAAAGATTGTAGATGTTATAAATAAACTCAAAAACTTCGGTATTAAGTTCTCTATGGATGATTTCGGGACTGGTTATTCATCGCTTAGTTATCTTCGTGAGATGCCGATTGATGAACTCAAAATAGATAAATCGTTTGTTTCGAAACTTGATGATGAACAACAAGCATTACTTGTAAAAAGTATTATAGAGATCTCGAGAAATATGAATCTCTCGATTGTTGCTGAAGGGGTGGAGGAAAAATATCAAAAAGATTTCCTTGAAGAGTTAGACTGTGACCTCTATCAAGGATATCTGTTCTACAAACCTTTAAATCAGGAGGATTTTGAAGCTCTTTTTTAGAATGAATAAGTTTGAAATAGCTTATTCAGCTCATCAGTGCTTAAAACTCCAATGTGGCGATATACCTCTTTTCCATTTTTATCAAAAATTATTTGAGTAGGTATCATTCTAACCTTTAACTCATAAGCAGCATCTCTCTCTTTTTGAACATTGATAAAATGGATATTATACTCAGGATGCTTTTTTACTACCTTATAAAGCGTTTTACCCATCACTACACAGCTATGACAGCTCTCTGCACCAACTTCTAAGAAAAAGGGTTTTCCTTTTCCAATGCTCATCTGAACATATTTATATTTACTCTCTTGTAACATCTGCTCATCTGCCATGGCATTGAGGCTCAAAAGTAATAACAGTATTGAAAACAATTTCATCTTTTTCTCCTAAAACTGTAAATAGGCTTGCCATGCAAAATAGATACCTATACCTATGAGCATAAGGGCAAAACCTTTATTAATGTAATTTGATACATTTGCAAGAACTCGGTTTGATGTAATACTTTGAGTAAAACCTACTGAAACCCCCGCTATTAAAAGCAACAGTGAGTGACCCAGTGCAAATGTCAATATAAGCCCGTAGGCGTATATATAGCCGCTGTTTGCAGCAACGGTAATAATAGCTACAAGGGGAGCAGAGGCACACGGAGTACTTACTAAACCAAAGACAATACCTATCAAAAAACCACCGAAAAGTCTGTATTTTATAAGGTGTGTCATTATTGAGGATTTATTTACTTCTCCAAAAATCCCCCATGCATATAACCCAATCAGTATACTGAAAATTCCAGCTAAAATATACGCCCATATAGGGGCTATTGAGAAAAAGCCGCCAAATTTTGCAACAATAAAACCTAAAATTGAAAAGCTTACCATAACACCAAGGGCAAACAGTGAGGCAAATAGATATGTATATAAAACTTTCTTTTTACCCTCTAAGTCTTTATTTAGAGCTACTGAAGTACCTACTAATAGTGGTACTGAGACCAGTGAACATGGTGCAATGGCAGTGATACTGCCCGCACCAAATGCACCGATAAATGCTAAGATTGAATTTGATTCAAGAAGGGCTAGAACAGCTTCTTGCAAGATTATGCTTCCATTAAGGCAAGAACTTCGTCTACACTTAGAACTTTTCCGGTACTTACCACTTTTCCATCAATGACCAGTCCCGGAGTACTTATTACCTGATACTCCATGATTTTCATGATGTCATCTACTTTTTCTATCTGAACAAATTTACCGCTTTTAGCAACTGCTTCTTTTACTACTGCTTCTAATTGAGCACATTTTGAACATCCTGTTCCTAATATTTCTATTTTCATAATAAACACTCCTTCATCATTGGTTCTAACTCTTCGGCTTTTACATCACCCGTAATTGTAATGCTTGCTCCGTTTTCTTCACTTGATACTTCGATGTTTTCGATTTTTTCCATCATCTGCGGATCGCAATTGCAACTGCAGTTTCCATCTTTACACTCTTGAACTTTTACATTTACATCCTCAGCTTTGAAGCCGCCTAGAAATGCTTTAACACCGTTTTGTGTATTGTTTACTTTAAACATGATTTTCCTTTATAAAATGATATTAAATAGATACCCGATAGCAATGATCCCACTGCCTACAATGGCAAAAAATATACCGATAAGTTTGAGTGAAATGATTTTTTTTAGTATCAATGCTTCGGGCAGACTCAGTGCTGTAACTGCCATCATAAAACTTAGCGCTGTCCCCAAAAGCATCCCTTTGCTTGTCAGAACTTCAACTAACGGCATTACACCTGCTGCATTTGAATACATCGGTATCCCCATAAGTACAGCGACAATTACTGCAAACGGATTTCCTTCACCTGTGTATGTAGCTATAAAGTCTGTCGGGATATAACCGTGGATCCATGCACCTGCACCTACACCAATCATTACATAGATATAGATTTTTTTGAAAATATCTAATGTGTAATTCCATGCTTCTTTGGCTCTGTCTTTAAAAGAGAGTTTTACCAGTGTAGCTTCAAGTTCACCTTCGATCGGCTTGACATCCATGAGTACCTCTTTTTCCATACCCAGTCTTCCTATGAGCCAACCGCCAAGGATAGCAACCGTTAAACCAAAAGCGATATAGATAGACGTTATCTGCCAGCCAAAGATACCAAAAAGCATAGCAATGGCAATCTCATTATTCATAGGTGCTGAGATCAGATAACTAAAAGTAACCCCGATAGGTATACGTGCCTGAATAAAACCTAAAAATAGAGGAATCGCAGAACAAGAACAAAACGGTGTGATGATTCCAAAAAGTGAAGCACCTACATGACCATAAAGTGCAGATTTTCCTTGCAGGTGGGCACGTACATATTCGGTATTTACCCATGTACGTAAAAAAGAAACGGCAAAGATGATTGTTAGAAGTAAAAACCAAATCTTTATCGTGTCATAGATAAAAAAATGAGTAGCATCAGCTAACTTGCCTTCGAGCCCTACGACATTGTAAATAAATTCTTTTGAGAGCTCATACCACATTTAGCACAGCTCCTCTTTCACTACAGGTAAAAGTTCTTTCTCAATTAAATTGAGTGTTTTTTCATACTCTTCTACCGCTTTACCTGAAGGATCATCAAAACCTATGTGTATAGTTTTAACGGCTTTTGGAAACATAGGACATGTCTCTTTCGCATGATCACATACAGTTACAACTAGGTCAAATGGAGTATCTAAAACCGTCTCGATTACTTTTGAGTGATACTCATCTCTCCAGTATCCTTTTGACTCTAGTAGAGCTTGTGCATTTGGATTTACCGTACCGCTTGCTTTTACACCCGAACTTTGAGCTTCTACGCACTCACCTAGTTTCGCATTTATCAATGCTTCTGCCATAATTGAGCGGCAACTGTTTCCTGTACAGAGTATTAAAACTTTTTTATTCAATTTCACAACCTTTTTTTAATTGAGGGATTTCAAGATCAAGACAAGCGATCTCGTTTAAAACATTTTCTCGAAATTTATCTATAGGAGAACGTATAGAGTAGTAAGCCCAGCGTCCTTCACGTCGAACTTTTAAAAAACCGCCGTCCCTTAAAATCTTAAGATGTCTCGATATACGTGACTGAATCATATTAAAAGAGCTTTCTATGTCACAGACACACACTTCACCGTTTTCGTTGATAAATCTCAGTATTTTAATTCTGGTTTCATCATTAATAGAGCCGATTGTTTGTAAAAATATTTCCATAAAAAGAGTATAGCACAATACTATTTATATATCAAGATATATTGATATGTGTTGTTATAGCAAAAAAAGTTCCAACACTTACGAAACTTTTAGTTTTTTTTCCCTACAATAAGAAGGAAATAATAGCGACTTGTTTCAAGCTCTCTTGCGAAGGCAAATCCTCCCTACGGTCTGAGCTTCACAAGAAAGCTTGAAAAAGTTTATAGACGAAGAACTGGATAAATTAGATACATGAGAATAGATAAATTTTTAAATGCAGTAAATATTACAAAAAGACGATCCGTGGCCCAAGATATGATAGCAAACGGTGTTGTGCTTATAAATGAGATTGTAGTAAAAGCGAGTAAAAATGTTGAAGTTGGAAATATTATTACGATTAACTATTTAAAAGAGCCGAAAAAATATAAAGTATTACAGATACCTACAACAAAATCAACACCAAAATCATTACAACATCAATATGTAGAGGAACTCTAAGATGACTTATGAAGAAGCAAAAATAAAATTTACCCAACTGTTTGAGCATCAGATGGATGATGCGCAGATGAAAGAGTTTTTAGAGAGTATGGCTCTTGATGCTACTACACCGGTTGATGAGATTGCAGCAGCTACTGAAGTGATGCGCGCACATGCTGTTAAACTTCCTGTATCTGAGGAGATTAGAAATAGAGCGATCGATATTGTTGGTACAGGTGGAGACAAGATAGGGAGTTTCAATATCTCCTCTACAACTTCAATACTCACAGCTGCTTGCGGCGGTATGGTTGCAAAACACGGAAATCGCTCTATCACTTCAAAAAGTGGAAGTGCAGATGTTCTAGAGGCTTTAGGTGTAAATCTCTCTTTAGGAATAGAGCAAAACGCAAGATTACTCGAAGAAGCGGGCTGGTGTTTTATGTTCGCTCAGAACCATCATCCGGCAATGAAATTTATTATGCCTATTCGTAAGTCTATCGATCATAAAACTATTTTCAATGTTTTAGGACCTCTAACAAATCCGGCAGATATCAAAAAGTATATGCTGGGAGTATTCGATAAAAGCTTTACGACAAAAATGGCTGAAGCACTAAAAATGAATGGTGCTACATCAGCTTTAGTTGTAAGTTCTAAAGAGGGGATGGATGAGATAGGAATCAGTGATATTACCTATGCAACACGCTTAGAAAACGGTATGATTAAAGAGTTTGAAATAGACCCTCAAAATTATGGTTTAGAAGTCGCACCGTTAGAAGCTATCAAAGGGGGCGATGCTAAAGAGAATGCAAAGATTATGCTTGACATCTTCAATAACAATGCAACAACTGCACAAAGAGACATTGTGCTTTTAAATACTGCAGCATCTTTGATGGTTGAGGGGCTTGCACGTGATATTCAAGATGGTTTGGAGATGGCTAGAGAAGCACTTGCAAACGCACGTGCAAAGAAAAAATTAAAACAGATTGTTGAGATATCAAATAAGCTGTGAAAGAGTAGGCTATGAAAGAGACAACATATACATTGGGATTATCGGAATTAGATGGATTTGCGTCTGAGTTTTTGGACCGTTTTAGTGAAGGTGTCGTGATCTTAAAAGGTGACGTTGCTGCAGGAAAAACGACTCTGGTAAAAACTATAGCAAAACTCAAAGGGATTTGTGATGATGTTACATCACCTACATTCTCACTCCAGCAATGTTACGGAGAAGATACGTACCATTACGATATCTATAACAAAGGGCTTGATCATTTTGTAGCTCTGGGGATGCTTGAAGAGCTTGAAAAGCCGGGACTACATTTTATAGAGTGGGGCAATGACGAGCTAGAAAAGATACTCGATGCAGCGGGATTTGACGTAGTTTCGATCGATATAGACAAGATTTCAGATGATAAGAGAGAGTACACTGTATGCATACGCTAAAAGCGGTTGAATTAAAAAAGAGTATTAAAGACCTTAACATTGTTAAAGGGATTAGTTTAGAGGTAAAAAGCGGTGAAGTTGTCGGGCTTCTTGGACCAAACGGAGCAGGGAAAACTACAACTTTCTATATGATCTGCGGGCTTGTGGCTGCAAGTGACGGAAAGGTGTTCTTTGATGGAGATGAACTCACGGGTATGCCACTGCATCAAAGAGCTCTAAAAGGGATAGGGTATTTGCCTCAGGAGGCTTCTATCTTTAAAGACCTCAGTGTTGAAGACAATCTTATGATCGCTGCACAGGTTGGGATCAAAGACAAAGCTGCGCAGGAAGCGCGTATTTTAGAACTGCTTGATATGTTCAATATTGAGCCGATCCGTTACCGTAAAGGTATATCTCTCTCAGGTGGTGAGCGCCGTCGTGTTGAGATCGCTCGTGCATTGGTAAACCATCCGAAGTTTTTACTTCTTGATGAACCTTTTGCGGGGGTTGACCCAATCGCGGTTATGGATATTCAAAAAGTTATCCATCAGCTTGTTTCTTACGATATCGGTGTACTCATCACTGACCATAATGTTCGTGAAACGCTTGATGTATGTGATCGCGCGTATGTTATTAAATCGGGTGAACTGCTTGCAAGCGGAACAAGTGAAGAGATCGGACAAAACGAAGATGTTCGTACACACTATCTCGGTGAAAACTTCAAGTTGTAGGGTGAACGTTGGCAGTTCTTAGGCAATCGCAAAGTGTTGAAAACAAGCATAAACTCTCAAATACACTGAGAAACTGGCTTCCTATCCTTCATTCGAGTCTTTCAGACCTGGGTGAGGCTATGGAGCCCTTTGTCAGTGCAAATCCTGTTGTAGAGGTAAAGTCGGGATATGAAGAGGATTTTGAAAAGAAGATCCCAAAAAAGATCGTATCTGGCAGCGGTGTAAACAACTCAAGAACTGAACAGATAGAAGCGCTTACTATTCAGAGTAAAAGTTTGTATGAGGTGTTGGATGAGCAGCTTGAAGCTCCACTATTTCCTACGCCTATCTCTCAAGAAATAGCACAGTTTGTAGTAGCAAATCTGGATGAAAACGGTTACTATGAAGGGGAGAGTGATGAGTTTTGTCAAGAGCATAATATAGACCTTGATGCTTTTGAAAAAGTTCGTCTGCGATTTGCACATATTGAGCCTATGGGAATCGGTGCAAAAGATCTTTCAGAGTCATTTTTATTTCAGCTTGATAACTCGGAGATCTCAAATGAAGCTTATCCACTTGGCGTAGAGATGATAAACGATCTGCAAAATATCCATAGCTATTCAAACAGAGAACATTTCTCAGAGGTGATGCATATCATCTCTACATTTAAAAACCCACCGAACATTGAGTATCAGGAAGATTCCAGCCACGTTGTACCCGATCTTATGATCTACTTTAACGATGAGCAGCAGATCGAAGTAAAGCTTAACGATGCTTACTATCCTGCGATCAACATAGATACATCTTACGGAGTTGAACACGACTTTGTAAGCCAGAAGATAAAAGAGGCGAAATCGTTGGTAGATGCCCTTGAGATGAGAAAAGCGACACTCTATAAAGTTGGACTTATGATCGTCGAGTATCAGTACGACTTTTTTATCGGCGGGCAGATTATGCCGCTTACTCTTAAAACTTTGGCAGACGAGTTTGGGCATAATCCTTCAACGATCTCGCGTGCCATTGCAAACAAATATATCGCCTGCGATCGCGGTGTACTTGCGATGAAAGACTTTTTTACTACGGCAATTGACGAAGATGTCAGTAACGCGGCAATCAAAGAGTTTTTAGTAGGGCTTGTAAAAGCGGAGAGTCGTGAAAAGCCTCTGAGCGATATGAAGCTGCTTGATCTTATCCAAGAGAAGTTCAAAGTAAAAATGGTGCGCCGTACGATCGCAAAGTATCGTAAACAGCTCAATATCGCGGGTTCAAGTGAGAGAAAGAAACTCTACCAACTAGGTCTCTCTTGAATGTAAAAGAGCTGCTCGATCGTGAGGTCGCACTCCGTAACTCTTATGAAGAGGTGTGTGAGGAGAAGCTTGATCCCATTATAGTTGCACGAAAATACAATAGCGATGTAATAGCCCTAATATGCTCCCTTTTTGCCTATGGAAACGTAAAGCAGATCGTAAAATTTTTAGACTCTTTAGATTTCTCACTGTTACAAAAGAGCGAGCAGGAGATCGAAGAGGGGTTAAAAAAACACTACTACAGATTTCAAACAAATGCTGATGTGATCGCTTTGTTTATAGCGCTCAAGCGTTTAGAGGAACACACCACTTTAGAGGATGTTTTTGTAAGAGGATACAAAAATAATTACAGTGTTATAGAGGGGATCAATGCGATCATAGAAAAACTCTATGAACTTTATCCATACAGCTCAAGAGGCTATACTTTTTTGGTTGGAAAAATAACAACAAAAACAAAGGGTACCGGAGCACTAAAGCGTTGGATGATGTGGCTGCGATGGATGGTTCGTTCAGATGAGATAGACCTTGGGTTATGGAGCAGGGTAGATAAGGCTCACCTTATTATGCCGCTAGATACCCATACTTTTAACGTAAGTCGTAAACTGGGTTTGCTCAAGAGAAAAACGTATGATCTTCATGCTGCGATTGAGTTGACGGAGACACTTAAAGGGTTTGACAATGAAGATCCGTTAAAATACGATTTCGCGTTGTACCGCTTAGGGCAAGAGAAAATAGTTTAAAGGGAAATATTTGGAGTTTTTAATACACTTTCACCTCATGGCAGCTATGGCTTGGATCGGCGGTTCGATCTTTATGTTTGTTTTGGGAGTATCGCTTCGAGATAAATCGAAACAAAAAGAGGTGTATCCAAATATTGGCCCGATTTTCGGCTATTTTGAGATTGTATCACTTGTAATCCTGCTTGTTAGCGGTATCTTAATGGCAGATGACAAAGGGCTTATATATGCACTCTTAGATGGTGATACAAGCCCGCTAGGAACTGTCTTTTTTAATAAAATGATGCTTGTAGCCTTTGTAATACTTTTTACTATCATACACTTTGTCGTGGCCTTTAAAACAAACGGAAAATGCCGCACAAAACTGCAAAACTTTCTTTCACGCAGTTCCTCTTTAATGGTACTGTTTTTAAATCTCGTAGTACTGCATTATGCGATCATACTTCGAAGTATGTTGTAAACTATATACTATTTTAAATATTTAAGTTGGTATTTTTGGAGTGCTAAGGGGAGTAATGGGTTCAAGTGTGATTGCTTCATCGGTAGCGATCATAGTACTTCCAAGTTCCAATTCACCGTCACTTAAAACTCTTATGCGCAGACCGCCTCGACCTTTCATAAGTTTGTAGGTATTTTTTGCGATCACGGCATTCATCCAGGTACAGGGTGCACAATGCGCTAACCCTTCACACTCTACATTTCCAAGTTTAAATCTTTTTCCGATCAGAGAATTTAGATGTATTCCGCTTATGATAATGTTTCGGCGAAACAGTTTCGGATCTACCTCAAAGTCTAACTCTTTAGAGATTTCATTTATTACTTCGGCAGAGATGAGTGTGATCGGATACTTCGAAAACTCAAATCGGTCACCCTCTAGCCCTTGATCTTTAGTAAGTTTTATTTTTGAGTGTTCTATGGTCGGTGCATCGCCTACGTCAAACTTTTCTCTTGTAAAGTAGTTGTGTTTGGGAGATGTAAAAATATGGTGGATAAAAACTGGATACGAATGGTTATACATCTTTGAAGTATAGCATAGATAAGGTATAATCAAACCAATGAAAAATATCTCTAAAAAACGATTAAGACTGGATATAGCAGGGGTGGTACAAGGTGTCGGATTTCGCCCGTTTGTATATCAGCTCTCACTTAAGCACTCATTGTCAGGATATGTATTAAACAGCGGCGAGGGTGTAGTTATAGAGGTTGAAGGGCTAAATAGCTCTATAGAGAGTTTTTTAGAAGAGCTAAAAGAGAAACACCCGCCATTGGCTCGCATAGACAGGATCGAGCTACAAACACTTGAACTCCAAAACACGCAAGAGTTTTCAATTGTCCGCTCAAATAATACCGATGTCACTACAATGCTCTCGCCAGATATCTCAATGTGCCAAGATTGCAGGGATGAGATGCAAGACCCTACAAACAGACGTTACAAATACCCCTTTATCAACTGCACAAACTGCGGACCGAGATACAGCATAGTTAAAGAGCTGCCCTATGATAGAAAGAACACCTCAATGCAAGAGTTTGAGATGTGCTTAGAGTGTCAAAAAGAGTATGGCGAGCCGACAGATCGCCGTTTTCATGCACAGCCGATATCTTGTTTTCATTGCGGGCCTGCACTAAACTTTTCTATAGAGGAGTTTGTCAGTTATATTAACGATGGCAAAATCTTGGCGCTCAAAGGGTTAGGCGGGTTCCATATAGTGTGTGATGCTACAAACGATCAAGCGGTGCAGGAGCTAAGAAAACATAAAAACCGTCCGACGAAACCTTTTGCGGTGATGTTTAAAGATATTGAAGCAATTAAAAATGTAGCTTACTTGAGCGAAAAAGATGAGGAGCTGATCCTCTCAAAAGAGCGCCCGATAGTTATAGTGAGAAAAAAAGAGAATAGCTCTCTATCCTCTCTCATAGCGCCGTATATTGACAGAGTAGGGGTGTTTTTACCTTATACCCCTCTGCATGAGCTGATCCTAGAAAAGCTTGAGCATCCTATAGTGGCAACTAGTGCAAACTTGGGTGATGAGCCTATCATTACCGATGAAGAGGAGTTGTACAAAAAGCTTCCGTTTCTTTATAAGGCACTTTCACACAACAGAGAGATAGTAAACGCCTGTGATGACAGTGTGGTTTGCAGTATTGAAGAGAAGCAGATGGTTTTACGAGATGCCCGCGGATTTACACCGCAGAGTTTTCATCAAAAGCACACCTCTGCTAAAAAGATACTCGCTCTCGGTGGGCATCAAAAAAGTACCATCACTTTGGCGTTTGAAAACCATATGATCCTCTCTCCCCACATAGGCGATCTAAATTCGCTCGAAGCTTTTGAGTACTTTTTACGTACACTAGATACTTTTAAACGACTTTACAACTTTGAACCCGACATCATTGTATGCGACAAGCATCCACACTATGAAACGAGTAAATGGGCAAAAAGCTACATTGCTGAGCATAAAGATGTGGAGCTTTTGGAGGTGCAACACCATTATGCACATGCACTGGCGTGTATGGCAGAGTATAACTTGGAAGATGAGGCTTTAGCATTTTGTTTTGACGGTACTGGTTACGGGGATGACGCTACTTTGTGGGGCGGTGAAGTTTTACGTGTGAGCCCAAGTGAGTATAAACGCCTCTATCATCTTCAACAGTTATCACTGCTAGGCGGGGAAAAGGCTGTAAAAGAGCCCAAACGTGTAGCACTTTCATTGTTGTTTGAATCTTTTACTAAAGAGGAGATCTTGAAGATGGAGCATGAGGTAGTTAATTCCTTTTCAAAAGAGGAGATAGAAAATTACCACCTCATGCATACAAAACAGCTAAACTCTCCAAAGAGCAGTTCGATCGGCAGATTGTTTGATGCTATCTATGTTTTTGGCGCTAACCTAAATGACCTAAGTTATGAGGGGGAAAGCGGGCTGATCGTTGAGAAGTGTGCACAAGAGCATAAAAGTGATGCAAGTTACCCCTATAGAATCAACAATGAGATAATAGAGTTTAAAGAGATGGTTGTGGAGATATTAAATGAAAAAGAGAAGGCTCTGATCGCCTCAAAGTTTATAAATACACTCAAAAACATTATAGTTGAGATCGCACTTAAACATCCAGAGTTGCCTGTGATTTTGAGCGGCGGTGTATTTCAAAACAAAACCTTGCTTGAAAAAACTATTGCAGCTTTCGAGAAGAACAATATACGCTACTATTTCCAGAGTAAAACTGCGATCAATGACGGTGGTATATCTCTTGGTCAAGCCTACTATGCACTCCATATGGCAAAAGAGAGATAAGATGGGAAAAAACATAGTACTGGTGGGTTCGGGAAACGTTCTTTTTAAAGATGAGGGTATAGGCGTGTATGCCGTGCGCTATATAAAAGAGAACTACGACTTTTCTATCCCCTTTGAGATAATAGAGGGCGGGACTTTAGGACTTAAACTCTTAGAGCTGCTGCAAGAGTATGATGAGGTGCTTATCGTTAATACCTCTTCGGAGCAAAACAGAGATGCAGGTGAGATAATCATAAAGAACACGGAACAGTTCTTAGAGGGTGACATAGTCAAAAAGACGGCAAGTGAAGTTGAAATAGCAGAGATGTTGCAAGTATGCTCTTTATCCGGAACTGTAGCTAAAACAACAGTTATAAGTATAGTTCCTGATGATATTATGAGTGTAGAGGTTGGAGTGAGTGACGTTTTAAGAAGAGAGTGGAAAAAGTATATTCAAAGTGTGCTTGGGCAAATGAAATTGTTGGGAATTGAAGCCAAGCAAAGAGAAAATGTTATAGAATTGGATGAGATAGTAGCGAGTTACTTTAATTCTTGATACAATAAGAGCATAGAAATGTTATATGAGGTGAGTCATGAGAGTTGTAATTATCGGTGCGGGGATTGCAGGTGCTTATATTGCAAATAAACTGATACAAGAAGATATCTCTTTAGATATAGTTCTTTTAAGTGATGAAGAGTATCCCTCGTATGACAGAATCCACTTATGCCGTTTGGTAGACGACTCTGATGAGGTTGATGATATTGCCATCCCGCTCCACCCTAAGATAAAACTGGAACTGCGTCAAAAAATTACATCTATTGACAGAGAGCATAAGCGTGTACTAACCGAGGATGCAATGTACGGTTACGACAAGCTCATTATCGCTACAGGCTCTTTGCCTATTACACTCTTTGATATACAAAATATCTCAAATGCTACCGTTTTTAGAAGTGCCCGTGATTGTAAAAAGATCCATGAGGGTGTCCAGGGCAGAGAGGTTGTGATCGTAGGTGCCGGACCGATAGCACTCGAACTGCTTGAAACATTGAGTGATATGGATGCGGTCAAGCATATTACACTTCTTGTGCGCTCTGACGCTCTTTACAGTAAAGACCTCTCGATCGATGCTATTAAAACTATAGAAAACTCTTACACCGACAATGGAAAAGTCTCTATCTCGTATGAGGATGAGATTGTAGATAAAACAGTAGAAAACTCTGAGATAACTTCGATCCAAACCAAGAAGATGAAAATTGAAAATCCTTTTGTTGTTTTTGGAGTGGGAATAAAACCAAATATAGAACTATTCCGTGATGTCCTCAAGTCCAACAAAGGGCTTCTTACAAACAACTATATGCAAACCGAAGATGAAAATATCTATGCCATAGGTGAGTGTGCCGAAGTGGAAGAGTTTAACTTTATAGCGGGGCATGTAAAAGCGTGTACACTTCAGGCTGATTGTGCCATTTCACACATATTAAACCTGGAGAAAAAAGAGTTCAAGCGTGAGATCGATGTAGATATGCTCAAAGTTGGAAACTTCGATCTTATAGAGGTACGTTCTCCCACATTTACGAGTGAGTATGAAAAGGTTTTAATAACATCGAAAAAAGACAACCGAATAGATGAGTACTTTTTCAACGGGGATAAACTGACACGCTTTATAGGGATAAACTCAAATGTTGATGTAGGGTATCTAGAGACGCTTATGGATAGCGGACAAAAAGTAGATATTAACTACCTTTATGAGAACAGACTTGTAGGTGAGCGCGGAAGACTTGTATGTAGTTGTGAGCATGTGTATCAGCAAGACCTTGTAGATATTGTAAAAGAGACAGGAATCGCTTCATTTTCTGAGTTGGCACCGTTTTCCCAGGCGGGTCGTGTATGTGGAAAATGTAAGGTGATGGTACAAGATATCATAAAAGATTCGCAAGATCTAATTGATCCAAATATGGTGAGAAAAACACCCGAAGAGCTACAAAGAGAAAAAGAGATACAAGCTGTACAAAAACGTCTTGATAAATTTAACACTTTACATCCGAGAAACAACTTATCTGCAGAGAATTTGGAGAATGCTTTAGAGTCGATAGAGATCGAGAAACATCAAGTAAACAGTTGGATCTCTATGGTAACTGCAAATATGCAACTGCACCCCAATTTTGAAGAGGTTGTAGAAAGAGGGATCAAAACACTCAACCGCGTACCCATTATTTGGCTGGAGCTAGCTGACTGTAGCGGGAACTCGGAAGCTTTTATAAAATCGGAAAACCCGGCAATAGAGGATCTGATATTTGATTATGTATCGCTGGATTATCATGAGCTGTTAATGAGTCCAAGTGGTGATCAGAGTGAAACAGTTTTAGAAGATATCGTTAAAAATCAAAAAGGGGAATATGTCCTTATAGTAGAGGGGGCTGTTCCGCTTGCAATGGATGGAAAGTATCTAAGAATAGGTCCAAACGGTACAACGGGACTTGAGCTTTTACAAAATACGGCGAAGGATGCGGCACTCATTATGGCGGTTGGGAGTTGTGCTTTTGACGGCGGAGTGGTAGCTGCTGCTCCAAATCCAACAGGTGCTGTCGGAGTGGCTGAAGCACTTGGGCGTGACGATGTTATAAACATACCGGGTTGTCCTACAAACCCGACAAATATTGTGGGCACGCTTCTTTCGTACCTGATGTTTGAAGAGTTGCCGCCGCTGGATTCGTTCAACAGACCTCTGTGGGCTTATGAGGGGAGAATCCATGACAACTGTGAGAGACGCGGACACTATGAACTTGGTGAGTTTGTAAAAGAGTGGGGCGATGAGGGTGCCAAAAAAGGGTACTGCCTTTTTGAGATGGGATGTAAAGGTCCTTATGCAAATGCAAACTGCCCGACTATGAAGTTTAACGGTGGTACAAGTTGGCCTGTTCAAGCGGGTCATGGTTGTATGGGGTGTGTAGAGGCCGGTTTTTTTGACAAGTTTGCCAATGAGAGAAAGTATGAAGAGGAAGTAGAAGATGAGTCTTAAAAAAATTGTTATCGATCCAATCACGAGAATAGAGGGACATCTGCGTGTAGAAGTTGAGGTGGATGAAAATAATGTCGTTCAAGATGCCTGGGCTAGCGGACAGCTGTTTCGAGGAATAGAGACCATACTACAAGGTCGCGATCCAAGAGATGCGGGATTGATGGCGGGGCGTATTTGCGGTGTGTGTACAAACTCCCATTTTCGCGGGGCTATAACGTGTGTTGAAGATGCATACTCTCTTAAGATTCCTAAAAATGCCGAGATCATTCGTGATCTTATGGCTATGGCACTGTTTATTCAGGATCATGTGGTTCATTTTTACCATCTGCACTCTTTAGACTATGTGGATGTAACAAGTGCCCTAAAAGCTGATCCGAAGATGACATCCAAAGAGGCACACAAGTACCATGAAAACCCTTTTAGAAACTCCCATGCTCACTATGAAGAGACACTGAAAAAACTGGACACTTTTGTAAAAAGTGGAAAGCTCGGACCGTTTGCCAACGGCTACTGGGGACATGGTGCATACAAGCTCTCGGCAGAGCAGAACTTAATTCTTATTTCTCATTATCTTGAAGCGCTCAAATTTCAAACAAAGATCTCCAAAGCGGTAGCGATTTTCGGCGCTAAAACTCCCCATCCTCAAACTTTGGTAGTCGGCGGGGTGACAAGTGTAGCAGATATGTTAAATCCGCAAAGGGTGAATGACTATCTTTTTATTATGAAAGAGGCACAGGAGTTTATCCAGCGGGCATACCTTCCAGATGCAAAACTCTTGGCGATAGTGTATCGTGATGAGATAAAAGCGGGCATCGGAAGAGCGAACGGGAACTACATGTCATCGGGCGGTTACAGCTTTGAAGGGGAGAGAAAACTTTTTAGCGACGGTGTAATCTACAAGCACGATTTTGAAAATATACAAGATTTTGATCCGAGTAAGATCACAGAAGAGGTAGATCGAGCTTGGTATGACGGCAGTACTCCAGAACAGGAAGTAAAATATACCGATCTAAACAGTGACGGCTCTTTAAAAACGGCGAAAAATGATGACAAGTACTCGTGGATCAAAGCACCGCGCTACGATAAGCAACCGATGGAGACGGGGCCGCTTGCACGACTGCTCATAAGCTACTCTAAAAAGAATCCTTTGATTATCTCATTTGTAGATGAGTTCTTAAAAGAGACCGATTTGGAACTCATCGATCTTTGTACATCTGTAGGGAGAAATGCAGCCCGCGCAATTGAGAGCATTTATGTATGTGAGTATATTTTCAAGATTGCTTCAGAGTTACTGCAAAATATAAAATACTACGATACCGATACTTGGACAAAGTACAGTTTTGAGACCTTGGAAACACAAACGCAGGGAAGGGCATTTTTGGAAGTGCCAAGAGGGATGCTTTCTCACTTTATCAACATAAAAGATGCAAAGATACAAAACTATTCGGTAATAGCACCGACAACCTGGAATGCTACACCGAAAAACTTTGACGGGCTCAGAGGTGCATACGAAGAAGGGTTAATCGGTTTAAAGATAGAAGACAGAGAAAAGCCGTTAGAGGTTTTACGTGTAATCCACTCTTTTGATCCATGTCTGGCATGTGCCGTACATGTTATAGATGCAAAAGGGAAAGAACTTGCGAAGTATAAAACTACTAATGTAGCTTTCTAGGGTTAGTAAACTTTTCTAACGTTTAAAATGATCAATTAAAAATTCGCTTATGGATTTTTGATTGGTCTCCAATGTCTTGCTAGATGTCCACATTAAATGGCCCACCTGCTATCGCTGTTATCACAGACACATCTTTTTCTTTAGAACCCATGTCTACAACAAAAGCGTATCGAGATTTATTGTCCTGAACGAAAGTAGCATGTATCTGTAATAAAGACTTTATTCTTTGAAAGTTTTCCGGCATATCATTAGCTAAATTCAGATATCCCTTGTCATTATCCCAAGGGTTATCTGAATGCAGGAATTTTCCGAGCCTATCATAAAGATTACTATACTGTTTCTTGGTTAAATAACCAGAACTAAGCCTATCAAAGTGCCACTGCCTTTCAGCAACTAGTTTTGGTTTAACCAATGGAAGTGGATAAAAATCTTTATTGACACGTTCTAATTGTTTGAGGATTTTTCCTCCATGATAATCTTTTCTAAAATCTGCTGGAATTTTAGCTTCAGAACGGAACTTTGAATAGGCATTTTTATTAGGTGCGATAGAAGCATATGCGATACATTCAAGAGCTTTCCTAGTGTGTAACAATGCATTTTCCAATAGAAGATAGTCATGTGTTGTGTTAAATACACTCAGCTGGTTTTCGGCATATTCAATTCTTTTTTTGACATCTCTCATGTTATTAAGATATATTTCTACTGCTTCAGCTTGGGACATTATCTTCTTTCATATCTAACTATTTATTCAATAAAGATTATATATAAAAACTTAAAAAAACAAAAATAACTTACAGAGGCAAATTTGGGGTGCTAGCTCTAGGGTTATTAAACTTCTCGATCACATCATCAAGGGAGAGGTTGGCATCGTTCTTTACAGCCTCTATATTAAGATCTTTTAAAACAGCAACAAGCGTTTGGATATAGGTGTCAAACTTTGAGTAGAGTGTGTCGCTTAGACCTATATGTGTATCTATTTTATGTGGTACGATCCCGAGAACACTAGACTTTGGTGCCTTTTTTCCCATCAGTTCCAAAAGTTCAAAGCATTGAAGTACTCCGATGTCGTGCGCACTGCCGGAATTCACTCCAAAACCTGTAAGCTCCTCTGAGGGGATATGGTAAATAGCTCCCGCTTCATCTTCTATCTCTATAGCATCAAGGATGAGGATGTATTTGTATTCCATAAAAAAGTTGAGAAGGTTTATACCCTCAACACCGCCGTTTATAATATCTATGTCGGGTGAAAAAGTGTAGTTGTCGCTTATATACTGTGAGGCATATACCGCTATAGCGTCATCATGCTGTAAGATATTTCCGACACCTAAAACTACTAACTCTTTCACATTTTTCCTTTGAGATGCTGTTTTATTAAAAGTTTAACTACTTATACCTAAGAAATTGGCTTTTTTATGTTTGTTTTACGTAATGTAATATAAAATCTTTTAAAATTGAATATATACGCACGCGGTATAAGGACTCATATATGGAAACGGCTTATTTTCTCATGCTCTGGTATGGAATCTTACATGCATTTGGAGCGGATCACTTAACTGCTATAGCCGATTTTTCCATAGGAAAATCCATCAAAAAAACGATGATGATTACGATCATGTTTGCTTTTGGTCACGGGATCACACTTTTTCTATTTGCAAAAATTTTACAGAGCTATAATTTACCCGAAAATGTTACTATGTACGGAGATATAATAGCTTCAAGCGTAATTATCGCTATGGGTGTATATCTTTTGTATATGGTTGTATCAAACAAAATACATCTCAACAAACACACCCATGATGACAAAGAACATATGCACATCTATTTTGGAAAAGAGCACTCCCATAACAGTTCCTATGCATCGACATCGGCATGGACTATGGGCGCACTTATGGGAATAGGCGGAGTTCGCGGAATGCTTGTCACTCTGGGCGCTTTGGAAAATCAGGTGGTAGATTTTTCTATGGTACTTGCTTTTGTATTTGGTGTAAGTGTTGTTTTTTTAAGCTTCGGGGTAGTTATTTTATATATCAACAAAGAGTTTTTGACAAACCAAAGAAATGTAAGAAGAGTGTTTGCAACGGCCGGAATAGTTTCTGTGGCAGTTGGAACAAATATGCTTTTGGCATAAATAATTAAAGGGATTAAAATATATGTGTGCAGATTGTGGATGTAGTATAACAGGAACAACTTTAGGAGATGGGCACGAGCATCATCATCATCATGAACATACTCATGATCACTCACACGAGCATCAGGCTGCGCATGAAACACTGCACCATAACCCGCAGTTAAACGATGCGAAAACTATAAGTGTCATTACAAAGATTTTAGATAAAAACAACCATGAAGCAGCGCATAACCGCAGCCACTTTGATAACCACAAAGTTCTCGGCATTAACCTTATGAGCTCACCGGGAAGCGGAAAAACTGCACTGCTTGAAGCTATGGCGGATTTGGCAGAGTTTAAATTTGGTGTGATTGAAGGGGATTTGGAGACTTCACGTGATGCCGATCGAATGAAAGCAAAAGGGATCCCTGCCTATCAGATACAAACAGGCTCAGCATGCCATTTGGATGCTTTCATGGTACATAAGGGATTGCATGCGATGCCGCTGGATGAGATTGATCTGTGTTTTGTAGAGAATGTCGGCAATCTTGTGTGTCCCGCTTCGTATGATGTCGGAACCCATTTAAACATTGTTCTGGTTTCAGTTCCCGAGGGCAGCGACAAGATAGAGAAATACCCCGTAATGTTTCGGCAGGCTGATCTGATCTTAATAACTAAGATGGACCTAATAGAGCACTTTGATTATGACCTCGAACATGAAAAAAAAGAGGCACGAAAAATCAAACCGGGTGTTGACATTTTAGAGGTAAGCGTAAAAGACCCTTCATCTGTTCAAAGAGTGATAGAGTGGATCGAATTTAAACGTAAAATGAGAGCTTAGGATGTGCCTTTCAATTCCAAGCAAAGTTGTAAAGATAGATAAAGAGAGAAACGTAGTAACGGTAGATACTATGGGTATTACTCGTGAAGCGGGTTTGGATCTGATGGAAGAGGATGATGTAAAAGTAGGGGATTATGTACTTTTACACATCGGTTTTATTATGAACAAGCTAGATGAAGCGGATGCTCTGGAGTCTTTAAAAGTGTACAGCGAACTAGTTGAGAAGATGGATGAACAAGAGCGGCAAAACTTGGTCGAAGAGGATGATAATTGTCCTAATAGAGGCAGATAATGGGTGAGTTACAGCTCAAAGACCTCTATACGGGTTTTAGAGATCCTGAGGTTATCCAAGGGTATGCAAAGCTGATCGAAGAAGAGGCAAAAAAACTGCCAAATCTCATAAATATTATGGAGGTGTGTGGCGGTCATACACATACGATCATGAAGTATGGATTACAACAGCTGCTGCCTGAAAATATCAACTTTCTCCATGGGCCTGGATGTCCGGTTTGCATAATGCCCAAAGAGCGGATAGATCATGCCTATATATTGGCAATGCAGGAGGATGTAATCCTTGTCACTTTAGGGGATATGATAAAAGTCCCGGGTTCTAAAGGGAGTTTGCAAGATGCACGTGCACGCGGGGCTGATGTGCGTTTTGTATACTCGCCGCTTGATACCTTGAAAATTGCCAAAGAAAATCAAGATAAAAAAGTAATCTTCTTTGCGATTGGTTTTGAAACAACTACACCGATGACTGCGGCACTTTTAGATGTAGTTATAAAGCAGGGGATTGAAAATATCTTGTTTCATATAAACCATGTAACTGTTCCAGAAGCTATGGAGCTGCTTTTATCCGATGAAGAGTGTAGTATTGACGCATTTTTAGGGCCGAGTCATGTGAGCGTTATAAGCGGGAGTCAGATCTATAAGAAGTTTCCCCATGAGTATAAAAAACCCGTAGTTGTTGCGGGGTTTGAGCCTGTTGACGTGATGGAATCAATTGCAATGGTTGTCAAACAGTTTGTTGAAAAGCGGTCTGAACTTGAAGTGCAGTACAAACGGGCTGTGAATCATGAAGGCAATCTAAAAGCTCAGGCATTAAATGAGAAATACTTTGAAAAAGCGCAAAAGTTCAGATTTAGAGGTTTGGGAGATATTCCAAACAGCGGATTGAAACTTCGGGATGAATATAATAAATATAATGCGGAAGTGCTTTACGAAGAGCTGCTTAAAAGCGAGCCGATCGAGGACCATAAACTCTGTATTTGCGGAGATATTCTTAAAGGCAAGGCAACTCCTCCACAGTGTTCTATCTTTGGCACTGCATGTAAACCGTCTACTCCGATGGGAAGTTGTATGGTAAGCAGTGAGGGTGCTTGTGCGGCATATTATAAATACGGGAAGCTTTTATGAATAAGCAAATAACTCTAGCTATGGGAAATGGCGGTGAAGAGAATAACGAATTGATTTCCAAAGTTTTCTACAAAGCTTTTGCAAACGATATTTTGGAAAAAAGTGAAGATGCAGCGGTGATCCATAACGGTGAGCTGGCATTTTCAACGGACAGTTTTACGGTTTCTCCGATCTTTTTCCCCGGTGGAGATATCGGCAAACTGGCAATTTGCGGAACTTGTAACGATCTGGCAATGATGGGTGCAAAACCGAAATACCTTACCTGTTCGGTGATCATAGAGGAGGGTTTTTCTCTAGAGGAACTTGAGAAGGTTGTAGACTCTATGAAAAAAGAGTTGGCAATAAACAATGCCGTAATTGTAAGCGGTGATACAAAGGTGGTTCCCAAAGGGAGTGTCGATAAGATCTTTATAAACACGACGGGAATAGGTGAGATCGAGCAAAAAGGACTAAGTGCTAATAAAATCTCCGAAGATGATGTTATTTTACTCTCACGAGATATAGGATGTCACGGGGCGACAATCTTTACGGCACGTGAAGGGATGGAGCTTTCAAGCAACCTGCAAAGCGATTGTGCATCTTTGAGTATTCAAGTGCAGGCCCTTATCAAAGAGGGTGTGCAAATTACTGCCATGCGTGATGCAACGCGCGGAGGTGTGAGTGCCGTGCTAAACGAGTGGGCGAAACAGTCAAATATCTGTATAGAGGTGCAAGAGGAGAAGATCCCTGTATCGCAAGAGGTGTACGGTCTTTGTGAAATGCTCGGTTTTGAGGCTTTGAATCTGGCAAACGAGGGGACTTTCATCTTAGCAATACCAAAAGCCGATGCAGCTAAAGCGATCAATGTTCTTCAGAGGTTTGAGAACTCTGCAAACTCTGTTGAGATAGCAGAGGTGACACAGGAATATCCCGCTAAAGTGATACTTAAAAGCGGACACGGCACAAAAAGATTTCTTGAGATGCCCACAGGTGAACTCTTACCTAGAATATGTTAAAAAGCTTCAAGGGAACATGTTGTGCATGAATATAGCGTAGTACAGGCTTTGTTGGAACAAGTTGAAGATCTTGCAAAAGAGAATCAAGCTTCAAAGGTCACAAAAATCGTTACAAAAATAGGGGTGATGAGCGGTATTGAAATCCATCTGTTTGAAGTCGCCTTTAATAGTTTTAAAGAGAAAACCATCTGTGAAGAGGCTGAATTTATCATACAGATACAGCCTGTTGTGATCCGCTGTAATTCATGTGGTGAAGAAAACACTCTGGAAAAAATCCATTATTGCTGCCCTGAGTGCGAATCTACAAATGTAGAGGTGATAGACGGCGAAGATATGTATCTTATGAGTTTAGAGATGCAATAACGCCTATTACCTGTAAATCTTCAAGAATTTTCGATATAATCACATTAAAAACAGAAAGTAAAGGATAATTATGGAGTGCGAATTTCCAACGGTAAATTCTAATATGGATGAAGTGAAAGAGATTTTTGATAGTGTTAAAACTATTGCAGTTTTAGGTTTGTCTCCAAATCCTGAAAAAGATTCTCATAGAGTAGCGGCTTATATGCAGGCTCAAGGGTATAAAATAGTACCTGTTTATCCAAAAGAGGATGAGATTCTTGGTGAAAAAGTATATAGAAGTTTAAAAGAGATCCCATTTAAAGTAGATATGGTAAATATTTTTAGAAAGCCTAATGCGTTAGACCCGATTGCAGATGCATGTATTGAGCGTGGTGACATTGATGTTTTTTGGGCGCAAAAAGGTATAGTAAACAATGCTGCTGCTGAGAAAGCAAAAAATGCCGGTATGAAAGTTGTACAGAATCAATGTGCAATGGTTGATCATAGAAACCTTTGTAGCTAGGGATATTTTTGGTAAATTTAGAAACTATAAAACAAGCACAGAAGCGCATTGAGGGAGTTGTTGTTAAGACTCCTCTTGCTTCTGCACCATATTTGAGTGAAGTAACAAACGCAAATATCTTTTTAAAAAAAGAGAACCTTCAAATCACGGGTGCTTTTAAAATTCGCGGCGCTTACAATAAAATAGCCTCTCTTTCTGATGACGAACGTGCAAAAGGTGTAATAGCTGCTAGTGCCGGGAACCATGCACAGGGTGTAGCTCTTTCAGCTAGTCGTTTTGGAATTAAAGCGGTAATTGTAATGCCGGAATCTACACCGCTGACAAAAGTAAACGGTGTAAAACATTACGGTGCAGAAGTTGTACTGCACGGAACAAACTATGATGAAGCATACGGTTATGCAATGGATTATGCACAAAAGAACGATCTGACATTTGTTCATCCTTTTGAAGATGAAGATGTAATCGCAGGACAGGGTACAGTTGGTTTAGAGATCTTAGAGAACTGCGACAAACTTGACGCTGTGATCATCCCTATTGGTGGTGGTGGTCTGATCGCAGGTATTGCAACTGCGATCAAAGCACTCTCTCCAAGTACCAAAGTGATAGGTGTTAGTGCAAGTGGAGCACCTGCATTTAAACAATCATATGAGTTGAAAACTGCCGTAGATACTACAAAAGTTCGCACAATTGCCGATGGTATAGCTGTTCGTGATACATCAAAAATAACACTTGACTATGCCCTGCAATATGTAGATGAAGTAATCAGTGTAGATGATGAAGAGATCGCAAGTGCAATTTTATACCTTTTAGAGAAGCAAAAACTTGTTGTAGAAGGTGCTGGAGCAGTTGGTGTTGCAGCACTTTTACACGATAAAGTAAAAGATATAAAAGATAAAAATGTAGCTGTTGTTTTAAGCGGCGGTAACATGGATGTGACCTTGCTTTCAGTGATCATCGAAAAAGGTTTGATCAAATCACATCGTAAAATGAATCTAACTGTTACGCTGATAGATAAGCCGGGTTCATTGATGCGTTTTACAGAGATTTTAAATGGTTTAAATGCAAATATAGTTCATATTGCATACGATAGAACATCAGTGTCACTTGATTATGGTGATGCGAATGTAACTGTACATGTGGAAACAAAAGGTAAAGAGCATCAAGATGAGATCTATGCAGCTTTAAAATCGGAAGGGTATATCAGGTAGATTATGAAAGTTATCAAAAGTAAAAGTGTTGTTAAACCTGTCTTATTGTTAAAACTGTATAAAGAAGGCAACACACTTTTAGTAATAGATAATGAAACTACCATCCGATTTTTTAATAACGATTCACTCTCTCTTATTGATGGATTTAAAGCGGGTATTGAGCATAAAGACTATAGGACAAATGTTGTTGATTTTAGTCAGGATCAGTACTATCTTGCCTCTTTGTCTGCTGATGCCAGAGAGTCCAGACTTTACAATGCAAAAACAAAGAAACTTGTAGCTAAAGTTGATAGACATCACGGTGAGGCATCGTGTGTAGCAATTGACCCTTTAAACAGATTTATGCTCTCAGGCGGCGATGACGGAAAAATCTTTGCTGTCGATGTAAAAAGCGGCAAGCTGATGTTTACGCTTCCTTCCCATATAGATACTATTAACGATATTACATTTTCAAAAAATGCCAATTGGGTAGCAACGGCTAGTTATGACAGAAAAATATCTGTTTATAACCTTGTTACAATGACACATAAAGATCGGCTTAGAGCTCACGGGGCTCCGGTAATGAAGATTAAGTTCTTTAATAAAAACAAGCTTATTAGTATAGATAAAGATTCAAAAGCCATCATATGGAATATCCACACATCAAAAGTGATCACAAGATTACAAGGTATCCATGACGAAGTTCGTCAGATGGTGATCAGTGAGGATGAAAGGTTCCTGTTCTTAGGGACACATTTAGGGTATGTACTTGTGTATGATCTCAACACTTATGAGGCTATATCTACTAGGTTTATTAAAATGACATCACCTATTACGGCGATGGAGTTTGACGGAGAAAAAAATGAGCTTATCATTGGTACGGAAGATGGTTTTTTAATCTATTATGATATCTTTGAAGGGCTTGAAGAGATCAAGAATTTGCTTAAAAATAAGAAGTTTGAAGCGATTCAGGATGAGATAGAAAAAAATCCGCTTTTAAGATACACAAATGTATATGAACTTGTTTCAAACTTATGGGAAAAAACATTAGAAAAAGCGAAAATTGCACTTGAAAACGGAGACAGAAGCAGAGCAGAACTGTTACTTAACCAGTTTAAAGATATCCCTTCAAAAAATAAAATAATACAAAAGCTTTATCTGGACTATGCACAGTATCCAAAGTTTGTAGATAATGCGAGAAACAATAAGTTGGCTCTTGCATACTCTTTGGCTAACTCTTTTCCTGTATATAAAGATACAAAAATCTACAGAGCTCTTGAGACAAAATGGAAAACTTCATTTGCAAAAGCACAGAAAATGATGCTCAATCCAAAAACTTTACAAAGTGCAAAAGATATGCTGATGCCGTATCGTGGGATCAGTGAAAAGACGAAGTTTATTCAAGAACTATTTACAAAATCAGCTATCTATTTAAGATTTAGAGAGTCTATCTCTAAAAAAGATTTTAAAATCGCAATGCAGCTGATTAAACAAAATCCTTTTTTAACAGAATTGCCTGAATATACGACATTAATGAGTTTTTCAGACAACCTGTATATAAAAGCTCATGATGCGCTCGCACAAGAAGATTTACATACTGCGGGAAAACTTTTGAGTGTTTTAAAAGATTTTGATGATTTTAAAGAGGAATCACTGGAGATCCTTAAAGATATTGAAGTAAAACAAAAATTTTATTTAGCCGTAAAATCCAATAATATGGCAGATGCTTACGATGCAATGGCTCAGCTTGAAGATATTCAAGAGACTCCAGAAGGGAAATGGCTTCAAGACCAATGGAATGAAGATGTAAGTATAGCTAATACCTATGCGGTTACAGGAGATGTAATAGGTGTTAAAAAAGTGCTTGAAAAGTATCTAAACATCAACTCTAAACATATGTCACTAGCGACAATTTTTTCTTGGTGTTATATCTCTCAGTTAGAAAATGCCGTAAATAATAGAGTTGTGCAAAGCAGTATTGAAAAAGGTGTCAAAAACTACCTCTCTTTATTTGGTGAAACAGATCAGATAGATAACTTTTACGAGACTTTTAAAGAATATTATCCGGAAACAAAACTCAATCTCGAACTACTTCCAAAAGGCTCTCAGTCACGTTGGAGACCTTCTATGATAATGAGATCTATTTTAGAGTAGATAAATTTATATTTTCCTCATACTTTATATAGTTTTACAAGAAGTCTGAATTTTTAACTTAAAATATAGCTTCATTTAAGTATAATCCAAAACTTTTACATAAATATAAAAAAATTAGGAGACTTTTCATGCAAATTAGTGGCGCACAGATGGTTATCGAAGCACTAATCGCCGAAGGTGTAGACACAGTTTTTGGCTACCCTGGTGGAGCGATAATGAATGTCTATGACGAGATATACAAACAAGATGGTTTTCAACACATTCTTACTCGTCATGAACAAGCAGCAGTACATGCTGCAGAAGGATATTCAAAAGCTAGTGGAAAAGTCGGCGTCGCTATGATTACAAGTGGACCTGGTTTTACGAATGCAGTTACAGGTTTAGCTGATGCGTATATGGATTCAATCCCTTTAGTTGTTATCTCAGGACAGGTTCCTATGAGTTTAATCGGAACAGATGCGTTTCAGGAGATCGATGCAGTTGGAATCAGCCGCTCTTGTACTAAACACAACTATTTAGTTACAGATGCAAAAGATTTGCCTCGTGTACTTAAAGAAGCTTTTTATATCGCTTCTTCAGGTCGTCCGGGTCCTGTTCATGTTGATATTCCAAAAGATGTTACGGCTCAGATCGAAGAGTTCAACTATGATATTGAACTAGATTTAGAGACATACAAGCCAAATGTTAAGGGAAATCCTCGCCAGATTAAAAAAGCTATGGAAGCGATAGCAAGTGCTAAACGTCCGCTTTTCTACCTTGGTGGTGGTGTTATTAACTCAAATGCAGCATATGATGTAAGAGAGCTTGTAAATAAGACTCAGATCCCTGCAGTTGAAACTTTCATGGCTCGCGGTACATTGTCACATGATGATAAGTACCTTGTAGGAATGCTCGGTATGCATGGTTCATACGCTTCAAATATGGCGATGAGTGAAACTGACCTTATCATTGCTTTAGGGGCTAGATTTGATGACCGTGTAACTGGTAAACTAAGCGAATTTGCTAAAAATGCGGGAGTTATCCATGTAGATATCGATCCGGCAAGTATCTCGAAGCTTGTAAATGCTGACTTTCCAATCGTTGGTGATGTTAAAAATGTTGTTAATGAGATGTTAGCACAAGCTGACTCTATAGATGGTTCAAGATATGAGTCTTGGAGAGAAACTATTGAGAATTTTGATGCACTTCATCCTCTAACTTTCCATGAAGATAGTGAGAGAATTAAACCGCAATGGGTTATTCAAAGAGTTGGAGAGCTTCTTGGTGACGATGCAAATATCTCTACGGACGTTGGACAGCACCAAATGTGGACAGCACAGTTCTATCCGTTTAGCAGACCTCGTCAGTTTGCAAGTTCTGGTGGATTAGGTACTATGGGATTTGGTTTCCCTGCTGCAATGGGTGTAAAATCTGCAGCGCCTGAAAAAGTAAGTGTAAACTTTACGGGTGACGGTTCAATCCTTATGAATGTTCAAGAATTAATGACGGCAGTTGAAAAGAAACTTCCGGTTATCAATATTATTCTAAACAACAACTTCTTAGGTATGGTACGTCAGTGGCAGACACTTTTCTACGATAAGCGTCACTCAGAAACTGACCTTTCTATGCAGCCGGACTTTGTAAAACTTGCAGAGGCATTTGGCGGAGTAGGTTACAGAGTTAGTACAAAAGAGGAATTTGATGCAGCACTTAAAGATGCTGTAGAGAAAAATGTTGTTGCATTTATCGATGTTGTTGTTGAGAGATTTGAGAACGTTCTTCCAATGGTTCCTGCCGGAGGAAGTTTATTTAATATGATGTTATTAGAGAAAAAGGAGGATAAGTAATGACGACTGATAATGCAAGGAGAGTAATCTCAGTTATCGTAGTTAATGAAGCGAGTGTATTATCTCGTATTACAGACCTTTTCTCTGGACGTGGATATAACATCTCATCATTAACTGTTGCACCTATCCCTGATACAAAGTACTCTCGTATTACGATTGCAACTTTGGGTTCTGTAAAAACTATGGAGCAGATCACAAAGCAGCTGCATAAACTTATTCCTGTTCTTCGTGTATATGAGCATGAAGATATGGTTGAAAAAGAGATGGCACTTGTTAAATTTGATATCACTGAAAACTTAAGTGATATTAATACTATTTGTGAAGCATATAACGGAAAGATCGTAAATGCAGGTGAAACAACAGTGATCGCAATGGTTGCAGATGAGCCAAAAAGAATCGACAACTTCTTAAACTCTATGAAAAGATACAATCCAAAAGAGATCGTAAGAAGCGGTGCAGTAGCATTAGAGAGATAGTATGAAGTTAAGTGAAATCGCACAAATAATCGGTGCTGAATTTTCTGGAGCTGATCGTGAAATCAGCTCTATGAATACACTTAAAGATGCAACAGAAGAGCAGCTCTCTTTTATCGCTAATGCAAAGTACGTAAAAGATATGGCAGCTTCAAAGGCTGCTGCTATTATCGTAAATGAAAAAACAAAAGAGTATGTACCTGAGGGTTGTGTTGCTTTAGTAGTTGAAGATACATACTGGCAGATGGCAGTGTTGTCAAAATACTTTTCTGCCCCTGTTGAAGATAAAGATGTTTTAAAAGCTGTTATAGGCGAAGGGTGTGATATCTCAGAAAAAGCCGAGATTGCAAATGGCGCAAAGATCGGTAATAACTGTACAATCATGGCTGGAGTATATGTAGGTTCTGGATCTGAGATCGGGGACAATACTATCCTTTATCCAAATGTAGTGGTATACAGAGATTGTAAAGTTGGTTCTGATTGTATTATCCATGCAGGTACTGTAGTTGGAAGTGACGGTTTTGGTTTTGCATCAAACAGACTAGGGCAACATAAAAAGATCTATCATAACGGTAATGTTGTAATTGAAGATGATGTTGAGATTGGTTCAAACGTTTCTATCGACAGAGCTGTTTTTGGTTCCACTCATATCAAAAAAGGTGCAAGACTTGATAATCTGATCCAGGTTGCACATAACTGTGTAATAGGTGAGGGAAGTGTATTTGCTGCTCAAACAGGTATGGCTGGTTCATCTATTATAGGACGTAACAACGTTTTCGGTGCACAAAGTGGTACGGCAGGGCATTTACATACAGGTGATTTTAACACTTTTGCGGCACGTAGCGGCGTGACAAAAACTATCACAGAAAGTGGTAAAACTTTTGCAGGCTTTCCATTAATGGATCATAAAATGTGGTTAAAACTACAAGGGACACTTTCCAGACTTTTGAAAAAGTAAATAGATTATTAGATAAACTAATCCTATAATCAATTTAGGAGGTTTGTTATGTCTCAAACTATTGCTTTAAGTGGAACAAATAACGGTGTTATATCTGTAACAAAAATTGAAGAACCATATGGTCCTAACAGTGCTACAGTTGCGAGTATCGGTATCTCGTTAGATGGTAATGCAGATAATCCTGAATGGAAAGTACATATCCCTTTAGCAAATGTAGATGAAGTTATTGAAGCTCTAAAAGCTATAAAATAATTTTAATAACAAAGGGGTTAAAAAGAGGGAAGAAGTTTCCTCTTTTTAGTTGAAAGAACTACTTCTTAGATTTTTTCTCTTTAGACTTTTTTTTGTCACGATTTTTTTTCTTCTCTTTTTTTTCTGCTTTTACTTTTTTCTTTGCAGCAACTTTTTTCTTTTTGGCCTTTTTTTCTTTCTCTTTTTTCTCTGCTTTCTTTTTTGCTTTTTTAGCAGCTTTCTTCTTAGCTTTTTTAAGAGCCTCTTTTTCTTCCTCTTTTTTCTTAGCTTTAGCCATAATGTAACCTTTTTGTAATTTTATTACTAAAAGTAATATATATGAGTGTACATCTAGTCAACTTACAGGGATATAAAAATGGGATTTTTTGTGAAAATAGGGGAGATAAAAATAGATAAGGGGTGAAGAGCCCTTATTTACAGAATAGTTACAGTTCCTTTACAAACTCTTCGATTGTGTTTTGATACCTTAGATATATTTTATAGTCTCTTTATATCTCATTTTGAGCATTTAGCATTTTTATTTTCAAAATATGAAAAATTTAAATAACTATGTTATACTCGTTCCATGTTAAAAAATATCCTGATTTCGAGCTTATTATTTCTCTTTAGTATATCTGTGTTTGCTGCTACAGCCAATGAAACGAAAGTGCCTGAAAAGATAGAGCAACTTGACAAGCCACTTTACACTCCGTTTGTTGAAAACTATATTTTAAACGAGATAAAAACGCTTAGGGAAGAAAATAGAAAACTGGGTGTGGAGATGCATGAAACACTGACTGAAAAAGAGTTGAGTGTTTCAAACAAAGCGATAGATTATGCGACGTCAACAATTAACAATATGTTTTACATTATTGCTGCAGCTACTTCTATTCTTGTGTTTTTAGGCTGGAACTCTTTTCGAGATATTAATGAACGTATTCGAATAACTGTAGATGAACGCATCAGTAAAGTGATTGATGAAAATGAGAAAAGAATGCAGTTGCTTGAGCATGATTTGGAAAGGAGATCGCGCCAAGTGTTAAGTAATCAGGAGGAGATTGCCAAGACAAACACTATTCATTCACTTTGGATGCGTGCAGGATTAGAACAAACTCCATATGGAAAAATAGAAATCTACGATCAAATATTGAAAATAAGACCTCAAGATCCTGAAGCTATCAGTTATAAAGCTGATGCGGCACTTGATTTAGGGGAAGCTAACTGGGCATTAAGCCTTTCTAATCAGTCTATAAATATCGATCCGGAATATCCCAATGCTTATTATCAAAGAGCTTGTGCATACTCGGTTTTAAAGTTCTCAGATAATGCGATTGATGATCTTGAAAAAGCATTAGAGTTGAACGAAAACTATACAGACGAGATATTAAGTGAAAAAGAGTTTATAGACCTGCATGAAAATGAACGTTTTCAAAAGCTTTTAAGCCGGTATCAAACTAAAAATACATAATATGGGGAGTCTGCTGTGAATCTTAGTATTAACTCTGAAGATATTAGTCAAATAGCGATAGGGGCATTTGCTTTGGCTGTTCCCATCTCTTTTTCGGAAGAGGCTTGGAGAATGGGGGAGACTCTTCCTGTAGTTAATTTATTGGTAGTATTTCTTTTGTCAATATCATTTTTAGGAACTTATGCATATTACAGTGTATTTCAGGGGATAGTGTCAAAACGTTACTATATCTTTATTTTAAGAATCTTTATTGCTTATTTTATAGCTGCTTTGGTGGTTGCTTTAGTGTTGTTTTCTTTAAATAAGTTTCCACTTATCGATGAGCCGCTTATAGCTATAAAGAGATTGATTTTGATTACTATGCCTGCGTCTATGGGAGCTATCGTTGTTGATAGTTTTGATAAGGAGTAAGAAAAATATATCTTAGCATATCTGTTGTAAGCAACAGATATACTTAAAAGATATAATTATTATGCTTTGAATTCTTTTACAAACTCTTCGATTCTTTTGATACCTTCTCTGATTGAGTTGATATCTGTTGCGAATGAAAATCTGAAGTAACCTTCACTACCAAAACCAACGCCCGGTACAACAGCAACATTTTTCTTAGCTAGAAGATCTTTCGCAAATGTAAGAGAATCGTTACTTACCTCTTTAATATTTACAAATAGATAAAATGCACCGTCTGGTTTAAGTACACTTAAACCGTCTACTTCGTTAAAAAGTTTTACAGCTTCATCACGACGTGCTGCAAACTCTTTTCTCATCATCTCAATATCAGCATCAGCAGAACCGTCAAGACCTGTAATCGCTGCCATTTGAGTAATAGAAGAGATGTTTGACGTACTTTGAGACTGTAATTTTTTAGTAGCTTTGATTAGCTCCGCATCTGCTGCAGCCATATAACCAAAACGCCATCCAGTCATTGCAACCGATTTTGATAAACCGTTGATCGTAATCGTACGTTTAAACATATCATCACTAATGCTTGCAGCTGATGTAAATTCTCCATCATATACAAGTTTTTCATACATCTCATCAGATGCTACTAAAATATCTGTACCCTTTAACACTTCCGCTAACGCTTCTAGTTCAGCTTTTGAATATACTGCACCTGTTGGATTTGACGGAGTAGTTAAAATTAACATTTTCGTTTTATCTGTGATAGCAGCTTTTAACTGCTCCGGAGTGATCTTAAAACCTGTAGTATCTTGAGTTTCAATCTCAACTACAGTACCGCCACAGTATTTTACTAACTCTGGATAAGTTACCCAATACGGAGCTGGGATAATAACTTCATCACCTTCTTCAATAGTTGCAGAAAAAAGATTGAAAAGTGAATGCTTTGCACCATTGTTTACAATTACTTGGTTCGGTGCGTAAGTGATCCCGTTTTCTCTTTTAAGTTTGTCTATAACAGCATTTTTAAGCGCTGGAATACCATCAACAGCAGTATATTTTGTAAAACCATCATTAATAGCTTTAATAGCAGCATCTTTAATAACTTGCGGTGTATCAAAGTCCGGTTCACCGGCAGAAAAGCTAAGGATATCTTTCCCTTCTGCTTTTAGTTCCTGAGCTAATGTAGAAATAGCTATAGTAATAGATTCAGATAGTGTATTTATGCGATTTGTTAGCATTACAACCCTTTAGGTGAAAATAATCAGCAATTATACAAATATATTGCTTAAGTGAGACTCTTTTTTCGAACAATTTTTACTAAAATAATTGGTAGATAATAATTATTTTCCTTTAAGGGTGGGTGTTATATAGTTTATGGATACAAACAATGAAAATTAGAAGGAGATCAGATGGCTGTACGTGGAAACTCGATAATCAAGGGTGTAGAAATTGATGAAGTTATAAGACTTTTAAACAAAGCCTATGCAGATGAATGGCTTGCATACTATCAGTACTTTATAGAAGCAAAAGTTGTCAAGGGGATTATGAAAGATGCCGCAATTGCAGAGTTGACACAACATGCTACTGATGAACTTCGACATGCCAATATGGTTGCAGATAGAATTTTGCAACTTGGAGGTACCCCTATCTTAAATCCAAAAGAGTGGTTTACTCAAACAAATTGCGGTTACGAAGAACCGAAGAACTTTGATGTTGTAGCAATATTAGATGATTCGATCAAAGGGGAACAGTGTGCAATTAGTACTTATTCTAACATTGCTGAGATTGTAAAAGATAAAGATATTATCACTTATAATATGGTCAATGAGATTTTAGCCGATGAAGTGGAACATGAAGAAGACTTACAAGCACTTCACGATGATATAGCTGATTTTATTGAAAGTATTAAATCAAATATGAATTAGTTAATGAGTTTTTCTCATTAACTTTTCATCGATTTAATAAAAGAGTCGTAGATATGTTCAAGCTCTAGATCTTGATCGAGAAGCTCTTTATTGTCTTCAACAAGAATATGTTCAAGTATTGCAACACGTTTAAGCAGGTACTCAAACATCTCTTTATTGATATCCGGAAGCATATTGTGCATAAACGGATCTTTACATCTTCCTTTTTCTATCACGTGTGCAGGGATGCCGATAGCAGTTGAACAAGATGGAACAGCTTTTACAACAACAGAATTTGCACCTATCTTTGCATCTTGACCAATCTCAATATTACCGAGAACTTTAGCACCGGCACCTATAACTACACCTTTTCTAATAGTAGGGTGACGTTTTCCGTGAGTAAGAGATACACCACCTAGTGTTACCCCTTGATAGATCAGTACATCATCTTCAATAATAGTCGTTGGCCCGATAACTACACCTGTACCGTGATCGATAAATACACGTCTACCTATTTGTGCTCCGGGGTGGATGTCAATATTTGTCATTATTTGAGCAAGCCCCATTAAAATTCTGGCTAACCCTTTAAAGTTTGACATATACAGTTTATGTGCAACTCTGTACCATGCAATAGCCCAAACACCTGGATAATTAAATAAGAACTCGAGTTTAGAACTTAATGCCGGATCGTTTTTGTAAGCATTGGAAAAGTCTTCTTTAATTAGCGCGAAAATACCCATAAAATACCTTAGTTTGTAGTTCTTAAATAGCCGTTTTGATTCAAATATATCTCTAGCTTCGATAGTGTATCACTTTTTTCTTTCTCTGTGATAAAACTGCTACTTTCGAGATCACTTTTAAGCTTATTTAAAATTTCTTCTTTGTTATAACCGATATCATCGAGGATATCAAGGATGTTCTTTGATTCTATTTCATTAATGATTTTATATCCGTTATCATCAATCTCTACTGTATACTCATTAGGTTTTGTAAAAAGATTATGTTGCATTCCTAGAGTCTCTTGATATGCACCGACATTAAAAAATGCCAGAAAATAATCATCTTCATCAATATTTATATCATGCAGGTATAAAGGACGTTCAGGATCAAATTCTATTTCACCGTCACTGTCACATGTAATATCCCAAAGTGATGCAGCACGAAGTGGGGGAGTATTAAGGTGATGGATCGGCATTACAGGAAAATATTGCCCCAGACCCCAATAATCCGGTAAAGATTGGAAGATAGATGCATTGATCAAGTAGCGTTCCTGAAGCTGGTTTTGCAGCTGTTCTAACTCATTTGTTGGATTAGAAGATTTCAGGTAAAGCGCTTTTTTGATAATGTTATGTACTAAAATCTCTGCATTTGATCTGTCTTGTAAGTCGATGTAACCGAGATCAAAAAGTGTAAAAAGTGATTCCATATGATCAAGTGCATCGTGAAGGTACTCAATACAGTTCGCATTAGTTAAGAGACGATTTAGCTCAATAAGTTCTTCAACAAGAGGTGGATTTAACTCTTTGAAATCTAGAGATTTTTCCTGATAATCTTGAGAAAAGAGTTCAAGAACCGGTGTTATAAGCACTGCATGTGAAGCGACTATAAAACGTCCAGATTCCGTAAAGATATCTGGATGTTCAACCCCTTTAGAGTTCATAATTTCACCAATGAGAAATACAACAGAACTTGAAAATTCATCTATAGAGTAGTTGCGTGTGCATGAAGTTTCATTGTTGATCATATTCAACAGCAAGTCCACCACCGATATTGATGTTTTTCAAGCCGTTTGCACCCATCATTTTTAGTTCTGCATAGATATGTCCAGCTTCACGTAACGCTTTTTTCAAAGGGGCAATATCTGCCATTTGTGAGCCGATATGAAAGTGGATCATGCTTAAACTGTCAAGCAGGTCAGCTTCTTTCAAAAGTTTTACAGCTTCTAAAATTTCAGTAGAAGTAAGACCGAATTTTGCATCCATACCGCCACTTTTTGCCCAAATACCGCTACCGGCACTGTGAAGACGTATACGGATACCGATATTTGGAACTTTCAGTGTTGATTTTTTCGCAACTTCTATGATCGTCTCAAGTTCATTTAGCCCTTCGATCGTAATAGTGATTTTATGACCGCTTTGTGCAGCCATAAAACCAAGTGTAATCATCTCTTCATCTTTGAAACCGTTTACAGTGATATTGGCTTCTTTTGGAGTCTTTGCCATTGCAAGGATAAGTTCAGCTTTACTCCCGGCTTCAAGGCCGTAGTTGTACTCTTCGCCTTTAAGAGTAATAGCTTCTACAACAGCAGGAAACTGATTTACTTTGAGGGGAAAAACTGCTTGAAATTTTCCTTCATAATTATTCTCTTTAATCGCTTTTTCAAAGTAATTATAAAGAGTTGAGATTTGCTTTTTAATAAGGTGCGGGAACCTCAGAACTGTAGGTCCCTTAACATTTTTTTCACGAATATTATTTATGATTTCGTATAGTGAAGGCATAGATTTGTAGTTGAGCTTGATCTCACCGTTTTCGATTAAAAAGTTTTTATTTGACCAGATGTCAATACCGAAATTTTTCAATTAGAAGTCCTCTAGTTTAATTGTCTCTTCCGTTTTAGTTTCTAAGTCTTTCACCCATATAGTTTTATTTTCTATTTCGTTTGTCCCGATAACACAACAAAATCTTGCATTAACTTTGTCTGCACCTTTGAGGTGGTTTTTCAGGTTTTTAGTTTTATATTCACAAGTAACTTGTTTTGTAGCTCTTTTTTTATGTGTAATGTTCAATACAAGCTCAAGCGCTTCATCATCCATAGCACCGATGTAGTAACCGCTGCGTTTCTCCTCTGGCATCTCGATGAGCTCTAAAAGTCTCTCAATTCCCATTGCAAAACCAACGGCAGCAGTTGCGCGTCCATCTAAGAACTCTACAAGTCTGTCATATCTACCACCACCTGCAATTGCACTCTGAGATCCGATATTATCACTTACAAACTCAAAAGCAGTTTTTGAGTAGTAATCCAGTCCGCGAACAAGGTTTGTATCGATCTCGTATTCGATGCCGCTTTTATCTAAGATCTTTTTGAGTTGTTCAAAGTCGCTTTCACAAGTTTCACATAAAGAATCGATCAGTCTCGGAGCTTTAACGTATAGAGATTTACATTTATCGTTCTTACAATCAAGTACACGGATAGGGTTTGTTGATTTTCTTCTTACACAATCTTCACAGATCTCATCTTCAACACTTTCAATAAAGTTGACAAGGTTTTGACGATACTCAGGCATACAGTTGTGATCACCTAAAGAGTTAAGTTGAAGACGGTAGCCGATTCCAAGCTCTTTTAAAATGTCGCTAATCATCATGATAATAGTAGCATCTTCATAAACAGAATCTACTCCGAAACTCTCACATCCAAACTGATGGAATTGTCTTAAACGACCTTTTTGCGGTCTTTCATAACGAAACATCGGTCCGTGGTAAAAATATCTGTGGATTCCGCCTGCACGATCAAATTTATTTTGGATAAATGCACGAACAACACCTGCAGTACCTTCAGGGCGCATACAAACGTCATTTTCACCTTTGTCTGTAAACTGATACATCTCTTTACCGACGATATCACTAGACTCACCTACTGAACGTTTAAAAAGTGCTGTTTCTTCTAATATCGGTGTTTCAATAAAATGGAATCCGTAACGAGTAGCAATCTGAGTAGCTGTTTTTAAAAAATATGTGTATCTTTTATACTCGTCATCATTTAAAATATCATTCATTCCACGAAGAGATTTAATCATTTTTTGCCTTACTAATTGGTGTTATAAAAAAGTATGAAAGGATACCATTTTTATCTTTATAAAATATTTTATGCTAGTTGATATTAGTTAATATTTCTTCTGTAATACTCTCTATGCTTTGTGTTGCATCGATCGTGATAAGCTCGATATTTAAAAGTTTTGCTGCTTTTATTATTGCATTTTGTATTCCAAGAAGATATTCACTCCCGCGAAGTTCTATACCGTCAAGCTCTTTTTGAGAAAGTCTGAACTCAAGCTCCTCTTTTGTGAGTTGAAGCAAAAAAACTTTTTCAGGATAGGTGTTGTTTGTAGCAAAGTTGTTTAGGTGTACCAGCTCTTCTTGGGCTATTTCATTATGAATCAGTGCATATGCCACACCGCTGATCGCACTGCGATCGGAGATGATCATTTTTGTATCTATATTTGGTTCGATCACCTCTTTTAGATGTTCGGCACGATCGGCTAAAAAGAGTAGGAATTCTGCTTTTTTACTTTTTGCACGAGCTGAGAGTACAAGCTCCCGTATCTCTTTACCTAACTCTGTTGCACCCGGTTCTTTAGTGATAACGGCATCTGGAAATCTGTTTTCAAGTGCAGCTATCTGTGTACTTTTCCCGGCAGTATCGATCCCCTCTATTGCAATGTACATGAGTTCATACTCCCAATGATTTTTTGGACCTCAGGCGGTAAAAGATGTTCTGTTTTACCGTTGAATTTTAAAAGATTTCGCACGATTGAAGAGCTTACAAATGCGTGTTTTAGCTTTGGCATTAAATATACTGTCTCAATTGTATCATCAAGAGAGTTATTTAAATAGCCCAGTTGTAGTTCATACTCAAAGTCACTAACGGCTCGAAGCCCGCGGATAAGTACTTTTGCATTGTGTTCGTTTGCTAATTCTATTGTTAGATTGTCAAAACCTACAACACTTACCCCTTCTAAATGTGCAGTTGCCGCTTCTGCCATTTGTATTCTTTCTTCTAGAGTAAACATAGGTTTTTTATCTACAGAAACTGCAACAGCAACAACAACGTGATCAAACATCTTTTTTGCCCGTTCTATAATGTCATAATGTCCGTTTGTAATCGGATCAAATGTCCCTGGATAAAGTGCTATAGTATTCATTTAAAGTCTCTTACTCCCATCTTTTGTATAAATTATTTTGTATTCCAAGTAGATCAAACCATTTTCCGATCACAAAGTTTTCCATCTCATCGAGGTTTTGTTGTTCGGAGTAGTAAGCCATTACAGGGGGAGCAATGATGATCCCCAAGCTTGCAAGTTTGTGCATATTTTCTAGTGCGATAGCCGAAAAAGGGATCTCGCGAGGTGCCAAAATCAGTTTTTTCTGCTCTTTGATCATCACTGCTGCACATCTTGTAATAAGGTTGTCGCTGATCCCGCATGCAATCTTTGCTAAGGTATTCATGCTGCATGGTGCTATGATCATGGCATCAACTCCGAAAGAGCCAGAAGCGACACTAGCGGAGATATCTGAATTGTCGTGGTAGGTGATATTTTGCTCTTTTTGCAGTACGGTTTTTGAGTTTTCACTCATAATAAAATGTTTTTCTATTTCATCAGGGAGTAACTCTAACGTCTTTAATCCGAGGTTTACTCCGCTTGCTCCGCTTGTTGCGACTACTATTTTCATTTTACTTTTGCCTTGTTTTTTCCTACAACAACTACTTTGATCTTCTTCCCTTTGTCGTTTTCTACAAAGATAACATCACCTTTTCTACCGTCTTGGAGTGCTCGTGCACTAAATGAGATCACAATTGAACCATTTTGTAAGGTGACATTGACAGAGGAATCTCGTCTGATCAAAGCAAGGGACTCAACATCACGCAGAGTTAAGAGTTCCCCTTTTTTCATTGTATGTTTAAGCTCTAAAGTGCCGTTTTCTATCGTTTGAACCGGCATAGCCCTGAATTTGTCTAGAATTATACTATTTTTTCTCGTGTTTAGTGTAGATAACTCCCCATCTCTTTGAAGATCGTTTCTTAATACAAAGGTATTTACATATGCTTGGATCGTGTAATTGAAAAATATTTTTTTATTTTTATCTGTTTTAATTGCTACAATACCATCGTTTGAGAGATGTTCCCTTGAACGCAGTTTTACCAGAGTATAGTTTTTAGGCATTGTATCCATATAGGTACGAGGATATATCTTAACATCTTTGACAAGAATACCTTTATACTTTTCCTTATAGTGTTCTATGACATACTCTTTGACCTTTGTTGTATCTATAGGGCTTATTTTATTAAACTGGATATACGGATATTTTGAATGAATATCTTTGTAGCCGAGTTTTTTTAGCATACCGATAAGCTTTTTTGCAGTTACTCTTTTGATATGTTTATTATTTGAAAGGGAAAAAAGTACACGATCATCAGAACTATTTACACCCTCTATGATATGAGAGAGTTTTATTGTGTCTTCTTTGATAAAGTAGTTTCTTTGCAGTTCAAGTGCAGAGAGTTGTAGTGCAAAAAGTAATAAAAAGATGATTTTGATATACATAATTATTGAGTGAAATATCCTATTTTTAAAAAGATTTATAATATTCTAGCATTTTTTATAAATGATTGTGATAATATAGTGAAAAGAGAAGGGGAGATAGATGAGAAAGTTTTTTGGTATTGTCGCTTTATGGTTTGGTTTTTCGTTCGTTATGTTTCTATGTCTAATGGCGTTGGAGAACTTATCGTTGATTGATTTAACTACCAACGAGTTGGCTATTGTTTCTTTAGTAGGCGGAGTATTGATTGAGTTCGCTTTTTATGCTGACAATGTTATTCTCTCAGACTAGTATATAAAATACTATATATTTTTTTATATTAATCCTTTGAGATATTTTTGTCGTATCTCTTTATCTAATTTCTCAATTGCGTAACGGAGTGTCGTTCTCGGCATAGTTTTGTATCGCGATTGAAGATACTCCAACATAATCTGCTCATTTTTATTTCCAACGTTTCTAATCGCCCAGCCGACTGCTTTATGGATCAGATCGTGTGTATCGTTAAGAAGGATATCTGCAATGTTCAGCGTATCTTCGTAAGAACCTTGTTTGATAAAATAAAAAGTACTTACAATAGCAATTCTCTTTTGCCATAGATCGTTTGAGTTGGCAAAATCGTAAAGAATTGATTTCTCTTTTCCGTATAGATACTTCCCGATGATGTGTGAAGTTGTAACATCAACCAAGTCCCAGTTATTCACCTGAGAAATATTTTCTACATAGAAATCATAGATCCTCTTTTGTTCCTCTTTTGAACTGTTTTTGTCTTGATACTTGGCAACTAAAACCAAAAGAGCAAAAAGCCTATACTCATGATAGGGTGAGTATAAAAACTTTTTTATATCTTCAAAAGAAAGTGTTTTAAAGTGTTTTCGAACAGATTTACGAAGCTTGGGGACTTTGATCCCTAAGAAAATATCTTCTGCACTATACTCACCCTTTTTTGTTTTGAAAAAACTTTTGTAGCTTTCTTGATAGGTTTTATTTATATAGTTTTGAAGTTCTATAGATATTTGTTCAAACATTTTAGCACCCAAGATATGAGATAGTGATACTTTCACATATTTTAGGGGGTTTAGACTAAAGATTGGATTAATGGTTATTTATATATCATATACCCAAGTAATAAAATATATGGAGATTTTACGTGGGATTTTTTAGTAATTGTGACGGAGAAAAGGCAAAAGTACAAGAGCTTCAAAGTGAGAATGAAAGACTTAGACAAGAGGTAGATGAACTTAGATCTTTACTTGCACAAAAAGAGCAAAGCAGTAGTGCTCATACAGTTTCAAAAGAGACTGTAGCTCGTGATGAAATCATTCAAATGCTTTTACTATCATATAAAAGTGGTGTAGGTTTTGTAAGAAATATATTACAATCTTCTGTTGATGCACTTGATGAAGCGGGTGATCTAAACGGAAGAACAAGTAACAGAATAGAGACTGTGCAAAAAGATGGTAGTACGATCAATGAATCTATTGAACAAATTGCACAAGAGGCCGTAAACTTAGATAACGGTGCTGCATCACTAAATAACAGTGTTTCTTCTATCGGTGATATTATTAGCCTTATTAAAGATATCTCTGATCAAACGAACCTTTTAGCACTTAATGCTGCCATTGAAGCGGCACGTGCAGGTGAACACGGACGTGGATTTGCCGTGGTTGCAGATGAAGTTAGAAAACTAGCTGAACGTACACAAAAGGCAACGCAAGAGGTTGAGATAAGCATCAGCCAGCTAAAACAAAACACATCCGATATTCAAGATATTTCTGAGCTTTTTAGAGATAATACAAACCAGATGACGGAAACTTTATCTGAATTTTTTACAGAGTTGGAATTTGTCATTAGTAATTCACAAAGAATTACCCAAATTACTTCAAATATTACTCATGAGATAGGTATCGGAAACGGTAAGCTTGACCATATCCTTTTAAAACTACTTGGTTACAATGCCTTTATTAACGGAGATAGTCCAACTATAGGTGATGAACACAGTTGTATATTTGGAAAATGGTTCGATGAAAATAAAGAGCAGATTAAAAATGTACCAAACGTGATCAGCAGTGTATCTACACACCATGCAAATGTACATAACTCGATCAAAGAAGCTATGGATTTATGGAAAGGAAATGAGTTTGATAAAGCAGTAGAGACAATGAAATCTGTTGAACATTCCAGTGAAAAAGGTTTTGAAGAGCTTTATAACGCATTTAAAAGCACACATCAGTAAATATAAGAAAAACTACTATCCATTTTTTGTATTATGTGCTATGATACATAAAACTGTTATTTATAGATACTTAATTAAAGTAAGGGATCTGATATGGATAGTACGTGGATTACAAAAGATTTAGACTCGCTTCCTATTAAACCTAATCTGCTTGATTACGAGACAGAGTATGAGAAGTTTAAGTGGGATGATGTCTCAAAAGCGTTTGATTATTTGCCAAGCGGTGGGTTGAATATAGCTTATGAAGCTATAGATAGGCACGCCGAAGGTAAAAACAGAGATAAAACGGCACTTATATGGCTTTCAGAAGAGGGGGAGCGTAAAACTTTCTCTTATCTGGATATAAAAAGATCCAGTGCAAAGTTTGCAAATGTTTTAAAAACTTTAGGTATTGCCAAAGGGGAGAGGGTCTTTACACTCTCAACCCGTAAAAGCGAGCTTTATATATCTGCCATTGGGATACTTAAAAATCAAAACGTTATGTGTCCACTCTTTTCCCAGTTTGGTCCTGAACCGATATTGCAGCGACTAAGCTCTGGCGATGCAAAAGTAATACTAACTACACAAAAACTCTACAAAAAGAAAATTACTCCAATCCTAGACAAACTGACAACACTAAAATATATCATCCTTTTTGATGCAGATGAGCATGAGAGTGAAAGTGTACTCTCGTATAACAAATTGATGGAGGTTGCATCTGAAGAGTTTGAAATTCTAAAAACAGATGAAGAAGATATGTCGGTTCTGCACTTTACAAGCGGTACTACAGGGATGCCAAAGGGTGTTGTGCATGTCCATAAGGCTGTATATACACACTATCTAAGCGGTAAATATGCACTCGATATGCATGAAGATGATATCTACTGGTGTACGGCAGATCCCGGCTGGGTTACGGGAACCTCATATGGAATCATAACCCCTTGGGTACATGGAATTACAAATATCGTAGATGAAGCGGAGTTTGATGCCTCAAGATGGTATAAGATACTTCAAGATGAAAAGGTGAGTGTATGGTACACGGCACCTACTGCGATCAGAAGACTTATGAGAATAGATAATGAGCCTTTAAAAGAGTACGACTTGTCTCATCTGCGTCTTATCTTAAGCGTTGGAGAACCTTTAAATCCGGAAGCTGTTGTATGGGGAAATGAAAAACTAAACTTACCTATACACGATAACTGGTGGCAGAGTGAAACGGGTGGCATTATGATCTCAAACTATGCATCTCAAACTATACGTCCAGGTTCTATGGGAAGACCGCTGCCTGGAATAAGTGCTACGATTTTACGTCAAAATGATGACGGCAGTGTTACAGAGGTTACAGAGCCGAACGTTGAAGGTGATTTGGCTTTAAAAGCAGGATGGCCCTCTATGTTTAGAATGTATCTGCATAACCAAGAGAAGTACGATAAATGTTTCAAAGATGGATGGTACATCTCAGGTGATTTGGCCTATCGAGATGAAGATGGATACTTTTGGTTTGTAGGACGTGCGGATGATATTATTAAAACATCAGGGCACATGGTTGGGCCTTTTGAGGTTGAGAGTGCCTTGATGGAGCATGAAGCCGTTGCTGAGGCCGGAGTTATAGGCAAACCTGATGAGATGATAGGGCAGCTTGTAAAAGCATTTGTATCTCTAAAACCGGGTTATGAACCGAGTGAGGATTTACAACGCGAGCTGATAGGTTTTGGGCGTAAAAAACTGGGAGCTGCAGTCGCTCCAAAAGAGATAGAGTTCCAAGAGAATCTGCCAAAGACCAGAAGCGGAAAAATCATGAGACGCTTGCTTAAAGCCAGAGAGATGGGATTACCGGAGGGTGACACTTCCACTTTGGAATCGTAAAGGACTAATATGAACTTAACCATAGAAAAAGCAAAAGAGTTTTACTCAAAGATGCTTTTAATTAGGCGTTTTGAAGAGAAGTGTATAGAGCTTTATTCGGCACAAAAGATACGCGGTTTTTTACATCTGTATATTGGGGAAGAAGCAGTAGCTGTTGGATTGATGGATGCCCTGAGCGAAGATGATGCGATACTCGCAACATACAGAGAACACGGCCATGCACTTATTCGGGGTGTGGGTGCAAAAAGTATTATGGCGGAAATGTATGGAAAAGTGGATGGGTGTTCGCGTGGACGCGGTGGTTCGATGCACCTTTTTGATGCTAAAAGCAGATTTTACGGAGGGAGTGCCATAGTTGGCGGTGGTCTTCCTCTGGCTGTGGGGATGGCATTAGCTGACAAGATGCAAAACAGAAAAAGAGTGACCGTAGCTATTTTTGGTGACGGTGCAGTTGCCGAGGGTGAATTTCATGAGTCGCTTAATCTTGCAGCATTATGGGAACTGCCTATACTTTTTGTATGTGAGAATAACCGTTATGCAATGGGTACAGCACTGCAATATACGGAATCTCAGACAGATATCTATAAAAAAGCGGAGTCGTATAACATACATGCAAAACAGGTTGACGGGATGGATGTTATAGAGATTGCTAAAGCTGCTGCTCGGGCAGTTGAAGATATAAAAGATAGTTCCAAACCTGTATTTTTAGAGTGTCTGACTTATCGTTTCCGTGCCCATTCGATGTTTGATGCAGAGCTTTACCGTGAAAAAGAAGAAGTAAAAGAGTGGAAAGAAAAAGGCCCGTTAGTTGTTTTCGAGCAAAAATTAAAAGAGCTTGGATTGTGGTCTGAGCTTGACATTGAAGCGATAGAAGCAGAGATAAAAGATACTATAGATGACGCTGTTACATTTGCGGAAAACTCTGAGTTAGAACCTTTAGAAGATCTGGAAAAATTTGTATACTCGGAGGTGAGTAATGGCTGAGACAACATACCGTGAAGCTGTAAGGGCGGCTATAGATGATGCTATGAGTGCTGATGAGCGAGTATTTTTAATGGGGGAAGATGTAGGTCACTACGGTGGGTGTTATGCTGTGAGTATGGGACTTTTAGAGAAGTTTGGCGAGCAAAGAATTATTGACACTCCTCTGAGTGAGTCTACATTTACAGGTGCCGGAATAGGTGCAGCACTTAACGGTATGCGTCCGATCGTAGAGATAATGACGGTGAACTTCAGCCTTTTGGCACTCGATCAGATAATGAATAATGCCGCAACACTTTTACATATGTCGGGTGGACAGTTTAATGTTCCATTGGTAATTCGTATGGCGACAGGTGGGGGCAAGCAACTTGGAGCTCAGCATTCACACTCACTTGAAGGCTGGTTCGCACATATTCCCGGTTTAAAGATCTTAACTCCGGCAACTGTGCAAGATGCATACGATATGGTTGGTCTGGCATTACAAGACCCTGATCCTGTACTTATATTTGAAAATGCACTTTTGTATAATGCAAAAGGTGAACTAGATTTAGATGCCATACCTCTTGAAATAGGCAAAGCAAAAGTAGAAAAAGAGGGTAAAGATGTAACGATCCTTACATATGGAATAAGTGTGTTTAAAGCACTTGAAGCAGCCGAGTCTTTGGCAAAAGAGGGGATCGATGCAGAGGTGATAGATCTGCGCTCGCTTCGTCCGTTAGATGATGAAACCATTATGGCCTCAATAGCAAAGACGCATAAAGTGGTTATAGTTGACGAGGGGTGGAAAAGCGGGAGTTTATCTGCCGAGATTATGGCACGTATTAACGAGCAGGCTTTTTATGAGTTAGATGCTCCAATGAGTAGAGTATGTACGGCAGAGGTACCGTTACCTTATGCTAAACATCTTGAAGATGCAGCATTGCCACAGGCGGACAAAATAGTTGAAGCTGCTATAAAAACGGTAGGTGTATCATGAGTGAATTTGTAATGCCGAGTCTCGGTGCCGATATGGAATCAGCTGTTTTAATGGAGTGGCATGTAAAAGAGGGTGACAAAGTTAGCAAAGGTGATGTGATCGCTGAAGTTGAGACCTCTAAAGGTGTTATAGAGATTGAGGTTTTTGAAGAGGGTATTGTTGAGAAGCTTTTGGTAGAGGAAGAGACCGAGTGTAAAGTGGGTACCCCTTTGGCAATTATAAGTTCAGATGCAAATGAGAGTGTAGAAGTAAAAGTAGAAGAGCCTAAACCTGAACCAAAAGAAGAGATGAAAGAGCAAAAAGAGATAGAGCCTGAAGAAGAGATGAAAGAGCAAAAAGAGATAGAGCCTGAAGAAGAGCAAAAGCCGAATATAAAAGCAGAAGCACCTCTAAAGATGCAAAGTAGCGATGTTAAAGTATCACCTGCAGCTAGAAAAAAAGCTGAAGAGTTAGGTATAGATCTCTCTAGCATAACTCCGAAAAAACGGTGTTATACAACTTGCTCAGTTGGAAGCTTTAACTCCCGCAAGAGATAAAAGTGGCTGTTGATGAAGAAAAACCAAAAGAGCAGGAAACAGCAGTTGCTAAAGAGACTAAAGCTAAAGAGACTAAAGATGGTATGCGTCAGGCGATTGCAGCTGCCATGAGCAAGTCAAATGCCGAGATACCACACTATTATCTCTCAACAACAATCAATATGACGCCTGCTTTAGAGTACCTCGAAGAGCTTAATAAACAAAGAGATATACAAAATAGAATTTTGCCTGCTGCAATGCTTATACGAGCAGCTGTTGTAGCCTTAAAAAAGGTACCTGAGTTAAACGGTTTTTGGCATGAGGATGAGCTACATATCAGTGAAGCGATACATCCTGGAATTGCAATAGCTCTAAGAAAGGGCGGTTTGATAACACCTGCACTTTTACATGCAGATATTAAAAATCTAAACGATACTATGGAGTCTTTAGGTGATTTGATAACAAGGACTCGTGCAAGTAAATTGCGTTCAAGTGAGTTGATGGCACAAACTATTACGATCACAAATCTCGGTGACTTAGGAGTTGACAGCGTGTTTGGCGTTATCTATCCACCGCAAGTTGCAGTAATAGGCTTTGGGATTATAAAAGATGCTCCTTGGGCCGAAGGTGATGCACTTTGTGTGAGAAAAGTGATGCAGGCTACACTTGCAGGGGACCACCGTGCAACCGATGGTAGAATCGGTGCAAAATTTTTAGACACATTAAATACTATATTACAAAATCCAAAGGAGATGTTATGACAAAAGAGGAACTACAAACTATGATCATAAAAGCGATACTTGAGATCGCACCTGATGTTGAAGAGGAGGAGATAGAATTAACTGCAAACATTCAACGTTCACTAGAGATAGATTCGTTTGATTTTCTAAAGATACTTACTGCTATGCATGAAAAAACTGGTGTCGAAGTGCCTGAAGCAGATTATGCAAAAGTGGGTTCAGTGGAGGAGATGGCAAACTATTTTATAGATAACTTATAATCTCCGACACACTTGGATGAGCGTGGATCACATCTCTAAGCTCATCTATTGTGAGTTTTTTCTCTACGGAAAATACAAGCTCATGGATAATCTCCGTAGCTTCTACACCTATAATAGCTGCTCCTAAAATTGTTCTATCTTCTTTTGAAACTATTACTTTTGCAAAACCGGAGTCATCGCCTAATATTTTTGCTTTTGCATTGGCCTTGAAATATACCTTCTTTACGTCTATATCAATATTTTTATTTTGTGCATCGCTCTCTTTTAATCCACAGGTTGCTACTTGCGGGTTTGTATAAACTGTAGAAGGTGATATGTGTGTATTTGCTTTTGAAGTAGAGTTTATGATGTTATAAGCGGTTATTTTCCCCTCTTTATACGCTGTATGGGCTAGTCCCGGAGTATCTATACAATCACCCACGGCATAGATATTACTATTTGTCGTTTGAAATGCTTCATTTATCTCTATAAAACCTTTTGTGTCAAGCTTTATACCTGCATTTTCTAAGTTCAGTTCAGAAGTATTTGGAATACGACCTGAGACACTTAAAACTACATCACTTTTTAGCACTTGCTCTTCATTACCTGATTCGATCGTTAGTTCCACACCTTCAGTAAACTTGTTGACGCTTTTGATAGAAGCTGAATCGATGAGCTCTATACCACCTCTTTTAAATACACGTTTAAGTGCTTTTGCAACATCGATATCCTCTTTGGAAAGTATCATCTCACCTCTGCTTAGAAGTGTTACTTTTACCCCAAAAGCATTGAAAAAAGATGCAGCTTCACACCCTATGGCACCGCTTCCAACTATTGTGATAGATTTTGGAAGTGCTTCAAGGGTAAAAAGCTCATTGCTTGATATGATCTGTTTGCCGTCAAACGGTAAGAATTCAAGTTCTCTGGGTTTTGAACCGGTAGCTACTATACACTTGTCAAACTCTATGATTGTATTGTCAACTTTAATGGTTTGTTGATCGAGAAATGTTACCTCTCCATAAAGCAGCTCAACACTGTTTTGATCAAGCATCCACACAACACCACTTCTTATCTCATCTATAAGTGCTGTAGTTTTTGTTTGCAGGCGTCCCAGATTGAGCCCCTCGTACTGAAGATTTACACCAGAATCCATAAAATGCTCTATTTTAGAGATAAATTCAGCATTATGAAGATAGTTTTTTGTAGGGATACAACCGACATTTAAACAAACCCCGCCTATATTCTTTTTTGCTTTGTCAATGAGTAACACTTTTTTACCTGCATTGCCAAGTTCTAATGCCGCCTGATAGCCACCTGGGCCTGCTCCGATTATTACTACTTCATATCTATCCATTTTGATGCTCCAAATACTCGTGTGCCATATAACTGCTTCTTGTATATGGGGAACTTTGTATATATCTAAACCCCATATCAAGCCCTATTATTCTGAGTGTTTCAAACTCGCTTGGATGTACATATTCTACTATGTTTTCATGTTTTTGAGTTGGTTGGAGATATTGTCCGATGCTGAAATACTCACATCCTACATCTAAGAGGTGTTGCATCAGCTCTAAAACCTCATCGCGTTTTTCACCAAGACCTACCATAATCCCGCTTTTTGTAGCTATTTTGGAGTTGTACTCTTTTAACATTTTTAGAACATTTAGTGAGCGCTTGTAGGAAGCCCCTTTTCTTATGTGGTAAAGTCTGGGAATAGTCTCAAGGTTATGAGCAACTATGTCTGCATCACTATTTGCGATCTGTTTGATCGAATCTTTATCTTCTTGAAGATCAGGGATGAGAATCTCAACGACAATGGAGTTATCCATATCTTTTATCGCCTGTACAGTTTTGCAGAAGTGCTGGGCTCCCCCATCAGAGAGATCATCACGGGTAGGGCTTGTAATTACTACATGTCTTAAGCCCATGATTTTTACTGCTTTGGCAATGTTTGCAGGCTCTTGATGATCTAATGGTTTTGGATGACCCTTATCAACCGCACAGAAGGTACATCGCCTTGTACACTCGGTACCCATAATGAAAAAAGTAGCCTGTTTTTTTGAAAAGCACTCACTAATGTTAGGGCACATCGCTTCTTGGCACACTGTACTTATATTGTGTTGCTCCAAGAGCGATTCAAGCTCTTTATTTATGCTAAAACTAATCTTCTTTCTCAGCCACTCAGGCTTTCTTTTAAAGCTGTATTGCATCTATATTCCATTTATAAGTGTCATACTTTGTCTTTTGAAGCTCATCAATTTTTTGAAGCTCTTGCTCTGTTAGAGTATCATCTATAAGCTCTACATTGAAACTTTCTATAAATGAGTGTATCATTAGTTTTTTTAATTCATCTTTACTTGAAAATATATCAAGCTTCTCTAATGTGTTTATATCTTCTAAATTAGCATTTTCTAAAAATAGTTCTTTAAAAAGTTTAGTATCTACTCTAATAGGAATAGAACCGTGTTGAAAAAGAGTCTTTTTACTGTATCTTTGTGCATTGCCCCCTATCTTTTTACCATTGATCGTAATATCGTACGGTTCATTTGAAGCGGTGCAGATAGTTGACTTTGAGATAGTTAGATCTTGATCTTGTGCAAACTTTGGCTCAAGTCCCAGCCTTTTATAAAAGTGAAGCAAAAAACTGCAAAGGTATCTGTAACTCTCTTTTGGGCTTAAATCATTAAGGGCAGTTTGCGGCATAATCAATGAATAAGATATATCCCCTCCATGAACCAGTACACCGCCACCCGTTAAACGTCGAGCATATGAGAGCCCATTTAGATCTACAGCTTTGAGATCAAGAATTTCGTGGACTTTGTTAAAACGTCCAAAACTGAGTGCATCTTCCCACTCATAGACTCTTAAAACAGGCATGCCACTCTCTATGGAACTTTGCAGGAGTACCTCATCTACAGCCATATTGTATGAAGCGTTTGCTACAGGTGTATCCAATAAACGAAATTTCTTTAGAATCTTTTGCATATTACTGGCTATTATAATTAATAAGTTATAAAATGAGAGTTAGTTTTCGATATACTTTGAGTAAGTAGCGCAAAGCTTTAGAATAAAGTAGGGTAAGAAATGCAAAATTCAAGTTATGACAATTCAATCGAAGAGTTATTAAACGAAAAAATTTTTGATCAACAAGAGGCCGTAAGTACACTGACAAAAAGTTTACTGCAATCAAGTTTACTAAAATCGAAAAAAAAGGTAAGGGCACTTTTTACCTTCATTGGACTTGCAAACAGCGGGAAACACTATCTTGCACAAACACTTTTACAAGCAGATAAAGAACTTCAAAATATCAAGACATTCAATATGGAACAATACAGCGGTAATGTCTCTATGGGAATGGAGCAGTTTTCCCTGCCATCTATCTCTTCCGAAGTAGTTGAATTTGTCAGAGAAAATCCAAAATCTATATTGATCTTTGAAGATATAGAAAAAGGGGATTTTCAAACACAGCTGGCTTTGTACTCGCTCTTTGGCGGTAATGAGGTAAATGAAATTGATTTCTCTCAGGTTGTTGTTATTATGACAACTACAAAGCTTGGCTCAATTGTACAGAGACAAGACTTTAAAGAGCTTCTAAAAACAGATAGGCTTCAAGCACACACTTACCTTATGGAGAAGCTTGCCCAAGAGTATGTAATGGTAAACGGTATGAAAGAGGAGGCTTTTGATAAAAAGCTGCTTTCACTTTTAAATGAGTATACTGTTATCCCGTTTAACCGTCTTTCTCTCTCAGCACTTATCAAGATAGCTGCAAGAACGATTCATGAGATGTCACAGCACTTTGCAAAAGATTCAAAAATGGAGATCGAGTACTCAAACTTTGACAAGTTTGCATCATTGCTGACACTCTCACTCTCACCTTACATAAATGCTAGACATATTATTCAAAAAATACCGGAGCTTATATTTACACAGGTATATGAAGCTCTCAAAGTAACACCTGAGCTTGAAGGGATCCATTTTGATGTTTTAGATGAAGCAATGGAGTTTGTAAACAATGTGCTTAAAGAGCAGCACCTTTTCATTAAAAAGATCTCTCAACAACATATGCGCATCACTCTTGATTGGGAAATTACACAAGAGAATAAAAGTGTAACGTGTAAGATCAAAAACGCTTTTTACGCAAAAGAGAAGCTCTCCATCTTAACTCCCGATGCTCTACATGTTTCAGATATTAAGTTCTCAGATGTTGCGGGACAACAGCGGGTGAAAGATGAGCTTAAAGAGGTACTTGCTCTTTTAAAAGAGCCGGATCGTCTAAAACAGTTCGATATGACACCGCCTAAGGGGATGTTCTTATACGGTCCTCATGGTATGGGAAAAAAGCTTTTGGCACGTGCTTTTGCTAACGAGAGCGATATGCCCTACATTGTTGTAAGCGGTGCGGAACTTTTTGATGCAGCGAAAATTCATAAAGCATATGCACAGGCATTTGCTGCAGCTCCTGCAATCGTACTTTTAGAAGATATAGACACACCGGGAGTGATGAGCGGTGTAATCTCTCTTATGAGTACCCATCCTGTTGAAGAGGAGCTAGATGTTTTAAACGGGAGTTTTGAATCTCCTGTGTTTACAATAGCAACACTTAGCAATGTTGAAAATATTCCTGAAGAACTTAGTAAAGCGGGACGTATAGATATCCGGATAGAGGTACCGAAGCTTGATATGGAAGCAAGACGCTTTTTCATAGAGGAGGTACTCAAAAAACCGCATGACAAAAAGATAGATGTGGAGAAAGTTGTTCGCTACATTTCAGGTCTCAGCGGAAACGAACTGCAACGTATAGGGCAAGAAGCAGCCCTGCAAGCCGCACGAAAAGGGCTTAAAGAACTTACAGAAGAGATCTTATTAGAGCAAATTAATATTATAAAATATGGAGCTAAATTAGAGAACAAACAGATCCGGGATATCGAGAAGTCAATGGCAAAAACTGCGTACCATGAAGCGGGACATGCAGTGCTCTCTTTCTTCTTACTGCCCGATATTAAAATAGAGCAGGTAACGGTAGCTCCAAGAAGCGAGACTTTGGGGTTTGTATCGTACCATAACGATGACTATGTCGATGCTACTTCAAAAGAGGAACTTTTTAACGATGTGTGTGTCCTTTTAGCCGGACGTATAGCAAAAATGGAGAAGTTTGGAGAAGAGGGGATGGAGACTGGAGCTATCAACGACCTTGAAGTTGCCAGTATGCAGGTGTATGCCGCAGTTGCTCTTTTTGGGATGGATGATGAGATCGGATACCTCAATGTAAGCGGCGTGGAATCAGCTTACGATCGAAAACTTTTCTCAAGACGAATAGAGGAGCGTATGATTGCCTGGATCGAAGAGGCAAAACACAAAACCCAAAGAGAGGTTAAACGCTTATGGCCTGCTATTGAAGCGGTTGCAAAAAGACTGATCAAAAAAGAGGTGATCGACGGTGAGGAACTCAAAAAAATCATCAACAGAGCTATGAAGAAAAAATAGAGCAAGATGCAAAAAATGTTTGTCAAACATAGTCAGTCGGCAAAAGAGGAGGCAGATGGGTTAAGACTCTTGCAACAAGAATTGCAAGATAACCCATATATCTCTGTACCTGAGTTTAACTTGGTAAATGAAAACGAACTTCATGTGCAGTATATAGATGATGTAGAGCCAACCAAAGAGCATTTTATAGCTCTTGGTAAAGGGCTCGCATTACTGCATCAAAAAAATCACGAGTCTTACGGTTATGAGAAAGATAACTACATTGGGCATAATCCACAAAAGAATGTACTCTCAAAAGATTGGGGAAGTTTTTTTGTGGAGTATAGACTTGCATATCAAATTTCACTTATCCAAAACGGAGAGGTTCAAAAAATCTTTTTGGCATTACTGCAAAACAATAAAGCAAAACTGCAAGATTTTCTAAATGAATATACAAAACATCCAAGCCTTATCCACGGTGACTTATGGAGTGGAAACGTACTGTACGATAAAGAGAACGTATGGCTGATCGATCCCGCTGTCTATTTCGCTGATCGGGAGGTAGACCTTGCTATGAGTGAGATGTTTGGAGGGTTTTCTTCTGTTTTTTACGAGAGTTATGAGAAAGCATACCCAAAAAGCAAAGCTTACGAAACAAAAAAAATCATCTATAATCTATACCATTATCTAAATCACTACAACCTTTTTGGTTCCGGCTATTTGCGAGGGTGTGAAAACGGTTTTGAATTGATCTCTAAGCTCTAATATATTCCTGGAAACAGTTTATATCTCACCTGTTGTACATATTCTTTATACCCCTGCAGTTCCTTTTGAAGAGTTTTGTCCTCTAACTCCGTTCTTATTACAGTAATAATTAGAGCTATGAGTACAGGAATCAATGTCCACAGAGAATTTAAAGCAAGAACAATCCCTGGAAGTGCTAAAAGGTTTCCTGCATAGCCTGGATGGCGTACAATTTTATAAGGACCGCTCTTGCATACTTTATGTTCTCGATCTTTTTGTATACGTACAAAAGTGCTAAAGAAACGATTCTCAATCAAAGCCCATGAAGCAAAGGCATATCCAAATGCAATCAAAACAAAGCCGAGTAAATTTACCCAAATAGGAAAGGGTGAAGAGAATGAAAAACGGTGATCGAGGCCTGCAACTATGGCAAGGGGAAATGATATGCTGAGTGCCATTAATGTACCCAGTAGCTTATCCCAAGGCTTTACATCGCTAGCCTTAAAGTATTTAGAGCGTTCAATCAAAATTCCAGGATGTCTTTGTTCTGCCAATATGCGACTCACTATACCGGCTGTAACTATAAGCACAAGATAAACCCATGCCTGCCACCAATAGAGATCCCATCCGCAAACTAAGAGAATAAGGGGCACCAAAAGGTAAGCTGTAACTACACCGAACCATTGAGATGGTTTGAATTTTATTTTAGATTCCTGGTTAATCATAGTCGAGACCTTTTTATTTAACTGTTCAAACTCTTATCTATACAATTAAAATATATCATATTTTAATTGTAACTAAGTATAATTGCGAAAAAGTACCCTTTATGCAAAATCTTATTAATCTACTTAGTAAAAAAACAAATCTACAAAAAGAATATGTATCAAATATTTTAAAACTTCTTGAGGAAGGCTCCACTATCCCTTTTATCGCACGTTATCGTAAAGAGATGACAGGGGGAGCTGATGATGAAGTGCTTCGTGAGTTTGAGACAATATACAACGGAGTTAAAAATCTTCTGGAGAGAAAAGCTGAGATCTCACGTCTTATATCTGAGAGGGCAGTTTTGAGCGATGAGTTACAAAAAAGTATAGAAGATGCCCAAAGCTTACGGGAACTAGAAGATATCTACCGTCCTTATAAAGAGAAAAAAAACTCCCGTGCGGCAACTGCGATCGCAAACGGACTCACACCACTTGCAAATACACTTCAAAAAGCTAAACTTACAACAGAGGCTTTAAAAGTTGAAGCCAAAAAATTCATAAATGCAAAAGTAAAAAACGTTGATGAAGCCTTACAAGGTGCGCAAGATATCTTGGCAGAACGCTACGCTGAAAACCCTAAAGAGAGGGAATACATAAGAAACACTATGCTTCGTCACGGAGTTTTAGAGGTTAAAAAGACAAAAACTCTTGATGAAAACGGCGTATATAAAAACTTTGTAGGCAGCAGCGAAAAAATTGCGTATATTCCATCTCACAGATATTTGGCGATCATGAGAGGAGTTAATGAGAAACAGCTCTCAGCAAAAATCGGTATAGATATTGAGAGAATAGAAGAAAACATTAGACACTACAAAATTCCAAAATATGCCTCAAGCTCTAAAGAGTACTTAGAAAAGGCCTATACAGATGGACTCAAAAGACTTTTATTACCTTCTATTGAGCGAGAAGTACACAGCGAACTAAAAGAGAAAGCCGATCTCGCAGCAATCGGGGTATTTGGCAAAAATCTCGGTCAACTTCTTATGACACCTCCTGTAAGCAAAAAAGTTCTTTTAGGGGTTGATCCTGCATATCGTACAGGGTGTAAACTCGCAGTCATTGATGAGAACGGAAACTATCTTGAATCAGCTGTCATATACCCGACCGAGCCGCAAAACGACTATGAAGCCTCAAAAAGAAAAGTACTGGAACTTCATAAAAAGTACACTATAGACGGTGTAGCTATCGGTAACGGTACCGCTTCAAGAGAGACTCAGGAGTTCTTCGCAAAACTCAACGCACAAGAGGGTGTAAAACTTATCTATACAGTTGTTTCAGAAGCGGGCGCTTCCGTGTATTCTGCTTCAAAGATCGCAGCTCAGGAGTATCCTGATCTTGATGTAACGATCCGCGGTGCGATCTCCATAGCACAACGTCTTCGTGATCCTATGGCGGCACTTGTAAAGATTGATCCGAAATCTTTGGGAATAGGGCAGTATCAACACGATGTAAATCAAAAGCTTCTAGAGAAAAAACTGGGTGATGTAACAGAGGATCTGGTTAACCGCGTGGGCGTTGACATTAACTCTGCGTCACTCTCTTTACTTTCTCATATAGCGGGCATAACTCCAAAACTAGCACAGAACATCATTAGTTATAGAGATGAGAATGGTAACTTTACCTCTAAAGAGCAGCTTTTAAACGTAAAGGGCTTAGGGAAAAAAGCTTATGAGCAAGCCGCAGGGTTTATCCGCATAAAAGATGGAGAAACGGTTTTTGACAATAGCGGGATCCACCCTGAGAGTTACGGTGTAGCCAAGAGGTTGGATGGAGTTGATCTTAAAACTGCAGATGTAACAATGCTCTCTAAAGAACTTGGCGTTGGGGAAGATACTCTAAAAGATATCATCAAAGAGTTGTTAAAGCCCGGATTTGATCCAAGGGAAGAGTTACCGGCTATCCCGTTTAAAGAGGGACTGCGTGACATTAAAATGTTAAAAGTGGGCAGTTTTGTTTCAGGTGTAGTGCGAAATATAGCCGACTTTGGAGCATTTGTAGATATAGGACTTAAAAATGACGGGATGATCCATATCTCAAAAATGAGTGAAAAAAGGATCAAACATCCGCTTGAAGTGCTCTCACTCAATCAATATCTGCCAAAAATTGAAGTGGTAAGTGTCGATAACGAAAAAGGGAAGATTGGGCTGAGTCTAATCTAAAAAAATGATAGGTGGAAAAAAGATGTTGAATTTAATCGAGATTGAGGATATAAATATTCCCGAATTACAGATCTATAAACAGTTGCGAGACAATGCATTTACTGAGGACAATAGCTTTATTGCCGATTCACCAAAAGTGATAAATCTACTGCTTGAATCCGATCTAGAGATTAAAAGTATTTTATCTACAAAAGAGTACTATGAAGAGTTTGAGGATCTAATACGAAAAAAAGATATAGAAAAGTTATATGTTGCTACTAAGAAAGAACTTGAAAGTATTGTAGGTCATACCGTACACCATAATGCTATGATGCACGGCATTCGTCCCGAGCCTACACCATTAGATGCACTAGGCGATAAAATAATTATGCTAGATGAAATCTCATCTACACAAAATGTCGGTTCCATTGCCCGCTCTGCTGCTGCTTTAGGGGTAAACTCTTATCTCCTTCCCAAACAAGGCCCTCATCCTTATTCTAGGCGATCTCTGCGTGTATCTATGGGGTATGTTTCTAAGTTACAGATACATATCTATGAAAATATCATTGAAACCATTGAAGCCCTCAAGCAAGCAGGTTATACTATTTTAGCAGCTGAAGTTACCAATGAGTCTATAGAGTTGGCAAAACTTGAAGTACCCGAAAAATGGGTCTTAATTATGGGACACGAGGGAAAAGGAATCTCTAAAGAGATACTAGAACATTGTGATAAAACCGTAAAGATAGAAATGGTCGAGGGGATTAAAAGTTTTAATGTGAGTGTCGCAGCATCTATTATGATGTATAAACTTATATATTCTTAAGTGGTACCAGCGGGGGGACTTGAACCCCCACATCCGAAGATAACGGATTTTGAATCCGTCGTGTCTACCATTCCACCACGCTGGCTTAATTGCCTGAAATAATAATCATATGTTACTTAAAAATAAATAATTTTTGCCGATATAGTCTCATTATGGTACTTTTATTGCTAAGTAGCTATTATTACGAATAAATGAGTCGGAGGTCTGTTATGCGTGTAACACCAAGTATGTTTTACAACAGTATATATCAAAAGAACAGTACAAATATAAATAATGAGCTTTTTGATGTAAATAAACAGATATCATCTGGACTAAAGATCCAATACGCAAATGAAGATGTACCCGTATTCGCACAAACAATGCGTTTAGACAACGAGATCACAATCCTCTCACAAATAAAGTTAAGTACGGAAAACGGTTATAAAGTCTCAAATCAAACAGATTCGATCATGAATGAGTTTAGTGATCTTATGAACCGTTTTAGAACGCTACTATTACAAGGATCGAATGACACTAACGATGAAACTGCAAGAAATGCTATTGCCAGTGAGTTAAGAGGGATAGAGAAAAACTTAAGAAGCTTAGCAAATACTTCAATTGGTGGAAAGTACCTTTTTTCAGGTTCAGCACTTGATGTTCAGCCGATTGACGACAACGGTATCTATCAGGGAAATGATGACAGACTTGATGCGTTTGTAGGTTCAAACAACAAACAACAGTTCAATATCTCAGGCGCTGATCTGTTTTTAGGTGAGAACACTTCTGTAAACCGTCAAATAACTACAAATGTTGTAAGTACAAACCTTCTTATGAAATATCCGGCATTACAAGCAACTGCTGCAGATACTGAAGAATTATCGGCATCAAGTGATATGAGACAGTTTATGGGTGATACGGACAACACAAGTGCACCTGCAAACACATACTATTTTTATCTACGCGGTACAAAAAGTGACGGTACCAACTTCAATAGTAAAGTGTCGTTATCAGATAACGATAAAGTAAGTGACCTTCTTAATGAGATCGGAAAACTATATGGCAATACCGGTGCAAAACAGGTTGTAAACGTTTCACTAAATAGTACGGGTCAGATCGTTATTCAAGATAAAATAAACGGTTCATCAAACATCGATTTTCATATGGTGGGTGCGGTAGACTTTAGTGGTGGTGCAGCAGCTGATGTTGCTACCATCGATGCTTTAGACAGTGGTGAAAGCAGTTTTGACAATATTATAAATCTTACATCAACAGCTGCAAATCCAGACCTTTATGTTAGAGAGTTTACAAAGTCAGGGTTTACTTCAGCAACCGGTGCACCGGCAAATATTGAAGGTTTAGTTTACGATCGAACAGCTTTTAGTATTGACGGTTCAACGATCTCATCAAACGTACCTCAAATCATAAAAGATACAAATGGTTTTGCAGAGCCTGCAACGAAACTATCGGAGGTGTTTGACCTTTCTCAAGGGACTGCCGATACACTTGACGGTACACAATTACGTTTAACAGGTACTACGATTGACGGTGTAAACCCTTATGATATTACGATCAATCTAGATAGTGCAGGTTCAACATTTGTGGATAATATCGGTGCCACTACTTACGATATATTCAATATGGATACAACGGGTAGAGTTGCAACGGATGCTGATGAAGTAACATACCAGCAACTACTTGACGTAATCAATATGGCTGTTACAGGTAATCTTCCGGCAGGTGCAACAGACGCAGATTACGATACCGCTATAGAAGATTCACGTCTAAGTGGAGACTCATATCTTACATACGATGGAAAAATTGCATTTAAAGACCTTACAAACGGTAATACGCAAGCGAGTATCTCTATGTATGATACAAACAGCGGAGATTTTACTGCTGATCCTTCTGTTGTAGCTTTTAATGCAAATAACTCATTGACGATCAAAGATCCGAAAAATGACTTTTTTAAATCACTTGATGAGATGATTCGTTCTGTTGAAGAGTATAAAGTTTTTCCTGATGCAGAGACAGGGACTGAGAGAAGTCTAGGGATGGAAAATGCGATCGCGCGTATGGATGCCCTTCAAGATCATTTTTTCAGTATGCATGCGAGAGTAGGGGCTCAGTCAAATACGCTTGATCAGTCTTTACAAAGAGTTCAAATTTTAGATGTTACAACACAAACATTACGTTCGTCAGTGATCGATACAGATATAGCTGAAGCATCTTTAAAATTACAGCAATTAACGATCAACTATCAAGCGATGCTCTCAACTGTAGGGAAAGTTTCAGACTTAAGTCTGGTTAACTATATATAATTGGAACATTTTTGGCTATACTTCTTTTAAAATTTGTATACATTTTAAAGGTTAGTTAGTTTGAGGGATACTTTTTTTATATTTGTATTTGGTGTTTTAGTTTATTTAGGTTTTGCTACGATTTTAGGAACTACTTCGTTAATGGGAAGTTTCGGTGTAAGTTTTGCATCGTTTAACCATCAATATTTTGGTTATATATCGTACCTATACCTTTTCGTGTTACTTTACCCGCTTTATAAGCTTTACAAGGATATCAGTTTTGATATTCGCAAAGCTGAAATAAGCATAGCTTCTTTTTTAATCCTTTTTTCTTCCCTTTTAGCACAGGCTCTTTTGATCGAAAATGAATTTCGAGGAAAATTTGGCGGTGATTTTGTAGACTTTCTCTCTCCTTATATCGGGATGTTCGGTTTATGGGTTTTCTGGTTTGTGATCACACTTGTGGCTATAGTGATTGTATTTGAAAAAGATACTTCTGAACTTATTGCCCATCTAATGGAATCTGTAAAACGTAATCCCACTACACAGCACTCATTTGAAGAGGCTCCCGTACAAACAACTCTAAAAGAAGAAGAAAGCCGTGTAGAAGATGTAGTTGAAGAGGAAACAGCAGTTGAACAGCAGAGTAATACTGCTGTTGAGAGTGTTGAAGAGGTTATAGAAACACCGACGCAAGAACATACAATTCCACACTATGAGATCGACGAGAACATAGAAGAAGAGATTGACAAACCTGCATTTTTAAGACAAGACACAAAAAATAAACAAAACATTTTAGAACTTGCAAATGAGATCAAAGAGCAAAAAAATACGGTAATTGTAGAAGAGCTAGAGGAAAATAAAAAACTTCTAGAGGGGATTGAACAGGGAAAAACAGAGAAACCAAAGAACTTTAAATTGCCGAAATTGGACTTTTTACAAAAGCCGTCAAAATCTTCAAAGTCAGTTGATGAGAGTGAACTTGACGGGAAAATTAGTGATCTTATAGAAAAACTTGGACATTTTAAAATAGACGGTGATGTTGTTCGTACCTATGCAGGGCCTGTTGTTTCTACTTTTGAGTTTAAACCTGCTGCAAACGTAAAAGTAAGTAAGATTCTAAACCTACAAGATGACCTTGCTATGGCACTTTCAGCTGAGACGATCCGTATTCAGGCACCGATTCCGGGTAAAGATGTAGTTGGGATCGAGATACCAAACGATACAGTTGAGACTATCTACTTACGCGAACTGTTAGATGACAAACTGTTTCAAAATTCATCTTCACCGCTTACTATTGCACTTGGAAAAGATATTGTAGGGAAACCTTTCGTAACAGATCTAAAAAAGCTTCCACACTTGCTTATTGCAGGAACAACAGGTAGTGGTAAGTCTGTCGGTATCAATGCGATGATCCTTTCATTACTATATAAAAACTCACCTGATCAGCTGCGTCTTTTAATGATTGACCCGAAAATGCTGGAGTTTTCGATCTACAATGACATTCCGCATCTACTGACTCCGGTTATTACAAAACCTAAGCAGGCGATTGCAGCATTAAGTAACATGGTAAACGAAATGGAACGCCGTTATGCAGCAATGGCTGATACACGTACTAAAAACATTGAAAACTATAATGAGAAAGCGAAGAAGGGTGGATATGAACCGTTCCCTTATATTGTAGTTATCATTGATGAGTTAGCAGACCTTATGATGACAAGTGGAAAAGATGTTGAACACTCAATTGCAAGACTTGCACAGATGGCAAGAGCTTCTGGGATTCACTTGATTGTTGCAACGCAAAGACCATCTGTGGATGTTGTAACGGGTCTTATCAAAGCAAACCTTCCTTCACGTATCTCTTACAGAGTAGGGCAAAAAGTTGATTCTAAAATTATCTTGGATCAAATGGGTGCAGAGTCTTTACTTGGACGCGGGGATATGCTTTTTACACCTCCGGGTGCAACTGGACTTGTACGTCTTCATGCTCCATGGAGTACTGAAGAGGAGATCGAAGAGATCGTAGAGTTTATTAAGTCTCAAAGAGAACCTAACTACGACAAAAGCTTTTTAGTTGAGGATAATAGTGATTCATCTGAAAGAAGTGAAGTGTTTGAAGAATTAGATCCTCTTTTTGAAGAGGCAAAAAGCGTAGTACTTAACGATCGTAAAACATCGATCTCTTACCTTCAAAGAAAACTCCAAATCGGTTACAACAGATCTGCAAGAGTGATAGAACAGCTTGAACAAGAGGGAATATTGTCTGCTCCGAATGCAAAAGGGATTAGAGAGATAGTGTAAATGCAAGAGTTTACAAAGACTTTACATAAAGATGAAGAGATTCAGGTACAAGCTGAGATATCTAAGACATATTACAACGGTATTATCTCTTTGTATCTTTTGGGAGCTGCACTTTTATTTATAGGGCAAGAGCTTCAAATCGGTGTTATCGGCATTGTCTTAATCATTCGAACTTTTTATGTCCATATGCAAGAGATAAAAGAGAAAGCCTCTTACCACTGTTTACTTACAAATAAGCGTCTCATCATTTTAAAAGGGAAAAAAACTCCCGAAATCTTTCCAATAGAACTTGATGAAATCCGTACTATATATATCAAACCGATTTCAAAATTTTTAGATGTGGGTACTTTAGAGGTTTTAACAACTTCAGGCGGACGTTACGTAATTAGAAATATTAAACGGCCGTATGAGTATCATAGAGCAATTATCGGTGACATTGTAAGTGCTACACACTATTCAAATAAAACAAATAACAAAGGTATGAAAAAATGAAACCAGAAGAGATAGTTCAATCTTTAAAAGAGCAATATAACAGAGACTTGCGTAAACAGATCGTGAAGAATATCCTGCAACATGAGAAAAGTAACGATAAAGAAGCTATCCAATCTTCTTACAATATTTTAAATCAGATATTTTCTTATGTACTCAATCAGCTAGGCTGGAATATCACACAAGATTCTAGTGAGTGGGAAGATACTCCACTTCAAGTGATGTCAGAAGCATTTCCACAGCTAAAAAGTACCAAATGGTACCAAGATCAGCTCCTACAAGTGGAGCAATCTATCAAGCTAGAAAGCGATATGTTACAAAAATAAACATATTTTTCGAAAAGTAACATTTTTTTGTATCGATTAGTAACACTGTGTAGTATCTTCCTTTTTTATTGGTTATAATTTTTTAAATTTAAACCAAAACAGGAATCAAAAATGGGATTTAGAGAAGAATATGCTGCTCACGTAGCAGAAAGAGAAGCTTTAGGCGTTCCTCCACTACCACTTACTGTTAAACAAACAGAAGAGGTAATCGAATTTATCAAAACTGGTGAATATGTTGAAGAGATGTTAGAACTTCTTGAAAACCGTGTATCTCCAGGTGTTGATGATGCTGCTTATGTAAAAGCTGGATTCTTAAATGAACTAGCAATGGAAGAGCATCACGTAGCTGCAATTGCTCCTGAAAAAGCAGTTGAAATGCTTGGAACTATGCTTGGTGGTTACAATGTGAAACCATTAGTAAACTCATTAAGTTCAAAAAATGAAGCTGTTGTAAAAGCTGCTGTTAAAGCACTTTCTCACACTTTACTTGTTTATGATGCATTTAATGACGTAGAAGAGTTACACAAAGCTGGTAACGCTGCTGCTACTGAGGTTATGACTTCATGGGCAAATGCAGAGTGGTTTACTTCAAAACCTGCATTAGCTGAAAAGATCACTGTATCTGTATTTAAAGTTCCTGGTGAAACAAATACGGATGATTTATCTCCAGCATCTGAAGCGTTTACTCGTTCAGATATCCCTTTACATGCAAACTCTATGCTTGTTGCTAAAATGGATAACCCGATTGAGACTATCAATGAACTAAAAACAAAAGGTCACCCTGTTGCTTATGTTGGTGATGTTGTTGGTACTGGTTCTTCAAGAAAGTCTGGTGTTAACTCTGTTCAATGGCACATGGGTGAAGATATTCCAGGTGTTCCAAACAAACGTACTGGTGGTGTAGTTCTTGGTGGTATTATCGCTCCGATTTTCTTCGCTACTTGTGAAGATTCTGGTGCATTACCATTAGAGTTAGATGTTACAAATATGGAAACTGGTGATGTTGTAGAGATCTATCCATATAAAGGTGAAGCTCACAAAAACGGTGAGTGTATTGCAACATTTAGCTTACGTCCAAATACTATTACTGACGAAGTTCGTGCTGGTGGTCGTATTCCGTTAATCATCGGTCGTGGTTTAACTTCAAAAGCTCGTTCAGTTCTAGGTATGGGTTCATCTGATATCTTCTTAACTGCTGAGCAACCGGCTGATAACGGTAAAGGTTATACTTTAGCTCAAAAAATGGTTGGTAAAGCTTGTGGTATGGAAGGTGTTCGTCCAGGTATGTACTGTGAGCCAGAGATGAGTACTGTTGGTTCTCAAGATACAACTGGTCCTATGACTCGTGATGAGATCAAAGAACTTGCTGCTCTTGGATTCAACGCTGACTTAGTAATGCAATCTTTCTGTCACACTGCGGCATATCCAAAACCGTCAGATGTTACAATGCATAACACTTTACCAGACTTTATCTCAATGAGAAGTGGTGTTGCTTTACGTCCGGGTGATGGTGTTATCCACTCTTGGTTAAATAGAATGGTTCTTCCAGATACTGTTGGTACTGGTGCGGATTCACATACACGTTTCCCAATTGGTATCTCTTTCCCTGGTGGTTCAGGTATCGTTGCATTCGCTGGTGTTACTGGTTCTATGCCACTTACTATGCCAGAGTCTGTTCTTGTAAGATTCAAAGGTGAAATGCAACCGGGTATCACTTTACGTGACCTTGTAAATGCTATTCCTCACCAAGCTATTAAAGAGGGTCTTTTAACAGTTGAGAAAAAAGGTAAGAAAAATATCTTTGCTGGTCGTATCTTAGAGATCGAAGGTTTACCAACTTTAAAAGCTGAGCAAGCGTTTGAGCTTTCTGATGCTTCTGCTGAGCGTTCAGCTGCTGCTTGTACAGTAAGATTAGACAAAGAGCCTGTAATTGAGTACTTAAAATCTAACATCGTTCTTCTTCAATCTATGATTGACGCTGGATATGAAGATCACAGAACTCTTGCTCGTCGTATTACGAAAATGGAAGAGTGGTTAGAAAACCCACAATTAATGGAGCCGGATGCTGATGCTGAATACGCTGCAGTAATCGAAATTGATCTAGACCAAATTACTGAACCGATCTTAGCTTGTCCTAATGATCCGGATGATGTTGCTACATTAAGTGAAGTTCTTGCTTCTGATAGACCAACTAACATTGATGAAGTATTCGTTGGTTCTTGTATGACAAACATCGGTCACTACCGTGCTCTTGGTGAAGTTCTTAAAGGTGAAGGTGCTGTTCCAGGTCGTCTATGGGTATGTCCTCCGACAAAAATGGATGAGAAACAATTAACTGAAGAGGGTTACTACGCTCTATTTGGTGCTGCTGGTGCTAGAACAGAGATCCCTGGATGTTCATTATGTATGGGTAACCAAGCGCGTGTTGCTGACAATGCTGTTGTATTCTCAACATCTACTCGTAACTTCGATAACCGTTTAGGTAAAGGTGCTCAAGTTTATCTTGGTTCTGCAGAGTTAGCTGCTGTATGTTCACTTCTTGGAAAAATTCCAACTAAAGAAGAGTACTTAAACTTAACGAAGAAAATTGTAGGTAAAGAAGCAGATATCTATAAATATCTAAACTTCAACCTAATCCAAGACTACAAACTAGCATAGTTTGTAGCTTGAAAAGATTAAGAGTTTTTAGCTCTTAATCTCTGATAATATCGAATCCTTGCGGAATATAAGGGTTAAAGATATTTAAATCTACTTTTTCATTCACTTTCTGATTTTTAAACATAATAGTTACTTCGTTTTCAAACTCATCAACATAAGCGATTGACTCGATTTTAATACCTTTTGTATATATAGTGTATTTGATATTGTTGAATGTTGCCGTGTATGTATCTTTTTTAATCTCTTTTGCACTTTTTATTAAAGCAAAAAAGTCAAAATTACTATCGATTGTTTTTATAATTGCCTGCTCTAGATCAGGCTCTATCATGATAACTCTGTTTTTTAGAACATAAACTGTTTTTTCTATCGGATTGTCGTATTTCCAAAGCGCATAATGGGGCTGAGAAGCTTGAATATCTCCTTTGTAAACAATCTTTTTGTTTTTCTCATCTGTAATGCTTTGTTCAAAGTCAGCTTGAAAACTTGTCAACTCTGTAATATTTGCAAAAGCGCATGAACTTAAAAGCACAAGTAAGAGGTTTAATTTCATTATTATTCCTATATTTATATGATTTTTAATTATAGCAGAGAAGCTATTTATACTTTCTGTAAACTTTTCTGTGATAGAATTATAGCAATTTCAAATCACTATATAACAAACTATATAGTGATTTATATAAGGTTGGAGATGCTACAAGCATTATTTGGTAAGATTATCGGTACAGCTAACGATAGAGAATTAAAAAAATATTTAAAACGTGTAAAAAATATAAACGAACTCGAAGAAAAATACGGGGCTTTAGATGATGATGCTTTAAAGTCTGCATTTAATGGTTTAAAAGAGGCAGTATTAAGCGGTGAAAAGACACTTGATGATGTTTTAAACGACTCATTTGCTATTACAAGAGAAGCTTCTAAACGTGTTCTTGGTATGAGACATTTTGATGTTCAGCTTGTAGGTGGTATGGTTTTACATGAGGGAAAAATCTCTGAGATGAAAACAGGTGAGGGGAAAACACTTGTTGCGACTCTTCCTATTATCCTTAATGCTATGGAAGGTAAGGGCGTACATCTTGTTACAGTTAATGATTATCTTGCTAAGCGTGACTCGAGTGAGATGTCTCCACTTTATAACTTCTTAGGTTACAGTGTCGGTACGATACTTGAAGATATGCACGATGCTGCTGAGAAAAAAGCTGCTTACGATGCCGATATCACTTACGGTACAAATAATGAGTTTGGATTTGATTATCTAAGAGACAATATGAGCTACTCTAAAGAGAATCAGGTGCAGCGTCAGCACAACTTTGTTGTAATCGATGAAGTTGACTCTATTTTAATTGATGAGGCTAGAACACCTTTAATTATTTCAGGTCCAACGAACCATAAAATGCAGGATTATATCCGTGCAAACTCGGTAGCGCTCGGCTTAGAAAAAGAGACACATTTTACGGTAGATGAAAAAGATAAAATTGTTTTATTGACTGAAGAGGGGATCACAAAAGCTGAAGAGCTTTTTGAAGTTGAAAACCTTTACAGTGTTGAGAACTCTTCACTTTCACACGTTTTAGACCAAGCTCTTAAAGCAAACTACGTTTTCGAAAACGATGTTGATTATGTTGTAAGAAACAACGAAGTAGTGATCGTAGATGAGTTTACGGGACGTTTAAGCGAAGGGAGACGTTTCTCTGAAGGGCTTCACCAAGCGTTAGAAGCAAAAGAGGGCGTTGAGATCAAAGAGGAAACGCAAACACTTGCAGATATTACTTTCCAAAACTACTTTAGAATGTATGACAAGTTAGCGGGTATGACGGGTACGGCTGAAACTGAAGCAACGGAACTTGCACAAATTTACAGCCTGGATGTTGTATCTATCCCTACAAATATTCCGATCGCAAGACAAGACTTAAATGACCTTATTTACAAAACTGAGATTGAGAAGTTTAATGCTGTAATTGCAAAGATTAAAGAACTTCAGGCAAACGGACAGCCTGTTCTTATCGGTACAGCTTCGATCGAAAAGTCTGAAGTGTTACACCAGCTACTTAAACAAGAGAAGATTCCACACACTGTACTAAATGCTAAGAATCACGAGCAAGAGGGTGAGATCATTAAGGATGCAGGTAAAAAAGGTGCTGTAACGATCGCTACAAATATGGCGGGTCGTGGTGTTGATATTAAAGTAAACGATGAAGTACGCGCACTTGGCGGTTTATATATTGTAGGTACGGAAAGACATGAAAACCGTCGTATTGACAATCAGCTTCGTGGACGTTCAGGTCGTCAGGGTGATCCTGGTATAACTCAATTTTACCTCTCTTTAGAAGATAACTTACTTCGTATTTTCGGATCTGACAAGATCAAGTCTATTATGGAGAGACTAGGTGTTGAAGACGGCGAATATATAGAATCTAAAATGGTAACTCGTGCGGTTGAAAAAGCGCAGAAAAAAGTTGAAAATATGCACTATGAAGGTCGTAAGCATATTCTAGAGTATGATGATGTTGCAAATGAGCAGAGAAAAATCATCTACAGATTTAGAAATCAGCTTCTTGATAACGAGTACGACATCGCTACAAAAGTGGATGAGATCAGAGAAGAATATATCGCATACATACTTGGTGAAGCAGGTATCTACGACGGACTTCCTGAAGAGGATTATAATTTAGAAAAACTTGCAGAGCTTCTTCAAGAGGAGATCAATACTTTTGTAGATGCAGATTCTCTAAAATCTTTAGAGTATGAAAAACTCTACACACATATCTTAGAGGGTGTAAAAGCTTCATATGATGAAAAGATGTCAATTCTAGATGAAGAGACAAGAAACGATGTTGCTAGAGAGCTTTATCTAAGAGAGCTAGACAATGCGTGGAGAGATCATCTTTATGCAATGGACGGTATGAAAACAGGTATCCGTTTACGTGCATATAACCAAAAAGATCCATTGGTTGAGTATAAAAAAGAGGCATATAACCTCTTTACGGAACTTACACAAAGTCTGAAACTAAACGTTATCAAAACATTACAAATTATTCAGTTTAAAGTTGACTCTGCTGAGGAAGAAGCTGCAAGACTTGCAGAGGAGTTGGCTGAACGTCAAAAACAACAAGATGCATTAGCACAACTGAATCTTTCAAGCAGTGGTAGTGATGATGAAAGTGTAACGTCGAAAAAACCGGCAAGAAACGATCCATGTCCATGTGGAAGCGGTAAAAAGTACAAACAGTGTTGTGGTAAAAGCGGTCCTAAAAAAGGTGTATTTGCATCTTGAAAAAGAATTTAGTTACATATCTAGTAAAAAAGTTTCTGCGCTTTGATAAAGAACAACCTTTTATCTTTATCTCTGCACTTTTAGCTTTTTTAGGTATCACTTTAGGTGTTATGGTGCTTCTTATCGCCATGGCACTTATGAACGGCTTTGATAATGAGTTTAAAAAGAAACTCACTATTATGAATTATCCTTTAACAGTTTTACCAAAGTTCTACGGTTCTGTTAATCAAGAACTCCTTATTGAATTAGAATCAAAATTTCCAAATTTACATTTTAGTCCCTATGTACAATCAGCAGTGATCTCAAAAAGCGGCTCGAAACTAGAGGGAGGCTATATCTTCGGTGTAGATTTTCAAGATGAAGCAAATGTAAATAGTGTCCTTAAAAAAGCTATAGGGGATCAGCAGTTTAATAAGTTTGATGTAATTGTCGGAAAATCTTTGCAGGAAGAGTATATGCTTAGCAAGGGTGACAAGCTTATGTATATCTTTACAAATGTTGAGCCGGGCGGTTTTAGCGTAACGCCAAAACTAAAAAGATTCCATGTACAATCAACATTTGATTCAGGGCTATCAGCGTATGATAAAGCGTATCACTATACATCTTTAGCAGCACTGCAGACACTGCTTCATATGCCTTCAGATATGTATGACGGTATCCATATCTACTCTGAGAATCCAAGAGAGGATATTGTACAAATTGCAGAGGAGTTACCTGTTAGTGTAAGCATTAAAGGGTGGTGGCAAGACAATGTAAACTTTTTTGCCGCTTTAGAGATGGAAAAAACCTCTTTATTTATTGTTTTAATGCTTATTATCTTGATCGCATCTATTAATATTATCTCATCACTTCTTATGACTGTAATGAACAGAAGAGGGGAGATCGCACTTTTACTCTCCCTTGGTACTACAACTGCAGAGATCAAAAAAGTGTTCTTATACCTAGGTATAGTTATAGGAATTAGCGGAATAATTGCAGGTGTAGTTCTTGGTCTTAGCGGTATATGGGTTCTTGGGACATTTGATATTATCGATCTTCCAAAAGATGTGTATCCAACTGCAACACTTCCACTTGACCTTGATATGAGCGACTTTTTTATGATCGTCTCAGGTGCATTTGTAATTGTTGTATTATCTTCTTATTATCCCGCTAAAAAAGCGAGCGAGGTAGATATTTTAACTGTATTGCGTAACGAATAGGTTTTAAAACCTATTCAAATATCTTAAACGGGAGTTTGAGCGTTCTTTTGATTATATTTAAAGGAGCGACAATCACCTCTTTTGCAAGTGCTGAATTGATTTTCGGATCACTTAACTTCCCTGTAATCTTCACACTTGTCGAAATTGCCTTACCGTCAAAAATAATATAACCTACAAGCGGTATTTTCGATACGTCGCTTGCAAGATCAGTTTGTAAATTCATCTCCATATCTACGCTGTCGTTTTTCAGATTTACTTTACCGTTTGCAGAGATTTTGAGCTCTTTTGAGTCCATATACATCTCGTTAATATCGTAGATCCCTTTATTGTAATCAAATTTCAAGTATGTATGGTTCATATAGAGACCGTTTTTACTGTAACCAGGTACGGAAAAAGTGATTAACGAAGGGACGGTATTGATAAACGCAAGTACATTGTTTAGAAGTACATAATCAAGCAGTGTACTTTTTTCTATTAAAAAGACTCCGCTGTATTTATCTAAAGAACCGTGAACATTAAAGTCAAAAGTTCCGTCTTTAAATTTTGAAAATGTAAAGAGTCTATCCATAAATTTATCGTTAAAACCCTCTCCGTATAAATGGAACTGATTGTTTTCAAGTTTAAACCCTGCCTTACCATTGAGGTGCTGCAGTTGGGCTGTAAGGATATGATCGTGATATTGAATTTTTAGATCATCCGATATAGCATATCTATTATCTCCAAGGTAGATATTAGAGTTTGATGCCGTTATATTAACATTTGCGGCTCCTTTAGAGCTATTAGAGTCGTTACTGTCGATACTTGAAAGAAATTCGATTGTATGAGGTAAAGATATGTTACTGTCATGTATATTAATGTCTACATTATCCTCAACTGCTATATCTATAGTCTTATTCACTTGAATATAAACATTTTGTTTTGTTGTCAGTTTTCCTTCAATCTTGTAAAGATCAACCGGTTTATTGTTCTCATATAACAGCTTATACGGATAGTTGAGCTCTGCTTTAAATCTAGTGATCTCTTCATTTGACTTTTTATATATATTTACTTTACCGTCTGTAAGGTGGTATTTTTGCATAAGATCAGATTGTCTATAGAGGTTTTCTAATGAGTGAAGCTTCAAAGACCACTGTTTACTATCGAGATTAAATGTAGATCGCAGTTCTGTAGAAGCTATACGAATCTTATCATCTTCGATCGAAGCATTGAGTAATACTTTTTTATTTTTATAGATGATTTTATTGTTTTTAGGATTTCTTATGATTAAATCATTTAAACTAAAATGTGCTTTATTTGTTGATAGATCATACTTTGTATTTACTCTTGCCTGTGTAAATTTTCCAAAAGTGAGAAGGGGACTTTGTATATAAAGGTTCTGATCTTCAAGTTTTAGACTTAGTTTTGAGAGTTTAAGTTCACTGCTCACCGCCTGTAAAAAGATATCGTCAAGAGCATTGAGTGTTAAAACACTATCTTTATACTGAAGTTTAAGCGGTGTATTTGATTGAGTAGATTTGATACCGTTATATTGAAAGTTCAAAATATCAAATTCAAGATTTGCGATAACTTTTTTGAGATCGATATCCCCTGAGAAAAACCCGTCTGAAATATCTTTAATGCTAAAATAAGAGGTCGGTATATGGAGTTGAAAACTGTTGAGATCTAAAGGCATGTCGATTTTATCGATCTTGATCGGTGTATTGTTGTAGAGCCAAGATGAACCCTCAATAGAGAGAATATCCTGTTTTGGATCTATATAGTATGTAGCAAGAAGCGGTTTTTTTGCAAGTTTCAGTTGTTTTTGCAGTTGTGCTTTAGTAATTCTTAGTTTAACATCCCCTTGAGCCTCTTTCGCATTGTAATTGATATCAACCTTTGCATTGATCATATTTTTATAACTGGCAGACATATCTTTTACTTTGATATCATAGTTGTTGAGAGAAAGTTTTAGATTTTGTATATCTATATCTTGACCAAGATAGTGAAAGTTTCCTTTTTTATTGTAAAAAGTTCCCTGAGCGTCTACATCTATGGTTTTTAGACCAACTGCCAGTGTTAAGTTTGTATCTACGCCTTCACCGCTGTTTTGTTTCATAGGTAAAGAGATCTTGTATGTTTTTAATACGTTGAGAATATCATCATCAAGCTGTGGTGAAAACTTTAAAAAGAGTGTCAGAAGCTCTTCTTGCTTTGTAAAATCGATTTTCAGCCAGCTTTCCTGCATATCGAAACTATATGAGAGTGCTTCTTTAGGTCTAATGTATAAAACACCCTCTTTAAACTCTAAGTCAGTGTGGTCTGTATGCACAGCATCTAGTTTGGGGTTATATGTATAGTTTAGTTTATTTGCTGAAGCTGTTACATGTAACTTTTTGTAGGCATTTTTGAGATCATTGAACTCTATAAAACCGTTTAGGGTGTATATCTCAAAGTTTTCAAGCTCTATTGCATCAAATACCCAGTAGTGTACCTCTTTAGGGAGCGGAACTTGACGGATAATCTTCTTTACATCCTGAATTTGATTGTGAGAGAAGAGTTTATACTTTAACTTTGAAGTATTCGCAGATGTATATAATGTAAGATTTGCATCATTATTTATATGAAGATCGATTTTTGAATATGTATCTAATGTAAACATATCTAGATAGATATTTCCATTAGCCGTAACATTGTTTGATTGGAACTTTTTAATCTCGATATTTGTCAGCTTCTCGTTAAAAGAGAGAGCTGTATCTATATGAGTTTTTGCAGAGTCTAGCTTCAGTTGTAACTTTTTGTCTGATTTGTACTGTATTTCACCTTTAAACTCATTATAGTGCAGGTGGCTTATAACGATAGAGTCAAAAAGAGTTATAAGATGGTAAAAGTTTTTTGTATAGTATGTTAACTCATGAGTAGAAAAATCTGTTTTTTGTTCTGTAGTTGGAGATATTTGGAGTTGATCAACATAAAGATTTAACTTCTGATCCCATTTTATATAAAGCTTTTTTATATTAATATTTGATATTGAAACATCTTCAAGATATAAACCGTTTTGAAGAACTATAAAAACAAATATAAGAGTGAAAATGACAAAAGACAGAAAGCTTATGATCGCAGAATGGATTTTAGATATAGTGTTAATTATTATTGTATCTTTCATTTATTACCTAAACAAGCCTATTCAAACGCCCAGAGTTCTATATATTCCTAAGGGCTCTATAAACCAAATTATATCACATTTACACAAGAACACTTATGATATTTCAAAACTTGATTCATATATGTTACGAATCATAGGTTCACCTCAAAGCGGCTGGATTGATATGGGTGATACTATAAATACAAAAGCGGACTTTTTATATAAGTTAACAAAAGCAAAAGCGGCACTACAAAATGTAACACTTATTCCTGGTGAGACCACTTATATCTTTTTACAACAATTGTCTGAGAATTTAGGATTAGACTTTAATACGCTTGAGGAGGAGTTTTTAAAACAGTCTCCTATACAAGAGGGTATATTGGTTCCAAACACTTATAAGATCCCAATAGGTATAACAGAAAAAGAGTTGATATCTTTATTATTAAAGCTTTCAATTAAAAGAATGAAAGAGTATTCTTATAAAGTGTTTGGAACATACAATGAAAAAAAATGGTTTCAGTATTTATCTATAGCATCAGTGATACAAAAAGAATCAGCAAATAATGAAGAGATGCCCTTAGTAAGCTCTGTTGTATACAATAGACTAAAAAAGGGAATGAAGTTACAAATGGATGGAAGTTTAAATTATGGAAAGTACTCCCATTTAAAAGTAACACCGAGTAGAATTAGAAACGATAAGTCCCTTTACAATACTTATATACATAAAGGTGTTCCAAAAATTCCCATTTGCAATGTAAGCTTTGAAGCAATACGTGCAGCAATATTCCCTGCTAAAACTAACTATTTATACTTTATGAAGTCTAAAAAGGGGGTTCACGACTTCACATGTAACTATTCTACACACATACGTAACATACAAAATGCTACCAAATGAAACATTTTGAAAATAAACGGCAATGTTTTGCACAGCTTTGTACAAATTGCCAATCTTAGTGATATCATTAAACTTGTAAAATCCATAAGATAAGTGGATTAAAATAAACACAAGGACATGATATGTCAAAAATTATTTGGTCAAAAATTGATGAAGCTCCGGCTTTAGCAACTTACTCTCTATTACCAATCGTTAATGCTTTCACTAAAGAAGCAGGTGTAGAAGTGGTTACTAGTGATATTTCTCTTGCAGGTCGTGTACTTGCGGCAATGGGTCTTGCAGAAGATGAACTATCTAAACTTGGTGAAGTAGTACTTCAAGAAGATGCAAACATTATCAAACTTCCAAACATTTCTGCTTCTGTAGGACAGTTAAAAGACTGTATTGCTGAACTTCAAGGTCAAGGTTATGATATTCCTAACTATCCTGAAAATCCAGCAAATGCTGAAGAAGAAGCAATTCAAGCTAAATATAGTGTTTGTTTAGGTTCAGCTGTTAACCCGGTACTTCGTGAAGGTAACTCTGATCGTCGTGCGGCAAAAGCAGTTAAAAACTTTGCTAAAAACAATCCACATAGACTTAAGCCATATGCTGAAAACTCTAAAGCTCGTGTAGCACATATGAGTGGAAATGGTGATTTCTATGGTAATGAAAAATCTGTTACTATGGATAAAGCACAAAAAGTTACTATCGCTTTAAATGGTAAAGAACTTAAAACTGTTGATGCATTAGAAGGTGAAATCCTTGACGGTACTTTCATGTCTGTTGCTGCATTACGTGATTTCTATAGAAAAACAATTGATGAAGCAAAAGCTGAAGGTCTTATCTGGTCACTTCACTTAAAAGCTACTATGATGAAAATCTCTGACCCTATCATGTTTGGTCACGGTTTTGAAATTTTCTTCGAAGAAGTTTTCACTAAATATGCTGATCTTTTCAAAGAATTAGGTGTAAATCCTAACCTTGGTATGTCAGACTTAGAGAAGAAAATTGCTGGTCACGCTCAAGAAGCTGAAATCAAAGCTGCTTTCCAAGCTGTTGTAGAAGCTGATGCTCCTAAAATTGCTATGGTTGACTCTGATAAAGGTACTACAAACTTCAACGCTTCAAATGACATCATTATTGATGCTTCTATGCCGGTTGTTGTTCGTGAAGGTGGTAAACAATGGGATAGAAACGGTGACGCATTAGAAACTGTTGCTGTTATTCCTGATTCAACTTACGGTATGTTCCATGCTGAGATGGTAGCTGATTGTGTTAAAAACGGTCAATACGATGTAACAACTATGGGTACTATGCAAAATATCGGTCTTATGGCTCAAAAAGCTGAAGAGTATGGTTCTCACCCAACAACTTTCGAGCTTGCAGAAGCTGGTAAAGTTACTGTAACTGCTGAAGATGGTACTGAATTAATGAGCTTTGACTGTGAAGCTGGTGATATCTGGAGAATGTCTCGTGCTAAAGATATTCCAATTCGTGACTGGGTTCGTTTAACTGTTGAAAGAACTCGTATCGAAGGTATCCCTGCAGTATTCTGGTTAGATGAAAACCGTGCTCACGATGCTGAAATGATCAAAAAAGTAAACACTTACCTAAAAGATCACGATACATCAGGTTTAGATATTCAAATCATGAATGTTACAGATGCTACACGTTTTACAAATGCTCGTATCCGTAAAGGTGAAGATACTATCGCTGTTACTGGTAACGTTTTACGTGACCACTTAACTGATATGTACCCAATTTTAGAGCTTGGAACATCTGCGAAAATGTTATCAATCGTACCATTATTAGCTGGTGGTGGATTATATGAAACTGGTGCTGGTGGTTCTGCTCCAAAACACGTTGATCAATTCTTAGAAGAAGGGCACTTACGTTGGGATTCACTTGGTGAGTTCTTAGCACTTGCTGAGTCTTTAAGATTTATTGCTCAAAAACACAATTCAGATAAACTAGCTGCTGTTACTGCTGGTCTTGATGCTGCAAATGACGGTTACCTTGGTAACAATAAAGCTCCATCAAGAAAATGTGGAGAGCCTGATAATAAAGCTTCTCACTTCTATGTAGCACAATACTGGGCAAAAGCTCTTGCTGAATCTGACAATGCAGAATTAGCTGCTAAATTTGCTCCAGTTGCACAAGCACTTGTTGAAAATGAAGATAAAATTATGTCTGAGCTTTTAGCTGCTGAAGGTAAACCTCAAGACATCGGTGGATACTTCCATCCAGATGATGCAAAAGCTGAAAAAGCTATGCGTCCATCTGCTACATTAAACGCTATTATCGACGCTATATAATATCGTTTTAGAAAACTACATGCTTTTTGCATGTAGCTTTCACTTTTTATATGAAACACCGAAGGTTGTTTTATATAAAAGGTGAAAAATAACCTCACCTTAATATGGCACGTAGTATACTTAAGTGTTGTGTGTTCGCACATATTGTTTAAGTGTATCTAAATGTGTGTCATAGTATATAATATCAAGGAGCGTAAATGAATCAAGGTAAAAGAGTAGGGATAGTAGGAGCTGGTAACGTTGGAGCGACGGTAGCTTATTCTCTCGCAATGCTTGGATCTTGTCATGAAATTATCCTACGTGATAATAAGATTGATGTAGCAAAAGGTAAAGCTCTAGATATGTCTCAAGCTGCATCGGCTGTAAGAAGTCATACAGTTGTTAGTGTTGCAGAAGAGATGTCAGATCTAGTTGATTGTGATGTAGTTGTTGTAACAGCAGGAAGCCCAAGACTTCCTGGTATGAGTAGAGATGATCTACTTATGATCAATGCAAATATCACAAGAGATGTTATTCAAGGAATAGCAAAATATTCTCCAAATGCAGTAATTATCATGGTATCTAACCCGTTAGATGCAATGACTTACGTTGCATTAAAAGAGAGTGGTTTCGATAGAAGCCGTGTAATCGGAATGGCTGGTATTTTAGATAGTTCAAGAATGGCAGCATTTATTCAAGAGAAACTAGGATACGGCGGAGGTCAAATCCGTGCTTCAGTTATGGGTGGTCACGGTGACGATATGGTTCCGTTACCAAGATACTCAACTGTAGCAGGTGTACCTCTTTCAGATGTATTAAGCCAAGATGAGATTGACGAGATCGTTGATCGTACTCGTCACGGTGGTGCTGAGATCGTAGGTTATTTAAAAACAGGTTCAGCATATTATGCACCTGCTAAATCAACTGCAATCATGGTTGAGGCTATCTTAAAAGATACAAAACAGATTCACCCATGTGCGGTTTATCTTGACGGTGAATACGGATATAGCGATGTTGTATCTGGTGTACCTGTAATGCTTGGAGCTAAAGGTGCTGAAAAAATTATTGAAGTAACGTTAGATGACAAAGAGAAAGATATGTTCAAAAAATCTTGCGATTCTGTTCAAACACTAATCGATACTTTAAATAAAAATAACTTTTTTGAAGGGAAATAATAACTTATGAGTACACGTATAGAAAAAGATACAATGGGTGAAATGCAAGTTCCGGTAGATGCTTACTGGGCTGCACAAACACAAAGATCTATTCAAAACTTTAAAATCGGCGAAGAAACAATGCCGTATGAAATTACAAGAGCATTCTCATATCTTAAAAAAGCAGTAGCTTTAGTAAATAAAGATCTTGGGAAACTTGATGCTGCAAAAGCTGATGCTATTGCACAAGCTGCTGATGATATGCTTGCTGGAAAACTTGATGGAAACTATCCTCTAGTTGTATGGCAAACAGGTTCAGGTACACAATCGAACATGAACAATAATGAAGTTCTTGCAAATCGTGCCACTGAAATTTTAGGTGGTGATTTCAGAAAAGAGAAATTAGTACATCCAAATGATGATGTAAATAAATCTCAAAGTTCAAACGATACATACCCGACAGCTTTACACGTAGCTTCTGTTATTGCAGTTGAAGAGAGATTATTACCGGCTATCGCTAAACTAAAAGCAACTTTACAAGCAAAATCTGAAGCGTTTAACTCGATCGTAAAAATCGGTCGTACACACCTTCAAGATGCTACTCCGCTTACACTTGGTCAAGAGATCAGCGGATGGGTAGAGATGCTTGCTAAGTCTGAAAAAATGGCTAAAGATTCATTAGAAGCTGTTCGTGAACTTGCTCTTGGTGGTACAGCTGTTGGTACAGGTTTAAATGCTCACCCTGAATTAGGTGAAAGAGTAGCTAAAAAACTTTCAGAGTTAACTGGTCATGATTTTATTACAGCTCCAAATAAATTTCATGCTTTAACTTCTCACGATGCATTAGTATTCGCTCACGGTGCATTAAAAGCTTTAGCTGCAGATATGATGAAAATTGCTAATGATGTTAGATGGTTGGCATCTGGCCCTAGATGTGGTCTTGGTGAGATCTCTATCCCTGAAAATGAGCCGGGTTCATCTATTATGCCTGGTAAAGTAAATCCAACTCAATCTGAAGCGGTAACTATGGTTACTTGTCAAGTTATGGGTAACGATGCAACTATCGGTTTTGCAGCATCTCAAGGTAACTTTGAGTTAAATGTATTTAAACCGGTAATCGCTTACAACTTCTTACAATCTGTAAGACTTTTAAGTGACTCAATCGTTTCATTTAATGATAACGCTGCAGTTGGAATTATGCCAAATGAAGCAAAAATTGATCATTTCTTACATGATTCATTAATGTTAGTTACTGCACTTAACCCATATATCGGTTATGAAAATGCAGCAAAAATTGCAAAAACTGCACATAAAAACAACTCTACATTAAAAGCTACAGCAATTGAGCTTGGTCTTTTAACTGCAGAGCAGTTTGATGAATATGTAAAACCAGAAGAGATGATTGCGCCAAAAGCGTAAGCGTCCACTTTAAAACAAGGAGAATAAATGAATATACATGAATATCAAGCAAAACAAATTTTTGCTAAATATGGTGTACCAACACCAAGAGGTATTGTGGCAAATACGCCAGAGCAAGCATTTTTAAATGCTCAAGAACTTGGTGGAAACATTTGGGTTGTAAAAGCTCAAATTCACGCTGGTGGACGTGGTCTTGGCGGTGGTGTAAAACTTGCTAAGTCTTTAGAGGAAGTAAAAACACTTGCATCTGAAATTTTAGGTATGCAACTGGTAACTCACCAAACTGGACCAGAGGGTAAACTGGTTCAAAAAGTTTACATCGAAGAGGGTGCAGACATTAAAGATGAGTTATATCTTGGTGTAGTACTTGACCGTGCTAAAGAGATGCCTGTAATCATGGCTTCTACTGAAGGTGGTATGGAGATTGAAAAAGTAGCTGAAGAGACTCCGGAAAAAATCGTAAAAGTTGCTGTTGATCCAGCTATCGGTTTTCAAGGTTTCCACGGTAGAGAATTATTATTCGGATTAGGTATCACTGATAAAGTTGAGCAAAAGAACTTTTTAAAATTTGCAAAAGCTTTATACAATGTATATATGGACAATGATGCAGAGATGATCGAGATCAATCCACTTATTAAAACTGGTGCAGGTGAATTCTTAGCACTTGACGGTAAAATGGGATTTGATGATTCTGCTCTTGGACGTCACCCTGATATCGAAGATATGAGAGATATCTCTGAAGAGGATCCTGATGAGAGAGAAGCAAGCCGTTATGGTCTTTCTTATGTATCTCTTGATGGTGAAATTGGTTGTATGGTAAATGGTGCTGGTCTTGCGATGGGTACTATGGATACAATTAACTATATGGGTGGTACACCTGCAAACTTCCTTGATGTTGGTGGTTCTGCAAACGCTGAAACTGTTGCAAAAGGTTTTGAGATTATTCTTAAAAACCCTAACGTAAAAGCAATCTTCGTAAATATCTTCGGTGGTATCGTAAGATGTGATCGTATTGCAAACGGTATTTTAGAAGCAACTAAACTTACTGATGTACATGTACCGGTAATTGTTCGTCTTGATGGTACAAATGCACCAGAGGCAGCAGAGATTCTTAAAAACGCTGGAATTGAAAACGTAATTGCAGCAACAGATTTAGCAGACGGTGCTGCAAAAGCAGTAGCTGCAGCGAAAGGAGAGTAATTTAGATGAGTATTTTAGTAAATAAAGATACAAAAGTAATTGTACAAGGTTTCACAGGGAAAGAGGGTACTTTCCATGCTGAGCAATGTTTAGCATACGGAACTCAAATTGTTGGTGGTGTTACACCAAACAAAGGTGGTCAAGAACACCTTGGTAAACCTGTTTTCAATACTGTAAAAGATGCAGTAGCTACTACTGGTGCTACTGTTTCTATGATTTTCGTTCCACCTGCATTTGTTGCAGATGCTGTAATGGAAGCTGCTGATGCTGGTATTGAACTTGCAGTTGTAATTACTGAAGGTGCTCCTGTTCGTGACATGCAAGCTGCAAAAGCATATGCTACTAAACACAACATGAAAACTATCGGGCCAAACTGTCCTGGTATTATTACTGCAGAAGAGTGTAAAATAGGAATCATGCCTGGTATGATTTTCAAAAAAGGTAATGTAGGTCTTATCTCTAAATCTGGTACATTAACTTACGAAGGTGCAAACCAAGTATGTAATGAAGGATTTGGTATTACTACTGCAGTTGGTATTGGTGGGGACCCGATTATCGGTCTTTCATACAAACAACTTCTTCCAATGTTCGAAGAAGATCCGGAAACTGAAGCAATCGTAATGATTGGTGAAATCGGTGGGGATTTAGAGATCCAAGCTGCTGCTTTCATTAAAGAAAACATTACTAAACCTGTTGTTGCATTTATCGCTGGTCAAACTGCTCCTAAAGGGAAACGTATGGGTCATGCTGGTGCAATCGTTTCTGGTTCTGCTGGTACAGCGAAAGAAAAAATGGAAGCTTTAGAAGCTGCTGGTGTTAAAGTTGTTGTTTCACCTGCAGAAATAGGTAAGGCAGTAGCAGAAGTTCTAAAAAAATAAGGCTTTCCGGCAGTGTGAGCTTACCAATGTGTAACTATTTTATACACGAGGTGAGCGTTAACAGCACAATTAATGAGAAAGTTAATAAAAATTAGATAATCTGTTATTACTAAGAGTAACATACGAATTATATTTGTATTTGACAAGAGGAGAATAAATGGCAAGTGGAATGACTGAAAATGTTAACAATGATCCAGTATGGGTAAATACTGCGAATTGTAAAGCATGTGATATTTGTGTATCGGTATGTCCATCAGGTGTACTAGGTATGAGATATGATTCAACATCAACTTTAGGAGCAATGATCTCAATCGATCATCCTGAGGCTTGTATTGGATGTAATGAGTGTGAACTTACATGTCCAGATTTTGCTATCTATGTAGCAAGTAAAAAAGATTATAAATTTGCAAAATTAACTGATGAGGCTAAAGAGCGTCAAGCAAAAATTATTGCAAACAACTATATGTCTCTAGATCAACAAGGAGTTAAGTAATGGCATTAAGAGAAGTAATTTCAACTGGTAATGACCTGGCTGCAATCGCGGCGGTTGATGCTGGATGTAGATTTTTCGGAGGATATCCAATTACTCCTTCATCAGAAGTAATGCACACAATTTCTGATTTATTACCGGCTGTTGGCGGTACTGCAATTCAGATGGAAGATGAGATCGCTGGTGTTGCTGCGGCTGCTGGTGCTGGTATGGCTGGTGTTCGTACTATGACAGCTACTTCAGGTCCTGGTATTTCACTAAAAGCTGAAAACCTTGGTCTTGCTCAAATGGCTGAAGTTCCTTTAGTTGTTGTAAACGTTATGCGTGGTGGTCCATCAACTGGTCTTCCAACTCGTGTATCTCAAGGTGACGTTCGTCAGGCGAAAAACCCGTCTCATGGTGACTACCGTTCAATCACTTTATGTGCTGGTAACTTAGCTGAATGTTATACTGAAACTGTTCGTGCATTCAACTTAGCTGACAGATTCATGCAACCGGTATTCGTATTATTAGATGAAACAATTGGTCACATGCATGGTAAAGCTATGCTTCCAACTGCTGAAGATGTAAAAGCTGGAATCGTTCCAAGAAAAACATTTGACGGTGCTCCGGAAGATTATAGACCTTATGAGTGTGAAGCTGATCAACCGGCAGTTCTTAACCCAATGTTCCAAGGTTACAGATATCACTTTACAGGTCTTCACCATGATGCTATGGGATTCCCAACTGAAGAGATTGAAACTTGTCGTAAACTAATTCAAAGACTTGAAGATAAAGTTATGATGCATACAGATGAGATTGAGTCTAACGAAGAGTTTATGTTAGATGACTTAACTGGTGAAGAGGGTGAAGTACTTATCATCGCTTACGGTTCTGTTTCTCTTGCAGCTAAAGAGGCTATTCGTCACTTAAGAGCTGAAGGTATCAAAGCTGGTTTATTTAGACCAATTACTTTATGGCCAAGTCCGGCTGATACTATGAAAAAGTATACAGACAAAATCAAAAATGTTCTTTGTGTTGAGTTAAATATCAGACAATATACTGAAGAAGTAGAGCGTGTATCTGGTAGACTTGACATTGAAGGTCTATACAAAGTTAATGGTAGAGCTATCTCTCCATATGAAATTGTAAACAAAGTAAAAGAGGTATTCTAAGATGGCATTTAATTATGATAAATATTTAAGACTTGAAAAAATGCCAACACTATGGTGTTGGGGTTGTGGTGACGGTGTTATCTTAAAGGCTTTTATCCGTGCAGTAGATAAGCTTGGAATTAGTCAAGATGACATTTGTGTAGTTTCTGGTATTGGTTGTTCTGGACGTTTCTCGTCTTATGTAGACTTCAACACTGTACATACAACTCACGGTAGAACTGTTGCATTTGCTACAGGTATCAAACTTGTTCACCCAGACAAATATGTTGTTTGTGTTGCTGGTGACGGTGATGCACTTGCTATCGGTGGTAACCACACTATTCACGGTGCTAGAAGAAATATTGATATTACTTTAATTATCATCAATAACTTCATCTATGGTTTAACAAACTCACAAACATCTCCAACTACTCCTCAGGGTATGTGGACTGTTTCTCAAAAAGCTGGTAACATCGATCCAACTTTCAACGCTTGTGATCTTGGTATCGCTTCTGGTGCTTCTTTTGTTGCACGTGAGACAATGTTAGATCCTAAGAAACTTGAGAAAATTTTCGTAAAAGCTTTAGAGCATAGAGGTTTCTCTTTCTTAGATATTATGTCTAACTGTCATATTAACCTTGGACGTAAAAATAAAATGCAATCTGCTATGGAAAACCTAGAGTGGATCGACAGCATTACTATGCCTAAGAAAAAATATGATGCATTACCGGAAGAAGAAAAACTTAACGTTTTCCCAACTGGTATCTTAAAAGAAGACAAAGAAGTTAGAGAGTACTGTGATATGTATGCAGATATTATCGCTGTACATCAAGGTAAACGTAAAGTAATCACTCAAGACGACTTTGCTAAGAAAATATAACAAGGAGAACACACAATGGCTAGACAAATAATGAGATTTACAGGTGTTGGTGGACAGGGTGTTCTTCTTGCTGGAGAGATTTTTGCTGCTGCGAAAATTAAAGCTGGTGGACACGGACTAAAAACTGCTACGTATACTTCACAGGTACGTGGTGGTCCAACAGTTGTTGATATTACTTTAGATGATGATGAAATTTTCTACCCATATGCAAATGATGGTGAGATTGATTTTATGCTTTCTGTTGCACAAGCAAGTTACAACCTATTTAAAGATGGTGTAACTCCAGGTGGAACAATTGTTATCGATCCAAATCTTGTTCATCCAACAGATGAAGATAGAAAAACTTGGAATATCATTGAGATTCCTATTATTACTATTGCAAAAGAAGAGGTTGGTAACGTTATTACTCAATCTGTTGTTGCTCTTGCAATTGCTAATACTATCATCAAACCTTTAGAAAGAGATCACTTAATTGAAGTTATGCTTTCTAAAGTACCAGCTAAAGTACATGAAGCGAATAAAAAAGCTTATGACTTAGGTGAAAAATACGCTCAAGAAGCATTAGCAGCTAAATAATTAGATTTTATTTAGTTCAGCAGCTCTAGAAATAGGGCTGCTTTTTTTTATGCAAGTAGTTAATATTATATAATATTTAATATTAACTACTTTTAATACTTTCCCAGAAAAAGTCTACATGTCTTTCAAACTGAGTAGATAAAGAATCAGCAGATTTAGAATCAAATCGAAGCAGGGTGATCTGGAACCTTATATAGAATAGGGTAGATAAAAACTCATAAGATACCATCATTGGATCGTTTGACTTGATTAAATTGTTTTGCATCATGATAAAAAATGCCTCTGAGAGCGTTTTTATATTGTTATGGTGGAATTGAACCATAAACTGCTCTCTAAGCTGCTCATTTTGCATAAGCTCTATAATGAGTAGTTTAAACATACTTTCGCTCTTTTTATCAAACGTAAGCATCTTATATTGCATTGCAAACTTTTGTAAAAAAGGTTTTCCTCTACTTGCAAGCTCTTTAATCTCATCCTCTTTAAATGAAAAAGGGGAGTTAAATATACTCTTTGCAACCTCTAAAAAGATAGCTTCTTTGTTTTTAAAATGATTATATAAAGCACTCTCTCTAATACCTACTTCTGAAGCAATTTTTCTTACGCTTGTAGCCTTATAACCATGGTTACAGAAGAGGGTATTTGCCACTTTTAGTATCTTGTCTTTTGTTCCGGTTCTTTTTTTTAAATCCCTATTTTCAGGCATTTAAACTCCTTTTTATTGAATATGAACATTTGTTAATATAACTAGAATTATATATGAACAATTGTTAATATAAGCTTAGTATAAAAAGAACACTTGTTCATATAAATAAAAGAAGAAAAGAACAAGTGTTCATATAGAAAATAAGCGCTTTTAAATTTTAATTTGAGTATCATTTTGCAAGCATAAGAAGATAGTGACTTGGGGTCAAACTCAAGAGGAAAGTCCGAGCTGCTGTAAGACAATGTTCCATTTAACGAATGGCCGTAGTAATACGAGGGAAAGTGCAACAGAAATATTACTTCCACTTAGTGGTAAAGGTGAAAAGGCGGTGTAAGAGACCACCAGTCTTTATGGCAACATAGAGAGCTTGTAAACCCAACATGGCAGCAAGAAGCAGATGGTTAGCGTCTTACAATTGCTATTGCTTCGCTAGAGACACGATGTAAATTGTGTAGTAGATTAATGCTATCGATACAAAACTCGGCTTATTCTTATGCTTTTAAAGGGATATAATGTTTAAAAAGATTCTTTTATCCGTTTCTATCATTTTTTTCTGCACATCATGCAGTTCCCCGCATATCAACTATAATAACCATACAATCAAATTAATTAACAAAGAAAAAGCTATCGTAAAGATCCCAGGACAGAGCATATATAAAGGGATATTAAAATTAAGTAATATTAAAATAGGGCGCAATATCTATTTAGCGGATAGTGGTGATATACTTACTGTAGAAGAGCTAAAAGCTGCACCAGGCTATAAGTTTGATGGCAATATTCAAAATATTGTTCGTATTGGCTTTAACAACTACAAATATCATAAGAAGTATACAAAAGGAAATATCAGTATATTTGCACTAGAAGAAAATAATAGTGACGGTGCCATTGTATATCTAATAATAGAAAACATAAATAGAAAGAGAATCAAATTAGTATATGGAGCTACCAAGGATATCTTTGAAGAAAGTGTTAAAGCTCTAAAAGATGAAAAGTTCATATATAGTGTCAAAGCATATAATAAAAGTAAGATGAGTGTTTCTGATATAAATGTTAAGCAGTACATTAAAACAACGTGGAGTGAAAAGGACATTATATTGAATGGACTCATATATAAAGATGGAGGATACTTCCAAAAACCTATAAAATAATTTCAAGAGAATATACATTATGTTAACCAAAACATATATAGTAATCTTTGTTCTCCTCTTTTACCACAAATACCGCACAAATAAATAGTATAATATCTGAAAATACAAACTCAAGGAGAAAGCTATGCATGGGTTTGATATGAATGGATGGGGGTTTATGATGGGATTTGGATGGATCATACTAATACTTGTAGCGGTTGTATTGTTTTATTTTGTAAATAATATGCAAAATAAGAATCAAGAACCTTCAGCAAGAGATATCTTAGATAAACGATATGCTAACGGCGAAATAGATGATGAAGAGTATCAACGAATGAAAGAGAATCTAAAACACTGATTCTGTTTATATTTTTATGTTTTTTAAACGCAAAGCATTAACAATAACAGATACCGAACTAAAACTCATTGCCGTTGCCGCAATAATCGGTGAAAGTAAAATTCCAAAGAACGGATAAAACACCCCTGCTGCAATAGGAACACCAATACTATTGTATATAAATGCAAAGAAGAGATTTTGTTTAATGTTTTGCATCGTGGCACGGCTGAGTTTTAATACCTTTACAATACCAAGCAGATCACCTTTGATTAATGTTACTCCAGCACTTTCAATAGCGACATCTGTTCCCGTACCCATAGCAATACCTATATCTGCTTGAGCAAGAGCAGGTGCATCGTTTATCCCATCACCCGCCATAGCGACAACCGCCCCCTCCTCTTGCAGTTTTTGGATCACTTTTGCTTTGCCATCAGGCATAATTTTCGCATAAACTGTATCGATGTTTAGTTTTTTTGCTACTGTATTGGCCGTGGTTTCATTGTCTCCACTGAGCATTACAATCTTTATCCCCTCCTCTTTTAGCTGTTTAATAGCTGCTATAGATGTTTCTTTGATCGGATCTTCTATACCTATAATGGCACTAAATTGAAAATCTATAGCTAAAAACATGACACCTTTGCCCTCTTTTCGCAATTTATCAGCTTGTTCTATAAGCACTGTAGTTTCAATACCCAGAGAGTTTAAGAACTCTTCACTCCCTAATACAACCATTTTATTCTCAACTATCCCTTGAATACCTTTACCGGCAACAGCTTGAAACTTCTCTACATTAGAGAGGTTAATTGTTTTCTCTTTAGCATATTCGACTATCGCTTCTGCCAGTGGATGCTCACTCAAAAGCTCTATGCTGGCAGCAAACTTAGACAATTCGCTTTCATTAAAGAGATCATTAGCCAAAATAAAACTGGTAACTTTAGGTTTTCCTTCTGTAAGAGTTCCTGTTTTATCTACAACTAATGTATTGATTTTCTCCATTGTTTCAAGGTTTTTTGCATCTTTGATCAGTATTCCAGAAAGGGCTGCCCTACCTGTTCCAACCATAATGGAGATAGGGGTTGCAAGACCTAGTGCACATGGACAGGCAATAATTAAAACCGAGACTGCCGATACAATGGCATAAGCTAAACGAGGTTCAGGACCGAAAAACCACCATCCAAAAAAAGCTAATATAGCGACTAGTACAACAGTTGGTACAAAATAACCAGATACCGTATCTGCTAATTTTTGAATAGGTGCACGTGAACGTTGGGCAAGAGCAACCATATGTATGATCTGTGCAAGCATAGTATCACTTCCTATGCGTTCAGCTCTCATCACTAATGTGCTGTTTTTGTTAAGGGTAGCACCGATTAAAGGATCATCTATACTTTTAGCAACCAGTAAAGGCTCTCCCGTAATCATAGATTCATCAACATTACTTTTTCCCTCCAGCACAATGCCGTCTACAGGGATCTTTTCCCCGGGTTTAATTCTCAGCATATCATCTACTTGAATAAGATCAAGATTTATGGTCTCTTCATTACCGGCTCCATCGATTATGCGATGAGCCTGTTTTGGTGCGAGGTTTAACAGGGTTTTAATAGCAGAGTTTGTTTTATTTCTAGCTCGCAGTTCTAAGACTTGTCCTAAAAGTACTAAGGTTGTAATAACCGCTGCCGCTTCAAAATAGACATGTACCAACCCATCTTTTGTTTGCATAAGAGGTGGAAAGAGTTCAGGAGAAAACAAAGCTACTATACTATAAAGATAAGCAGTAATGACACCGATTGCGATCAGGGTAAACATATTAAGATTTAGTGTTTTTATAGATTCATATCCTCTTATTAAAAACGGCCATCCACCCCAAAGTATGACAGGGGTAGATAAAAGAAATAAAAACCATTGCATTTGATACATAGTAATATTTTGCGGTAAGTACTCAGGAACTAAGTCATTGAGCATAGACACGGTAAAAACTGGTAAGGTAAAAAGTAAGCCGATCCAGAAGCGTTGTTCCATATAGTTTAATTCGCTGTTACTCTCATCTGTTGCTTCAACTATAATAGGCTCTAAAGCCATTCCGCATTTGGGACAACTGCCTGGATGATCTTGTATGATCTCAGGATGCATAGGACAGGTATAGCCGTTGCTCTCTAAGTTTCTTTGCTCATTCATTACAAATCCTTGCTTTTATTCTTTAAAACCATACCCTTAAACCAAATGTTGCATATGTTTCATTTAGGGGTGAGATATCATCAGTTTTTCCAAGATTCTTATTCCATTCTACTCCTATATATGGAGCAAACTCTCTTCTTATCTCATAACGTAATCTCATCCCTGCTTGTATATTTGAAAATCCGCTTCCGATCTCCATCTCTTCATTATCTTTAGAGTATGCAGAAAATGCGATACTTGGTGTCAAGATAAGTTTCTGCGTTATAAGCGCTTCATACTCTAGATCAGCTCTTACACCCATACTTCCTCTTTTACCTAAAAGAATAACTGCACGTGTTTCAAAAAAGTATGGTGCCAAACCTTGAACCCCTATAACTCCCCATGTTTGATCAGCCCCGCCAGATTTATCGTAATCGACACCAAACTGCAGATCCCAAAACGGAGAGATCGCACGGGAGTAGACCAATTGGTTTTCACTATCGGCAGAAGATTGATCCTTACCCTTTTCACCTTCTGAATAGAGATATAGTTTATGTATGTCATAACCAACATATGCATAACTATCCCACATCAAACTTTTTTCATCATTGGTTTGGTATTCAAGATTATCTACCATTACCGTAGCACGTAAAGGATCATCATCCATACTTGCAATAGAAGATGTTGCTAAACCCAATGTTAAGATTGTTGATAATAATACTTTATTCATAATCTCCATCCTCTCACAGTACTACGACTTTTCTAAACATGCCGGACATATGATACAGCAGATGACAATGATAAGCCCAAGAACCTTTTGCATCTACATTAACACGAAAACTAATCTTAGAACCCGGCTGTACTATAATGGTGTGTTTTCTTACCAGATGATTCTCATCTCCGGTTTCTAAGTCACTCCACATACCGTGAAGGTGCATAGGATGATTCATCATCGTGTCATTAATGTAAGTAATTCTCAGTCTCTCACCATATTTAAACTCTAGATCTTTAGCATCCTTATAAGCAATCCCGTTAATAGACCACATATACCTTTCCATATTGCCGGTTAGATGTAAAATGATCTCGCGATCGGGATATCTGTCATGCATAGTTGAACGGAGCGATTTTAGATCGGCATATGTAAGTACTTTTCTGCCGTTGTCTCTCAATCCGACACCTGGATCATCCAGTCTATATTGAGGATTCATAGCTCTCATTGTTGTCTGTATACCTCTGGCTTCTTCTAATGGAGTAACGGGAATATCTGATTTCTTTATAGGTTTTTTAGCAGGCATTTTCATTCCCGCTCCACATTTCATTGTTGTTGAAGATTTTTCGTGAGCATGTTCCATATTACCCATCCCCATTCCCATATCTACATGGGTAAGTATAGGGAGAGGATCCATTTTTGGCGTTTGTGCCGTAACATTAGGATCGTAAGTCAAAGCTCCAAGGGCATAACCACTCCTGTCAAGGCTTTGTGCAAAAACAGCGTAGGCGGTATTTGGTTCTGGTTCGACAATCACATCGTATGTTTCTGCCACCCCTATTCTAAACTCATCAACTTCTACAGGCTGGACATTATTCCCATCAGATGCAATCACTTTCATTTTAAGTCCGGGTATTCGCAGATCAAAGAATGTCATAGCTGCACTGTTTATAAAGCGGAGTCTGATCTTTTCTCCGTTTTTAAAAACGATTTTTAGTTTTTCAGCAGGAAGCTTTCCATTCATAAGATATGTATAGGTATATCCGGTGACATCTGAGAGATCTCTGTCTGTCATGGTCATATTGTTCCACATCTTTCTTTCATTAAATGCTGTAAAGAAACCCTTCTCTTTCACTTCTTCAAAAAAGTCACCGACAGTACGTTGTTTAAAATTGTAATAGTCAGATGATATTTTGAGTTTTCTATATACAGAGCTTGGCTTTTCATCTGACCAGTCAGATAGAGTTATCACATAATCTTTATCATATTGATAGGGATCTTTTTCTATAGGGTCTATCACAATAGCTCCATAAACACCTGTTTGTTCTTGAAATCCGGAATGGCTGTGGTACCAAAATGTACCGCTTTGTTGTATTTTAAACTTATAGGTAAATGTTTCACCCGGCTTAATACCATTAAAGCTTATTCCTGGAACGCCATCCATATTGGTAGGTAAAATAATACCGTGCCAATGGATTGAGGTATCTACATTGAGATGGTTTGTGACGTGTATTGTTACATTCTGCCCCTCTTTAAGTTTGAGTATTGGTCCCGGGATAAGCCCATTGACAGTTGTTGCCATTGCCGGAGTTCCGGTGATATTTACAGGTGTAGAAGCAATATGCAAAGAAAACTCATCTCCGCTTAACACGGAATTTTGTTCAAAATTAAGATCAGTTTCTTTGGCAGATAGGTCTATAAAGTTCGCAGCAACAAGGGAAGATACTGCGATCCCCTTCACAAATTGTCGTCTTGAAATTTTAGAACTGTTCAAACTCATTATCTACTCCTCTTTTATTGTCTTATTATAATAAGGAAGTGTGCAGAGTTTGTGTATCTAATAGTTTTTTATGTAAAATACGAACAAATTATATATAGGAATTATTTTTATGACCAAAAGAAAGCAAGATCTTATAAAAGATATACAAAATTTGCTCAATACTTATCAAGGTGTTTCACAAACCTCTATTAACCCTGCTCTTTTAGAGTTTATGGACGAAGAAACACTTATAGGAATCATAGATTCTCTTTTAAATCAGAAAGAGGATTCTAAAGAAGCTGACACAGAATGGTTAGAACAATTTAAAACAAAATAAAAAGTTGTTTCATTTTGTTAATAACATTAACTAATTTTTTGTTATAATATCTGAAATATTTTGTGAGGAATTAATTATGAACAATATGGATTTAATTAAATTAACGGAACAAACAAAAAAGTTAACAGCTTTAGTAGTTGAAGATGAAAAAGTAACAAACGAACTGTTAAGTTCAACTTTTAAAAACTTTTTCTCAGGTGTAGAATCTTGTTTTGACGGTGAAAGTGCTTTAAAATTATATGAAAAACAACAACCAGATGTTGTATTTGTAGATATCATCATGCCAGGAATGGACGGTATTGAACTTTCTCGTAAAATTAGAGAGATGAATAAAGATCAAATCATCATCGTAATCTCTGCAAGTAACGATATGGAGAAAATCTCTGAATCAATCGAAGTTGGTGTAAACAGCTTTATCCAAAAACCAATCGATACTAAGAAAATCATTGAATTACTTGGAAATGTTGTAGCAATGATCGCTAAAAAGAAAAAAGTTGAGACAAAAACTTTCTCAATTTCACTTCCTTTAGATCTTTATGAAACTGTAAACGATAATGCTAAAGCTGAAAGTATCTCTAAAAATGCAGTTATTATTAGAGCATTACGTAGTTTTTACGACTAGAAAAATAGCGCATACTTAAGAGATTTTTAAGTATATTATCTATATAATTTCGGCTCAACAAAATAGTTGAGCCTTTTGGCCCCATCGTCTAGCGGTTAGGATCCATGGTTTTCATCCATGTTACCGGAGTTCGAGTCTCCGTGGGGTCACCAAATATTCTCCTTTTTAAAACAATCAAATTTCAATTTACTTGTATAAAATTTCAAAATATTGAAGAAATTTTAAATAGTTAGACTTGCAAAATCTTAACAGATTATATGCATAATGGTAACCCTAAAGGGTTGCCCTATTCTATTACAAAATAGACCAGTGTAAAAGAACTAGTCTATATAATTTACTATATAGTAAACTATTGTAATTTTTCGGCTACAAGCTTATTTACAACTTGTGGATTTGCTTTGCCACCTGTTGCTTTTAGCACCTGTCCTACAAAGAAACCTAACAGTTTTGTATTTCCTGCTTTAAATTTTTCTACATTGTCCGGATTTTTCTCAATTATCTCATCAATAATAGGTGAAATTTGTGCAGGATCACTTATTTGTATAAGTCCTTTAGCTTCAACTACTTGTGCAGGATTTTCTCCGCTTTTTACCATCTCTTCAAATACTTGCTTAGCAATTTTATTTGAGATAGTCCCATCCTCAACCATTTTTGAGAGTTCACCTATTTGTACAGGATTGAATTTTAACTCATCTTTCGACTTATCTTTTAATTCTCTGGCTACTTCATTTGTCACAATGTTAGCCAGTCCAACCGGATTTGGATTAACTGTAGATAAACTGATAGCTTCAAGATAAAAGTCTGAAAGCTGCTTATCACGAGCTAAAATATCTGCAACCATATTATTTAATTTTAGTTCAGTAGTATATCTGTTAAAAAGTGCCTGCTCTGCTTCACTCATAGGCTCTACTTCACCGTCAATTTGCACTTTTTTCTCTTGCGGTTTACGCTCACCTCTTGGTGCTTTTTCTTTTTTAGCATAAGAGTCTTTAAGACCTACGATCTTGTTAAATACCGGGTTTTCATCTGTATAATCAACAGGATCAGCGTAGAAGTACCCTTGTCTTTCAAACTGAAATCTCTCATCTGGTCTCTCTGTGATAACAGCTGGTTCGATTAAAGCATTTTTGATAATTTTTAACGAATCAGGATTAAGATCTTCAAGTCCTTCAGGTGCTTCATTTTTATAGAGTCTGTCATAAAGTCTTACTTCTACTGTTTTAGCAGATGCAGCATCTACCCACTGGATCGCACTTTTTACTTTTATACCGCTAGTGTCTGATCCACTTTTAGACTCAGGATTGTACTCAGCTATAATCTCTGTGATGTTTCCATCAGCATCTTTTACAATCTCTTTACATGTGATAATGTAAGCATGTTTTAGACGTACAGGCTGCTCAGGTGTAAGACGGAAGTATCCTTTTGGAGGATTCTCTGAAAAGTCTTCACGCTCTATGTAGATAGTTTTAGAGAAAGGTATCTTTCTTGAACCCTCTTTTGGTACATCTTCAGGATAGTATGAAGCTTCTAGCTCTTCGCTGCCCTCATAGTTCTTGATCGTAACTTTTAGAGGATCAAGTACCGTCATTACACGCGGTACTTTAGTATTTAGATCATCTCTGATCGCAAACTCAAGCTGTGCAACATCAACAGTTGAGTTTGCTTTTGCAATACCTATAGAATCACAAAAGTTTAAAATAGATTCAGGTGTATACCCTCTTCTTCTGTATCCTGCGATCGTAGGAAGACGTGGATCGTCCCAACCGCTTACATAGTTACCGTTTACAAGCTCTAAAAGCTTTCTTTTACTCATAACCGTGTAGTTGATCCCAAGTCTTGCAAATTCATGCTGGTAAGGGCGCGGCGGTTCAAGTTTCAGAGTGTCAAGTACCCAGTCGTACACCTCACGATTGTTTTCAAATTCAAGCGTACAGATCGAATGAGTCACACCTTCGATATAGTCAGATAAACAGTGACCAAAATCATATAAAGGGTAGATCGCCCACTTGTCCCCTGCTCTGTAGTGGTGAGCATGACGGATACGGTAAAGAATAGGATCACGCATCTTCATATTTGGTGCAGACATATCTATCTTGGCACGAAGAACATGCTCGCCGTCTTTAAACTCACCGTTTTTCATTCTCTCTAATAGGTCAAGATTCTCTTCAACAGAACGCTCAGCATACTCACTGCGACGTCCCGGCTGTGTAACTGTACCGTGGTACTCTTTCATCGTCTCTTGGTCAAGTGAATCAACGTAAGCTTTACCCATTTTCACAAGCTCTATTGCATATTCGTAAAGTTTGTCAAAATAATCAGACGTATAACGAACGTTGTCTTTCCACTCAAACCCTAACCACTCTACGGCATCTTTAAGAGCCTCAACGTATTTTGTGTCTTCAGTTGTAGGGTTAGTGTCGTCCATTCTAAGGTTACAGTAACCGTTGTAGTCACGTGCGATCCCAAAGTTAATAGCGATAGATTTAGCATGTCCGATGTGAGGAAAGCCGTTTGGCTCAGGGGGAAACCTTGTAATGATCTCTTTATATTTGCCCGACTTTAAGTCCTCTTCGACAATAGTGCGTAAAAAATCCTTATGCTCACTCATTATTATTAAACCTTTTTGATTATGAAACTTTATAAAAATTGCATTTTACCCCATATGAGCTTATAATATGCATAGTAAGAAGCAGGAGTACTTATGAAAATAATCAATTTCGGTTCCATAAACATAGATCATGTATATGATGTAGATCATTTTGTTCGTCCGGGTGAAACGCTTAGCAGTAAGAACTATGCTGTTTTTAGCGGCGGTAAAGGGGCTAACCAGTCGATAGCCTTGGCGCGTGCAAATGCAGATGTGCTCCATGTGGGAAAAATAGGATTAGACGGTATTTGGCTGCAAGAGAAGATGGAAAAAGAAGGTATAGATACGCATCTTGTCAAAATAGTTAAAGCCCCTACGGGACATGCAATTATACAGGTAAATTCTGAGGGGGAAAATGCGATCATCATCCACGGCGGGGCAAATCTGACATTTAAATCTAGTGATATAAAAGAAGCACTCAAAAGTGCAAATGCAGGTGACATCGTACTTTTACAAAATGAGATAAACTCGGTTGATAAAATACTAAAACAAACAAAAGATAAAGATCTAAAAGTTGTTTTTAACCCTGCCCCGATGAGTGATGCCGTTAAAGAATATCCTCTTGAGCTTGTAGATATATTTATAATAAACGAAACAGAAGGCGAAGCTCTTAGCGGTGAGAAAAAGCCTATGAAGATCATAAAAGCGATGGATAAGCTTTACCCAAAAAGTGCCGTTGTTTTAACGCTTGGCAAAAAAGGTGTGATCTACTCTCAAGGCAAACAAACTATAAAAGTAGATGCACTCAAAGTAAAGGCGGTAGATACTACGGGAGCGGGTGATACTTTTATAGGTTACTTTTTAGCCGAGCTTTCACGCGGAAAAAGAATAGAAAAATGTCTAAAAACAGCTGTAAAAGCTGCAAGTATTTGTGTTACAAGAAAAGGAGCTGCGGATTCTATACCAAGATTAGGAGTTGATGTTTAACGTTTAAAATGAGCCAATAAATTGCCCGCAGGGTAATTTATTGGCTCCACTGATTTGTTAGCCTTTCCCTTTTAAATATCGGTTTATGGCACTCAAAGTAATAGTGTCAAATTCAGGTAGTTTCAAGCCATGTTCTTTTAACATTTTGGTGAAATTTTCATTTTCTTCTTGTTCTTTTATATAATCTTTAACAAAAGTTGAAATAAACTCTATATTGTTCTTGAAATCCTCTTTTTTAGTTCTATTAATTATCTTGATAGCGATTTCTGTGGGTAAAAAGCTATATTGATCTATATGACTTTCATCGTGTCCAGCCAATAAGTACAATTCTAAATTATTGTTATCTATTTCCTTTTTAACAGGTTGAAAATATGATAATAAATATTCGGCTTCGTCTTTTGAATACTCTGCAAATAAATCAAAATAATAGTTATATATTTCTTGTATCTTTTCAAACCACTCTATAACTAAATATATAAAATTAAAAGGAATATCACTATCTAATTCAGATTTTATTTTATTTCTGATTTTTTTATCTTCCACTAAAGCTTCTTTAGTTATAAAAATTTTCACGTTGCCTTCTGAATCTCTAATGATTTCTAGTGGTGCCAAGCTTCTATGTTGACAATAATTCCTGAGGTTTTCTATTATTTTATAGCCTGCAAAAGTATCATAATAGAATGATGCTATTTTGGATAAGAATTGATAGTGTTGTTCTTCTTTATCTTCATAGGATGACAAAGTGTGCTTTATATGATCTATGGATAGTTTGTATGAATTTATTAAATTGAAAAATGTTCTTTGAATGTCAATTTGATGATGTTGTAGGTAGTAGTTATTAATATTGTCATCAATATTATTCTTACTGTCGGTATCTAGGTTTTTTATTGATTCTTGGAAGTCTTGAAAGTTCTTGATTATGAATAAAAATAAATTTTCTAAATATTCATAATCATATACTCTTTTTATTTTTTCCCTAAAATCTTTATTATCTATCTCTTCAATCAGAGTGTATTTCAGATGGTTTTCATCATGTTGTTTAAGGTAACCAATAAACCATTTTTTCATTTGAACTATTACCTTTCGACTTTTTGATTGGGCTCCACTGATTTGTTAGGTATTGTATTTAGATATTTGAAAACATTTTCATAAATGCTCCACCCATTGTATTGCTCACTTCTTTATTTATTTCCAAGTCTATGTCATTTTTTTCAGTGAAAATATTGAGATTAATGAAATTTTCATTCATCCATTCTTCAATTTCTTCTCGATTAGGCTCAAGTTTATGTATATTGTTAACAACTTTTACACGCTTTACATTCACACAACAAGTAAATAATAAACTCAGTCCAATAGTTAAATTTTTTCCATTTAAAAAATAAAACCAAGGTATTTTTTGAGCCATTGAATTTTGAAACCAATGTCTAATTTCAGGTATATCATAGAGTTCTCTTTCATCATTATCATAATCAGGAAAAAATATTTCTACTGATGACCTTTTGTCTAGTAGCATTTTTTTGTTTTTTGACAGCTTTTTAATAATTTCCGAGACTGTATCCATAGAACCAGTATCTACATCTTCTTTTGGAATAGAAAAAATGAGTAGGTCAGAATTTTGAATTAATTCAGATTCCATCCATGTCTTTTGAACTTTGTCAGAAAAATCTTCAGGAACACCCGCAATATTTTCCCATAAAGGCTTAGTGTCAATATTAATTATATTTTTTTCAGGTATTTCAATCCACCATCCAGATGTTGTAGGTGTGGTTTTTTCAATGTCAAACTCAACCCAAAATGCATTATTGCAATCATTGTCAACAACAATTAAAATAACTGGGATTTTATGATTTAAATAAAAATTTAGATGCTTATTATTCCCTTCATATTTTATACCGCCGCTTGTTCTCTTAGATACATATGAACTACCAGATTTTATTTGAACACCTATGCTTAAACCTGTTACTTGTGTGTCATTTACGATATCAATATAACCATCAATTCCAAAGTCCATTTCTTGATGTACGGGTCTATAAATCCAGTCAAAAACATTTGAAATTAGAAAATCAATATATGCTTCTCCTTTTTGTCCCATACTCTGTCTCGAAGTTCTTTCTGGATAGCCTAAATCATTCATATTATTTCTCTTTCATATTGATTACATAACTATTTATTAGTAGTACATTATATACAAGTTAGCTATAGAATGACTTAATATTTAATTATTTTTGATGTAATACCATTAAAGTATATTAATGTGCTTAACATGGGATTATTATATAAAAATATTACAATTTGCAATATTTTATAAGATTTTTGTATTGTTTTTTATGTAGAACTATTAACGTATATCTATAATATTTTATCAAAATGTTAAATATATTAGACTAGAGCTTATGAAATCTTCCTTTATTACCCTATTAGGTAAAATTTGATAGAATTCCGAAAAATATATTATGCAGGAATATAGATGTTAAGATTTGCTTTCAGCCCTACTCGCGATATGGAGCTTGGGGACTTAAGAGTTGCTCTCATAAACTTTATAGTTGCCCAGCAGCGTAAAGAGAACCTAATTGTAAGAGTTGACGATACAAGTACAAGAAACAATATAGAAGGGAAAGATAAAGAGTACCTCGATATTCTCGATCTTTTCGGGATCAGATACACGCAAACGATCCATGAAAGTCAAAACTTCCGTTTCCACTCTGCTATGGCTCTGCAGCTTATGCATGAGAAAAAAGCGTTTAGCTGTTTCTGTTCACCTGACTGGATCCAAAGCAAAATGGATGAAGCTGAGGCTGCAAACAAACCGTACCTTTATGACGATGCATGTGCTAACTTGCCTGCTGAACTCGTGATCGACAATACAAACCCTTTTACGGTACGTATCCACAGACCTAAAAAAGATATTACGGTTACAGATGCGATCCAAGGTGAGTTAACATTTAAAGCCGATACGATCGACAGTTTTATGATCCTAAAGCAGGACAAGACTCCTATGGCTGATTTTGCTTCGGCTGTTGATGATATGCTAAACGATATCTCTTTAGTTATCCAAGACCAAGATCACATAGAATCTGCTCCAAAACAGATTTACGTTAGAGATGCCCTACAGTATGATAAAAAAGTAGAATACGCACATATCCCGCCTCTTACTGGCGATGATATTCCAAGTGTTACATCACTTTTAGAGCAAGGTTACCTTCCAGAAGCTATCGTAAACTATTTAATTTCAATGGATCTTGAAGAGGCTGTAGAGCAGTTTGATCTTACAAAATTATCACCACTGCCTGTAGTATTTGATCTTGAAAAACTAAAAGAGATTAACAAACAACAGTTGAAAAAAATGGATGCAAAAGAGCTCTCTCGTTATGTTGGTTTCGCAGATGCAGAGATCGGAGAACTAGCACGCCTTTACGTTGATGAAGTAGAAACTACTAGAGGGTTAAAAACAAAAATTGCACCTATATTTGAAAAAAGAGATGTGCCTAGTGAGCTGCAAGAAGATTATGATAAGATCGTAGCATCTGTAAAAAATGCACCACATTTTGAAGAGTTTAACGATATAAAAAACTATATAGTAGAACAAACAGGTTTAACAGAAGAAAAGATCCTTAAACCTTTAAGAGTTTTACTTTCAAATGCACAACAAGGTCCAGATTTGGCGGAGATCTATAAATATATTAAAAATTATCTTGGGGAGTTTGTATAATGTTATCAGAAATTATTGTAGGCTTAGGCGGTATTTTAATATCGCTTATTAATGTATATATATGGGTGATTATTATCGCGGCGTTACTTAGTTTTGTAAATCCTGATCCGTACAATCCTATTGTACAGTTCTTATATAGAATCACAAACCCTGCGTATGCGCTTGTAAGGAGATATATCCCTACAAACTTTAACGGACTTGACCTGGCACCGCTTGTAATTATTATAGCGCTGCAAGTAGTGATAGTGATACTTAGTTCACTTTTAAGACATCTCTAAAAGAGTTGTCTTATTCATCCTTCTTAAAAACCATTTTATTTGAAAACAGTTTTTCGTTTTTAACTTCCAAACTCAAAGTATCATCATCTTTTTGTTCTAAAAACCCTACCAGATAGTATCTGTTCCATTTATTTGTAGTGTTTGTGAACTTCTTAAACTCATCGTTGTTTGGCAGCTTTTCCAGATATATTGAAGGTTGATCGTTTAATGTAAAAGTGAGCTCTTGAGAGCTGTCTTTGAGGTAGAGAGATATGTAAAAATACTCTCCCTCTTTATAAAGATTTGGCATTACTTTATTTAAATATACGGCAGTAACCGTCCCTTGGAGTTGTTGATCGTCATTGATTCGAGAATTTATCTGGTTGTTTTCCCACTGCTCTTGTTCAGGGGTAAAATTAAAATTATCAAATCCGTTTTTATCGACACACGATGTAAACAAACTTATTACGATTAGGGAACTTACTATTATTTTCATGCCGAAATTATAGCTTATTTAAACTCATCTTCTGTATAATTACTAAAAATTTTAAAAAGTCGACAATGGAAAAAAGATTAGCAGTAGGTTTTACAGGACCTTCTAATAGCGGAAAAACTACATTAATACTTAAAGTTGCAAGAAAACTGATCCATGAACACGGGTTGGAAGTTGCAATCATCAAGCACGATCCCAAAGATAAAGCTAGGTTTGATGTTGAGGGAAAAGACAGTTACAAGTTCAGTGACACGGGCGCTGAAGTGATCGTAACATCTTCAAACAGAACAACTTACTTTTCTCAAAGGGAATCATCACTTGATGAGATGATCAGGCTTTTTAATCACTTCGATGTTTTACTCGTTGAAGGGTTAAAAGGGTTACCACTCCCAAGGATAAGTATCTTTAGAAAAACTATTGATGAGGATTACTTCCCTTTCATGAATGCTTTGGCGATTGACGATAGTATCAATATCGTTGATTATAAAGTACCTAGTGATGTAGATATGCTCAATCTCAACGATCCAGACGAAGTGATATCTTGGATATTTAAAAACGCAAAACAAGTTTAAACAAAGGAAAAAAGATGAATCAAGTATTTGACGCGATACAAAGAAGTGCAAAAAGAATTAAAAATGCTATAGATATTAAAGATATTGGGTACTCACAACAAGAGAACTCTTCTGGAGAAACTCAACTTCAGTTAGACATTCAATGTGACATGATCATTGAAGAGGAGTTTTCAAAAGTAGCTGCAGTACATACAATCTCTTCTGAAGAGAAAGAACACGCTGAAGAGTTACACGCAGACGGGAAATATTTCATCTCTTACGATCCGTTAGATGGTTCATCTCTTGTAGATGTAAACTTAAGTGTTGGTTCAATTTTTGGGATCTATGAAGGCGGTTTCGGTGCTGAAAACATGGTTGCATCTTGTTATGTAGTATATGGACCGAGAGTTGAGATGGTATTTGCTCAAAACAAAGTAAAACTTTATCTTCTTCAAGCTGGTGATTTTGAGTATGTTAAAGAGATTAGACTTACAGAGAAAGGGAAACTTAACGCTCCGGGCGGTACGCAGCAAAACTGGGAACCGTACCATAAAGAGATGGTAGATTCTTTCTTTAAAGAGGGATACCGTCTACGTTATTCAGGTGGTATGGTACCTGACCTTCACCAGATCTTACTTAAAGGGGGCGGACTGTTCAGCTACCCTGGAACTAGCGATAAACCAGAAGGTAAACTTCGCCGTTTATTTGAAGTATTCCCTTTTGCTTTTGTATATGAAAAAGCAGGCGGTGAAGCGATCGATGGAAAAGGTAGACTTTTAGAGCTTGGGTACAGACACCTTCACGATACATCTCCATGTTTCTTCGGTTCAAAATATGAGATAGCAAGAGTTAAAGAGGTTTATTCTCAAAATGGCTAATCAAGAAAAAGATAGATTTGAGATCTATCTTGATGAGATGATCATAAAACTTCAAAACTGCCAAAAAGATCACAATACCGAGAGTTGCAGCAAATGTGAGCACTATATAGGGTGTGAACTTCGCAAAGAGTATGTAGATGCCGTGTATAACTCTATGAGTAAGGGTGATACGGGTGGATTTGAGTTTTAAGACAAATTTGATAAAATATCAACAATAATTTTAACAGGATAAAAAAATTGAGTAAATACATAACAACACCGATTTATTACGTAAATGGAGAGGCTCACATCGGGCACGCATATACAACTTTTATAGCTGATTCTTTAGCAAGATTCTACAGACTGAAAAATGAGAAAACTTTCTTTCTGACTGGAACTGATGAGCACGGTCAAAAGATCGAAGAGTCTGCACAAAAAAACAACAAACCGACACAACAGTTTGCTGATGAGATCAGTGCTTCGTTTAAAAACCTTTGGGATGAGTTTGAGATCAGCTATGACAAGTTTATCCGTACAACTGATGCTGACCATAAAAAAGGTGTTCAGCACGCATTTATGAAGATGTATGAAAAAGGTGATGTATATAAAGGGGAATATGAAGGACACTACTGTGTAAGTTGTGAAACTTTCTTCCCGGAAACTCAACTAATCGACGGAGAGTTCTGCCCGGATTGCGGTAGAAGTACAAACATCGTTAAAGAGGAGAGTTACTTCTTTAAACTTTCAAAATATGAAGATGCACTTTTAAAACATTATGAAGAAAATCCTGACTTTATCATGCCTAAATCACGTGCAAATGAAGTAATTAACTTTGTAAAAAGCGGACTAAAAGATCTTTCAGTTACACGTACGTCATTTACTTGGGGTGTTCAAATGCCAGAAAAGTTAAATGATGACAAACACGTTATGTATGTATGGTTAGATGCCCTACTCAACTATGTTACGGCTCTAGGGTATGGTAACGGCGATGCTAAAATGGAAGATTTTTGGCCTGCTGACATTCAACTTGTAGGAAAAGACATTTTACGTTTCCATGCTATTTACTGGCCGGCATTCTTAATGAGTTTAGACTTACCTCTTCCAAAACACATCGGTGCACACGGTTGGTGGACACGTGACGGTGAGAAGATGAGTAAATCTAAAGGAAACGTTGTTTCTCCTAAAGAGGTAGCAGATGCTTACGGCGCTGAGAACTTAAGATACTTCATGCTTCGTGAAGTACCTTTCGGTCAAGATGGGGATTTCTCTCAAAGAGCATTCATCGATCGTATCAATTCAGAACTAAGCAACGATCTTGGAAACTTACTTAACCGTATTATCGGTATGAGTGGAAAATACAGCGACTTTGAGATCGATAGTGTAGATGTTGAAAAATACCATGCTAAAGAGCTTGCTCAAATGAATGAGGTTATTGAGTCTTTAGATACTTTCATGGAAAACTTACAGCCACATAGATACCTTGAAGAGTTATGGAAACTTTTCTCGATCGGAAACGGTGCTATCCAAGAGCATGAACCGTGGGTAAAAATGAAAAACGATCAAAAAGATCAAGCCCTTGCAACTGTAGCACTTGTTGCAAACATTTTAGCAAAAGCAGCAGTGATGCTTCACCCTATTATGCCAAAAACTACTGCTACTATTGCAGATGCACTTGATTTTACGATCAACAATGAGAGTTACCAAGAGCTTGTACTTGATAAAAAACTGTTAAAAGTATTTAATATCAAAAAAGTTCCACCACTTTTCCCGCGTATTGAAGAGCCTTTAATGCCGGAAGCTCCAAAAGCTGAGCCAAATCCTCCTAAAGAGGCTAAAAAAGAGGAACCTAAAGAGGAAAAAGAGGAAGACAATCTGATCGAGATCGGACAATTCTTTGAAACAAAACTCAAAGTTGGTACTGTTGTAGAAGCTGAAGAGGTTCCAAAAAGTAAAAAACTACTAAAACTTCAAGTAGATCTTGGTGAAGGGAAAAACCGTCAAGTGGTAGCGGGTATTAAAGAGTTCTACTCTCCTGAAGACCTTATGAATACTCAAGTTTGTGTAGTAGCGAACCTAAAACCTGCAAAACTTATGGGAATGATGAGTGAGGGAATGCTTCTTGCTGCTAAAGATGAAGATGGTTTATGTTTAGTAAGACCGGAAAAACCTAAAAAAGCGGGTACACCTATTGGATGAGACTTGAAAATATCCTAGCACTTACACACGGAGAGCTTATAAACTCCCCTTTTGTAAGTGAATTTAATCATATAGTTTTTGATGCAAAACATGTAAAAAGAGGTGATCTTTTTATAGCATACGATGAAAACTCTATTGATGAAGCTATTTTTAACGGTGCATACGGGATTATTTTTAACAAGCCGACACAGATCAGTGATACTGAAATAGCTTGGATCAAAGTTCAAGATCTAGATGAATCGCTAAAACGACTTTTACGTTTTAAACTTATCGATAAAAACATTACTGTTTATGAATCGAATGAAATCATATTAAAGCTGGCACTTCAAGTTGTTACAGAAACAAAATTTTTGGCACTTGAAGGCGATATAAAATCTGTTTTTCAATCATTGGACAATATTGAAGACGGCGGTGTCGTACTCTTTTGTCCGCAAATAACATCTGCAGATATATTTACAAAGATTAAACCTCTTCCGACAAATGTTATAGAGCATATTAATATTGTTGAGCAGACACTGTTTGAAAGCTCTTTTATCTATGATGATATTTTTTATGAAAGACAGTTGATATCACCGTTCTTTCTCTCCTATTTAGAGCAGTTATTACATCTGTTTAAAAGTTTAAAGATCAACTTTCGTTTACGAAAATTTACACCAATCGATCATTTTGAAGCGGTGTTTACAAACAAAAACTTTGAGATCAAAGAGTTTGGTACAAGCGATAAGGTACTGATCTTTGAAACTAGTGAGAGTTTTGTACAAAGTGAGATAGAGTATCTCCATAAACAGGCATATTGGGCACGAGTACTTTACATACTCCCTCAAGTGAAGTTTAACACTTTAGATGAAGCTTTTAGAGATACGTACAACATAGTGACGTATAAAAATAAAAATGAGATACGAAATATTTTAAAAGAGCATAGTTTTCATTTTGCACTAATTATTGGAACTGATAAGTCGATCTTGTCACAACCAATCAACTTAAGTCCGCAAACTACGCTTTTTGATTTTGCATAATTAGGAAGAGAGATGAATAGAAGAGATTTTTTAACGACAGCTGCAGTAACATCGAGTGCACTCGCTTTAAACGGCTGTAATGAGAGTAATCGTCAAGCAATAGACTACTCTAAACACCCTCAAAAGAGCATCGGTGATAAATCTGTTCATGTTAACAGAGCAAAAAAAACCGTTATAAAATTGGCTACATCTTGGCCGGCACACTTTCCAATCATGGGTACGGGAGTTGAGCAGTTTGTTCAAAGAGTAAAAGAGATCAGCGGTGGAAGTTTAGAGATCAAACTATATCCGAAAAATACATTGATCCCTGCCCTGGCTGTTTTTGATGCGTGTTCTAGCGGAGAGATCGATGCTTTTCATTCAGGACCGTATTATTGGAAAGGAAAGAACTCAGCTTTCTCTCTTTTTAGCGGGATCCCTTTTGGTTTTACTGCTGAAGAGGTAAACTCTTGGATGACTTACGGCGGAGGACTTGATCTTTGGCGCGAGTATTATGCAAAATACAACCTTTACCCTTTTTTAGGGGGCAATACAAACATCCAAATGGGTGGATGGTATAGAGATCCTATAAACTCTTTAGAAGATATGAAGGGTTTAAAGATGCGTATACCGGGTCTTGGCGGAGAAGTATTTGCCAAACTTGGGGTAAATCCTGTTTTACTCCCTGCAGGTGAGATCTACACATCTTTAGAGCGTGGCGTGATCGATGCAACTGAATGGGTTGGTCCGGCGTTAGATATCAAGATGGGCTTTTACAAAGTTGCTCCATATTATTACTCAGGATGGCATGAGCCGGGTTCAGTTCTGGAGCTGACATTTAACAAGCAGACATGGGATAAACTTGCATCTGAACATAAATCTATGATCGAAGTGGCTTCTAGTGAGCTTAACTCAAATATGACGCATGAATTCCACGCTGAGAATATAAAGGCATTACAACAGTTAAAAGAGTTGGATGTAAAACTTTCTCAGTTTCCGCAAGATGTTATGGATGCTGGCAGAAAAGCTCTTAAAGAAGTTCTTGCAGAACAAAGTGAAGCAAACAAAGATTTTGCAAGAGTTTACAGCTCTATAGACAATTACCTAAACCTCTCCAAAGCATGGAGTGATGTAAGTTTAGGATATTTTTTAAATCAAAGATAAATACTGACATGAAACAATTTTTTTTATTTTTTGCAGCAGCAGCAACGCTGTATGGTTGGGATGGAACGTTAGTTGACAAAAACAGCTCCAATCCTATTGCCGATGCTATCGTAAGTGACTCAAAACACTCAGTAAGAAGTGACAGTAATGGAACTTTCTCGATCGATACAGATGAGAAGATGATCCATATAAAAGCGTATGGGTATAGACCTGCTACATTATCCCAAGATACAAACAACTCGGTGACTTCTCTTGAATCTATCCGTGTAAAAGCTTTATATCTAACTTTTTGGGGCGCTTCGAATAACTCGCCGAGATTAAAAAAAGCATTAGATCTTATAGAAACGACTCAGATAAATGCAGTAGTGGTAGATGTAAAAAATGAGTATGGCTCTACCCTCTTTTGGACAAAGTTTAAACAGGCAAATAGTTACGGTGCACATCTTAAAAGAACAAACCGTGATATAGAAAAGTTTATGAAGCGATTGAAAGATAGAAATATCTACACAATTGCAAGAATTGTAACTTTTAAAGATGAGTTGCAGGCTTCAAATAACTATGAATATGCGATCAAAAAAAATGATGCAAATAAAACTATCTGGAGAAACCATGATGAGATGGCATGGGTTGATCCGTACGATAAAAGAAGCCATGAATACGCTATAAGAATGGCTGAGGAAGCTGCAAAGGTTGGATTTGACGAGATCAATTTTGATTATGTACGCTTTCCTGCTAAAGAGGGTTTATGTTTAGCAGAGGAAAATACTCAAAAAAACCGTATTAAAGCGATAGGAAACTTTCTCGATCTTGCACAAGAGAGACTTCGAAAATATGGAGTTTTTATCTCGGTAGATATTTATGGCAATGTGTGTTGGAGCAAAGATGACAACGGAATCGGTCAAACAATAGAGTCTTTGGCAAAACACGCCGACTATATCGCCCCTATGCTTTATCCATCAGGGTTTGCAAGTGGATCATTTGGGAAAAAATATCCTGCAAAACACCCCTATATAGTTATATATAGAAGTATTAAACATATAGAGGACAAGATATCACCTCTTAGAATAAGACCTTGGTTACAGTACTTTAAAGATTATTCCCGTTCAAAAGTTTACTATAAAAAAGAGGAGATCCAAGCACAGATCAAAGCAGCTGATGAAACTCACACAAACGGATGGATGCTTTGGTCCCCTTCAAGTAAATACGATTTTGAGATTTTAAAATAGTTTAGGCTATACGAATTGTTTGTAACTCTTTTCGAAGAGTTTGTGAATAGGGCAAATGTTTTTCAACTAAAGCATGAAATGCCCTTGAATGGTTCATATGTATTAAGTGAGCCAACTCATGTACAACGACATAGTCTATAAGCTTTTGCTCAAGCTTTAAAAGCTCTTTGTTGAGTGTTATAACCCTTTTAGAACTACAACTCCCCCATCTTCTTTTCATCTTTCTGAACTTCAGCGCAGAGTATTGCAGGTCCATTAAAGAACTATAGTGTTCTACCCTGCTTTGTAAAAACTCTAAAGTATGCAAAGGAGTTTCATCTAAAAGCTTTATAGACTCTGTTTGTTGTAGTTTTTTTGCGATCCAAGATGCTTTTTCTTCTAAAATTTTCTCGACAAACTTTTGCGATCGCGAAGGTGTTTTTACAACAACTTTTTTCTCTTTAGAGATAGATATATAACTATGTTTTAGTCTTGGATTAACTATGACTTCTAGTTCATATTGCTTAGTATTACTCATATTTTATGGGATCTGTAACTCCGGCTTTTTCGAATCCATTCAATCGTAATCTACAACTGTCACACACACCGCAAGCTGCATCTTCATTTTTATAACAGCTCCAAGTAAGCTCTAACGCTACACCGAGATTTACAGCTTCTTGAACAATTTCAGACTTTTTAAGATGTACAAGAGGCATTTTGATCTCTATGTTTGTCTCATCTTTTGTTCCGAGATTAATAGCTCTTTGCATCGCTTCAATATAGTTCTCACGACAATCAGGATATCCGCTGCTATCCTCTTCCACTACACCGATAGCTATGACACTTGCACCCTCTTTTTCTGCAATTGCTGCTGCCATAGAGAGAAAAATACCGTTTCTAAACGGGACGTAAGTCACAGGAACTCCCTCTTCTACTCCTGAAGTGGGTACATCTATATTTTTATCGGTAAGTGCCGAAGCTCCCAGTTTTGCAAAGAAATCAAGATCAAGTACATACTTCTCTTTTACCTCAAGCTCTTTACAAATTGCTTCAAAACACTCTAACTCTTTTGCCTGTGTTCTTTGATCGTAATTAAAATGAACACCTACGATCTCATAGCCCTCTTTTTTCATCATATAAGCCGCAAGGGTTGAATCCATCCCCCCACTCATAATACATACTGCTTTTTTTATAGTTTCTTTCATAATGCAATCTTAACATATATTTTAATTTTTTTTAAATTTATCTAATGTTATACTACGTTATATATATAATAAGGAGAGCTTTTATGTCAACGATTAGTTCTGGTTCTACTATGGGTTCTATTCAAGTAGATGTTATGAAAAAGTCACAAGATGCTGCTGCTAAAAGTATCTTGGGTGTTTTAGAGAGTTCTTCGCAACAAACAAAACAAACATCGTCTGCACTTGCAGGTATAGGAAAAAACCTAGATATCAAAGCGTAATTTGCTATAATTGCGTTTATGATAGATATAGAAAATAAAACAGATTTAGAGATAGATTTCTCAAAGTTAGAAACTATCTTGAAATCTCTCACCAAAAAAGAGATCGAACTTATCATTACCGATAACGACGACATCCAAACAATCAACAAAGAGTACAGAGATAAAGACTATCCTACTGATGTACTTAGTTTCCCCTATGAAGAGATGCCTTTCTCCCCTCTTGGCAGTATAATAATCTCCAAAAATTTTGTAGAAGAAAAGTCTAAAGAACTTGGGCACAGCATACAAGATGAGTTTACACTCCTGTTTATCCATGGACTATTACATATCCTTGGTTACGATCATGAGGTAGATAATGGAGAGATGAGAGAGATGGAAGAGAAGCTCATTAAAAAATTCTCACTCCCTGCAAGTTTAATAGTTAGAACACAAGGATAAAAATGGACTACATAGTTTTCTTAGTTGCTATGGCAGCTTTAATATACGGTGCCGATTTTATTATTAAAGAATCGGAAAGAATTGCTCTGCATTATAATATTTCACACTTCGTAATTGGTGCTACACTGGTAGCTTTTGGAACTTCTCTACCGGAGATGGCGGCTTCTGTTATGGCTTCGTATTACGGGAAAAGCGATATGGCAGTTGCAAATGTTGTAGGTAGTGTTACCTTTAACATTACATTGGTTTTAGGTATTGTATTTTTAATTGCCAAAGCTATGAAACCAAAACGCGATCTTTTTGCAGTTGACAGTGCATGGGTGATTATCCCGGTTATAATTTTCATTGTTATGATTCAAGACGGCGAAATTGGACGCTTTGACGGACTGTTATTTACATTAATGATGGTTTCTTACCTATTCTTTTTATTTAAAACTTCTAAAGAGGAGCTAGAAGAAGAGATCGATGAAGACCTGGAAAAAGAGAAATTTGGATGGTTTAAATCTATTACTCTTTTAGTTATAGGATTTGCATTTACCATAGGCGGTGCTCACTTTGTTGTAGAGAGCGGAACAAGTATCGCAAGAGCTTTAGATGTTAGTGAATGGATTATCGGTCTGTTCTTAATCTCTTTAGGGACTTCTTTACCTGAATTGATTGTTTCTATCGTTGCTGTACGTAAAGGTCACGCAGAGATGAGTATCGGTAATATTATCGGCTCAAATGTTGCAAACTTCTCTATGGTTTTAGGAACTGCTGCACTGGTAAATCCACTAGGAATCAACATTGAAAAAACATCTTTTGATCTTATAGTTCTTACTTCAGCTTCACTTGTTTTACTGTTTATAATTGCTAATAAAATTTACAATAAAGCGGGTGGAATTTTTCTACTTACTGTTTTAGCACTTCTACTACAACACTACATAGTTTAAAAACTATTTTTTAATATAGCCAAGCTCTAAGAGCTTGTTGTATATATTTGATACGATTGAACCCGCTGCATGTCCTCCGTGCCCACCGTGTTCAACCATAGCCATTACAACATATTGAGGATTTTTATAAGGACCGTATGTTGTAAACCATGCATGAGAACGGTTATAGTATGCCAGTTCATGCTCTAACTTACGCTTTTTAATATCCTGTTTAATCCCGATAACCTGTGCAGTACCTGTTTTACCTGCTAGTGTCACTTTTGAATGAAGATACTGTGTAGCCGTACCGTGAGGATTGTTACACACTTGATACATTGCTTTACGGATAATAGAAAGCTTCTCTGACTCTTTTTTAGTAAGTACCTCTTCATATTCAGCCTCTATTTCTTGCTCACCAATAAATTTTGCAAAGTGAGGTTTTGGCAGTTTACCTGTAGCCATCAATGCTGTCATTTGTGCGATTTGCATAGGTGTAGTTAAGAAGTCACCCTGTCCGATAGACATATTTAATGTCTCACCAACATTCCAGATTCTTTTATATTTATTGTATTTCCATTCACGAGAAGGGACAACACCGATAAACTCATTAGGAAGATCGACTCCTGTTTTTGCCCCTAAGTTATAACGTTTAAGCCCTGTACTCATCTTTTGATTACCAAGGACTAAACTCCCTTTATAAAAATAATCATCACAACTTTCACGTATAGCTTTTACGATCTCTGTATATCCGTGTCCTTGATGTTTCCAACATCTAAAGATACGCCCTCCCAAAGGAAGTCTTGATTTACAGTCAACACTCCAGCGCTCATTGAGATCAGTTGTAATATATAAAAGTCCAAGAGCAGGCTTAATTGTTGAGCCCGGTGGATAAAGTCCGTGAACTAGTTTATTTGTAAAGGGATGGTCTAAACTTGATGAAAGTTCATTATACATCTGATGCGACATTCCATTTACGAAAATATTGAGATCGTAGTTAGGAAAACTTCCCGCCGAGAGAATAGCACCGTCAACACCCATCACAACATACGTTCCAACTTTTCCGTCAAAGAGTTTAGAGATATATTGTTGAAGCTCCATATCTAGACTAAGAGTCAGCTTTCTGTTCTCATCTGCAGGTACATAGTTGAGTTGCTCTATCTCTTGGTTATTGGCGTTTACTTTGATCTTTCTTTGCCCGGGTGTGCCTTGAAGGTACTCATTATAATACTTTTCAATCCCTGTTTTTCCTGTGTAGCCGATAAGATCCACTAACGGATTTTCTTCAATATCTTTTTTATTTGCACGTGCAACGTAACCGATCATATGAGCCGCAATGTTTTTATATGGATAGAACCTTTTTGGTGCGGCAGTGATCTTGATGTTTTTTCTAAGATTTAAAATAGAATATACAGGCGTCATCTCTTCATATGGGATAAAAGGGACAACCTCAATAAAGTTATGATTGTAAAATGAATCTTTTTTTCTATAGTTTTTCTCAATTTTTTCACGATCGAGTGAAGGAAGAAGTTTAACTATAAGATCAATCTCAGCTTCAAAATTCTTTTTCTGCTTTTTTGAAAGAAGATGTGGCGCAAGAGAGATCCTAAAACCCAGCTTGTTAATTGCAACGGGATTATTATGTATATCAAGAATCTCCCCTCTTACAGGTGCAATCTGTTCAACTTTTATAGTATTGTTTTGAGAGAGTTCACTGTAGTAGTTGTTTGACTGAATTGCAAGGAAGAATACCCGCGTAATTAACATTAACCAAATAGAAGCAAATACAAAAATAATAAACTTTACTTTCATAATATACTCACTATAAAAAACTCAATTACTATATAGTAAATTATATAGTAATCTATATCAGGTAAAGGGAATAAGAAAATATTCCCCAAAAATGAAATAAAGAAAAAATACCCTATATACGATAAAAGGATGTAAGATACTTTTATACAGTTAGTACAAGAAAAACTAGTATAGATTTTCGGCATTACAAGTTTATAGAGTATGTAAAAGAAGGTAATAGAACTAAAAAGTATATAGCTGTTATTTGCTTCAAAGATCAACAGACAAAACGATACAAAAAGTAGATTTAAAAAGTTTTGCTCCTCCAATGCTTTTAGAAACAGTACAAATAGTACTGCAAACAGAGGCGGCAAAAATGGGTATATAGTAGCTATAGAGCTATACACAATATAGGCTGCTACATAAAAAAAAGTAGTTACAGTGTCTTGATAAGTGATACTTCGTTGCATATCGGAAAATGTTTACATTTAATACAGTCAGCCCAAATTTTATGTTCTGGGAGGGTCCTCTTTTGGAATCTCTACAAAACCAAGTCTTTCAAAAAATGATTGTTTATATGTTAAACTGAGTACTTTTTGTAAACCTAGTGATTTTGCTTCATCTAGAAGCTTTTTAATAAGCTCTTCACCTATTTTTTGTCCACGGTAGCCATCTTTAACGATAAGTGATCGCACTTCTGCTAAATAAGATGTATGGATATGAAGTGCACAAAAGCCGACAAGTTCATCTCCATGAAATGCCAAAGTGTAAGAGCGGATATGTCGCTATTTCATCTTCACTTCTGTCAAGGATAACACCGCTTTGCACCTCTGGCATTACCAGTTCTCTCATTTTAGGGATGTCGGCAAGTGTCGCTTTTCTGAAATCAATCTTCATTCACGTTCTCATTTAAAGTCTTGTAGATAAGATCTACTATCTTATGGATACCGCGCTTTTTAGAGCTAGATACCATTAATGCATTTGGAAACTCACGACGAAGGGCATTTTGCTCTTTTTGGTTGAGTTTGTCTATCTTTGTAAAGATCTGTATAATGAACTGATCCGCTGTAGCATTGTTAATAAGAAAATTACCCACATCTACATCTATATCTAAATGGGGATGTCTTGAATCTATAAGATGGATAAAGATCTTGATGTTCTCTCTTTGTGAGATATAATCCGTAAGGTTCTTTTCCCAATCACTTTTCATAGATTTAGAAACCTTTGCATACCCAAAACCAGGAAGATCGACAAACTTAGCAATACTTTTTTCAGATGTGTCTCTATCGATAAAAGTAACATCAAAGTAGTTAATTAGCTTCGTTTTACCCGGTGTAGAAGATACTTTAGCCAACCCTTTATGGTTTGTTAACGCATTTAAAAGAGAACTTTTACCTACGTTACTTCTTGCCATAAACACTACTTCGTTTTGTTCTTCCGAAGGTGGCGCCTGCTTTACAGTTGGTGCTGAAGTTATAAATTTTGCATCGACTATCTCTATCATTTGTTCTCTTCTTTCGTCTCTTCTTTAAACTCAAAGATCATAATTACAGGCTCTTTATCAGCACCTTTTGCATAAGCTTTGTTGTCCGATATGTTTAGAACAACTTCATCACCTTTGATCTCTTTTTTGTCTCCAAGTTGTTTTAGATGAACATTCTTATAAAAGTTATACTCTTTTTTATTTGGAAGATAGATAGCTTTTTGTGCTATCCCTTCATATTTTACATCATCTTTTGTTTTTACTTTGAATGATACGTCACCTTCTGCTATAAACTTTGTCGGTGATTTTTCTTTATCGATATATACAGTCACTTTAGATGCATTAAGCTCATCATACCCTTTTACGATATTTACAGAGCCTTCAAAAACAGAAAATCCTGCTTTTTCATCTGCATAAAAACTTTTTGCCTTGATCTGTAACTCTTCAGCATTTAAAAATGTTTGTATTAAAAGTGTAAAGAAAATTATATATCTCATTTTGCCTCTTTTATATGATATGTTGCATTTATATTTTTAGAATGTATTTTACCAGTTAAATTATTATGGTCCAGATAAGTCCCGTGAAGGGTGTTTTTCCCTTGCGAAAGAACATAATCGGTATCTGTTACAAAAAGAGCTTTATCTTTATAATAAAACGCCTCTTGTGTCTTATAACTCAAACCATCATCTCTAACCAGCGTAACATTACCGTCTAGATCGAGTTTATTATCTTTATATACACCGAAATCTGCTCTTAGATTCGATATGTGCTTTTTAGATTTATCGGTATGATCAATGTTATCGACAGTATATCTGTCATTATATCTAAAAGCTTCACTTCCAAGCATCAATGTCTTTACCCCTGCAGGATCAAGCTCATACATCGTAAAATCTTTAATGTGTAACAAAGGTACGTCATCAAATCTTTTTTGTGTCATCTTTTGGGGTTGAAAGAAAAAAAAGATTGACAACAATATGCTGATGACAAGAATGAAAAAAAGATTGATATTAATGGTCTATCCTTTGATCCATAAAGATAAAAATTGCTCTTTTTGTTCATTTTGTTCTATGATCATATCTATCATCTCTCTAACAGCACCATCTCCCCCTTTGCGAGAGAGTACAACATCAACAAGCACTTGAATGTCTTTAGGTGCATCGTTAGGGGTAAAACTTCTACCTACAAAGTTCAGCATCTCGTAGTCGTTAAAGTCATCACCGATAGCAGCTACTTCAAAAGGTTGCAGGTTTAACTTCTCTACAAGCTCTTTTAAAAGTGTAGCTTTATCTTTCACTCCTTGAGAAAGGTGTTGAATCCCAAGCTCTTTGGCTCTTCTTTCAACGATCGTAGAGTTACGTCCCGTAATAATCGCAACCTGACCGCCCAATCTAATCCAAGATGTAATAGCAAGACCGTCTTTTACATTAAAGTTCTTACTCTCTGCACCGTCACTGGAGTAGATAATCTTACCATCAGTTAAACAACCGTCAACGTCTAAAACTAGAAGTTTGATCATAGAACATCTTTTGTACTTGGAATGCCAACTCTTTCATTTATCGCAGTTGCACGACGAATCGCTACCGCAACAGATTTAAAAGCTGCTTCGATAATATGGTGCTTGTTTTTACCACGAAGCTCGATGATATGTGCACTGATTCTAGAGTTTAATACAAATGCTCTAAAAAACTCTTCAACGAGTTCCGTATCAAAGTGCCCTACTTTACCCACTACGTCAAGTTCATATACTAAAAACGGACGGTTGCTAAGGTCTAGATCACAAGATACACACGCTTCATCCATAACAATGTTTGCACTTCCGAAACGCTCCATATTTTTTACAGGGTAGATAGCTTCTGCGATCAGTGCACCAAGTACGATCCCTACATCTTCTACACTGTGGTGATCATCGATATGTGTATCCCCTTTACAGCTTATCTCTAAGTCTATTAAAGAGTGTTTTGAAAAGCTCTCAAGCATATGGTCTAAAAACCCTACACCTGTGTCTATTTTACTTTTCCCCGTACCGTTTAACTCTAGCGAGATCGTAATATCTGTCTCTTTTGTTGTTCTTGTTTTTGTAATCATCTAATCCTCTCTTAAAATAAATGCATGTTCAAATTTCCCAAGGGCTTTATAATCCCTTGCTTCTTGTTCACTTTTAAATCCACTAAGTACTACTTTGAATATTCTGCCGTTTTGTGTATCTACATCTTTTATCAGTGTATGATATCCGTCTGTATTGTCAAACTTCTCTTGAGTTTTGAGTGCACCGTCTATCTTTGAAAATGAACCGATCTGTAACGAGAAATTATCCATATCCATTGTTTTTGGAGAGTTTTTCAACTCATAATCGAGCTCTTTTTTCGTTGCAGGAGTTCTTTTTGTACCCTTACCGGCAAAACCTAAAACTTCAAGCTTTACAGGTGTAGTCCCTGTACCTATCATATCCAGCTTATTTGCCGCTGCTTTTGAAAGATCTATGATTCTGTTATCTACAAAAGGTCCTCTGTCATTTACCCTGACAACTATCACTTTCCCGTTACGTCTGTTTGTAACTTTTACGATCGTATTCATCGGCAATGTTTTATGCGCAGCGGTCATATCCCACATATTATATGTTTCACCGTTTGAAGTGAGTTTACCGTGAAAATTCGGACCATACCAACTTGCAGTACCAAGAAAGTCATCACCCACACTTACAACACTTGGATAATACTTAATACCTCTTACCACATACGGTCTCATTGTTGGGTGTGTATATGTCTTTTTACTTGGTGTAGCATTATAATTACTGCTGCTTGAAGAGTAGTTAGATACAGGGGTAAAGTTTGTAGCTCTATAAGCCCCTTTTCCCCTTGTACTACATCCTCCAAATACTATACTTACAGATAATAAAAGATAAATATATTTTTTATTCATAAAGTTTTAACCTATCGCCGATTTTTATTAATGAACCACTTATATTATTTTGAGAACGGATATTTTGAATACTGATCTTATGTGCTTTAGAGATCGACTCTAGTGAATCACCCTTTTTCACTATATAGTAGTGTTTTGTATCTATTCTCTGTTTAGAACTTCTTTTTGGTATTGGTATAATCAGTTTTTGATTTATACGCAATCTTGAAGTTTTCAAGTTGTTAAAATCTTTGATAACTCTATAAGACACACCATACTTTTTCCCTATATATGAAAGGTTGTCACCTTTTGTCACTTTGTGCACTTTATAGATATTTTTAATCGGTTCAGATTGATACTTTTGTTTAAATTCCGAAAGCTTGATATACGGAATATAGATCTCATACCCTTTTGCATAAGGTGGTACAAAGTCATATTTCAGATGTCTGTTAAGCTTTTTTAACTCAGTTAAAGGGATCCCTAAAAGCTTAGATATACGCTCTAATGATTCACCGCTAGAGAGCTTAATAGTAGCAAGAGAGTAGGCATTTGCTCTGTTTAAAAGATACTCATACTCACTTTTTAACAGATAGTACTCATCACTTCCGATAAGTGATAAAGCAACAATCTTTCTAATGTAATATCTGCTCTCTTTTGGAATATATTTTTTCTCTTCATCAAGCAGTACGTTAAGGTCGTCTGTTCCTGCATCTTTAATAGCGCGGTTAAGTCTTCCGCCACCACAGTTGTATGCAATTGCAGCCAGATACCATTTACCAAAACGTTTATGTAAAGATGAGAGATATTTTGCTGCTGCTTCAGTTGATTTTATCGGATCGCGTCTCTCATCCGTATACTCATCAATATGAAGTTTAAAATACTTTGCAGTGCCGGGCATAAACTGCCATAACCCTGCTGCTCTTTTATTTGAATAAGCTTTTGTTCTAAAGTTTGACTCAGCCATTGCAAGATATAAAAACTCTTGAGGTACATTATATTTTGAAAGTGTACTTTTAATAGCAGGGATGAAAAGATACGCATTCTCCATTGCTTTAAAGAAGTGCTTATCTTTTGCAAGAGTTCTGCTTTTCATATCATTCATAATCGGGTCATAAAGAAAAGAGCCGTCTATATCGAATGAGTTTAGAACATTTAGTTCTTTGTCATAATTGACGTCGTATGTTAAATTTGCATATAAAAATATAGGTAATAAAAGAGATAAAAAATATTTGATCATAAACAACTTTTGTAATTAAATTTTTTTTATTTTATCCAAAAGTTGTTAAAAATTTCCATAGAGCCTTTTAAAAAGTGTTAATATTATTAAATATGAAAGAGTTCTTGGGCATTCTTTGTAGTGATTTCTTCAATATTTTTAAGATCCTCATCCAAGAGTTCTGCAATTTTTTGTGCTACAAAATTTGTATAAAGCGGTTCATTTCTCTCACCTCTATGTGGTGTGGGAGTAAGGTATGGACCGTCAGTTTCAATCACAAGTTTCTCTTGAGGAATCTTTGGTAAAACATTTACAAGCTTCTTGGCATTTTTAAAAGTAAGCACACCACCTATACCAAAATAGAAATTCTCTTTTGCAAGGGACAGCAGCTGCTCATCGGCATTGAAACAATGCAGTACACCTCCTACATCTCCGGCATCATTTTCTAAAAGAACTGTTTTTGAATCGTTTGAAGCATCACGAACGTGTACAATTAAAGGTTTTTTATACTCACGAGCAAGACGAATTTGTGCTACAAACACCTCTTTTTGCTTTTGTTTGATGAGATCTTTCTCCTCATCACTTCCCTCTAAACGGAAGTAATCAAGTCCGCACTCACCGACTGCTACACACTTTTCATGACCTAAATATTTATGAAAGATATCCTCAGTATAGTTTTCCATATCATATGGGTGCACACCGACTGCAAAATAAACATCTTCATATCTCTGCGCAATACTAATAGCCTTATCAAGTGTTACGGGATCGGCACCGGGAATGATAAACTTCTTTACCCCGCCCTCTCTGGCACGTGCTAAAACCTCTTCCAGGTCTTCATCATAGCGATCGTGGTCTAAATGGATATGTGTATCTATAATCATATATTTGCCTCTAATAGTTCTTGAGCAAAGCTTTTTGCTTCGTTTGAGATAGTATCACCGCTAATAATACGAGCTATCTCATCAACTTTTTCATCAAAGCTTAACTCTTTTGTTTTTGAAATATTACCATCTTTATAGACTAAAAAGTGCTGATCACCCATAGATGTAAGTTGCGGCTGATGAGAAATAACAAAAATCTGGAAGTTTTTTGTCAATTTTTTCAACACTTTTGCTACACTCATAGACTCCTCCCCACTGAGATTTGCATCGATCTCATCAAGCATAAGTACACCGCCTAAGTTCTCTATACTTTCAGATTTAAGAGCAAGTACCGCTAAACGGAGTCTGTTAAACTCACCTGTACTTATTTTTGAAAGTTCCGTAGAATTAAGTTTAATACTGAGTATATCTTGTCCATTTGGAGTTAACTTCTCTTTTGTCAAGTTAACCTCTGCATCTCTAAGATAAAGCTGTTTTAGATAACCATTTAGCTCTTTTGTAAAGTTTTTAAGTGCTTTTTCCCTTAAAGAGCTTAGTGAATCTGCAAGTGTATAGATTTGTGTATCTAACTTCTCAAAACGTTGTTGCAGATCACCTTTTTGCACCTCTATGTTTTCATATTTTTCCAGCTCTTGCAGTTTTTGCTCTTTATACTCCAAAGCTTCTTCTATAGAACCGTATCTGCGTTTAAGCTCACTTAATTCCTCTATTCTGTTTAACACATCCTCTACATCTATCTCATCGAGTGCCGAAAATCTCTCCTGGGCACTCTCTAAGACTCCACGTAATTCATTCATGGCATCATCAAAGAATGAGCTTTCAACATCTAAAGTATCAAGTGCCGAAGAGACCAAGTGTTCAAAGTTGAAGATCTCATTGGCATTTCCTATAACATCAAGAGCCTTTTCTTTTTTAGAAAGCTCTTTTTTGATCTCCAAAAGCTCTTCATCTTCCCCATCTTTAGGATTAACGTTCACAATTTTATCTATCTCGAATTGTGCAAACTCTTTGAGCTCTACAATGCGTTTCTCTTCATCTTCGAGAACCTCAAGCTCTTTTTTTACCTTGATATAATCACGATAAGTTTCTTGATAATCTTGTTTGAGTTTGAGTGCTTTTTGCCCTATTTTATGATCAAGGATCGATAAAAGACCCTCATTTTCAAAATCGCTAAAATCACGAAGGCTTAAATGTTTAAGATATTTGCCTGTAAGGGAATTGATAGATTTTTTAGATATTGCCTGATTGTTTATAAAGTATCTGGATTTCTCTTTTTTTGTATGTTTAAATACATTGATTTCATCATTTTCAAGTCCAGTTTCCTCTTCGTCAATATCCCATGTTACGCTACTTTCACAAATGCTGGCGTCACATGAGCTTAAACCTACAGAGGAGAGAATAGACTCCATTAAGATAGATTTTCCGCTACCGCTTGGTCCCGAAAATACAATAAGTCCATGATTTAGATTTAGTTCTGTCTTTTTAAAACTAAGGTAGTCTTTTAAGTAAAATCTTTCTATCACAGTAATATCCTCATACTAATTTTGAAAAATTCTAACTTATTTTTAGACAATGGTAAAAGAATATGACAAAATGTCATATTTCTTTATAAAGTTTGAAAAGTGCTTGTGAGATCACAAAGTCCTGCAGAATATAGTGAACTTGTGACAATGGCATCAATGCCTGTAGCAGCGTACTCTTTGGCATTTCTTCTATTAATGCCGCCGGCAGCTATAATTTTTGCAGCTGGATAGTACTTGTTTTTATATTCAACTAACTGTTGTAATTTTTCAGGTGTAGTTTTATCCATTTGGATAACATCTGCTCCTAAAGAGAGCATTTTTTGCGCATCTTCAAGGGAATCTGACTCAATCACCAGTTTTTTCTCAACACATCGCTCTTTAATCTCAGGGATTGCCGCTTCAAACTCATCCTGCGTATCATAAAGTGCCCTATGATTATCAAAGATAAGAACAGACTCAGATAACCCTAGCCTATGGGGTAAGACACCTGCAGATACTAACGAACGCATAACAAAATGTTTTGCAAAAGGAAAACTTTTACGTGTAACAAATATTTCACATTTTGCATTAACCTCTTTTACTTCCTGAACCATCTTGTGTGCAGCCGTAGCCATACCACAAGAGTATTCTAAAAGTATCTGTGTCACTCTCCATGCTTGGTGAAGTGTTTTTGCATCTCCCTGAAGTTCTAAAAAACTGCTTCCCTCTTTTATCAAACTACCGGATCTTATTTCATAAGTTGCCCTGCATCCTAAAAGCTCCCCTATACGTGCAGCTTCCTCTATACAAGCTACAACAATATCTTCTCGTGTTTTGATCTTTAAAACAGCCTGCTTATTTTGAACTTTAGAATCAAGCAAGTGGGTTGTAAGATCGAAATAGGGAATATCTTCACGAATATATTCCCAAAGTTCATGATCTGATAAACGCATTATTACTCCACTATATAACCGTAAGATGTGAAAATATCTTTTGCTTTTTTACTTAAGATAAAATCATAAAACATTTTATACTCCGGATTCTTATTTCCATCTTTTAACAATACAATTCCCTGTTTAATAGGTGTATAAAGTTTAGGATCTACCGCTACCCAGTTGATCCCTTTTTTATATTGTTTCATTTTACTACTGTAAAGTGAAGATTTTGCGATTAGACCTATATCTGCCGCTGTAACTGCGTATGTAACAGTTTGTGAAATAGATTCTGCAAAAACAAACTTTTGTTCTACTTTATCATATATATTTCCATTTTTCATAGCTTCGATGGCAGCTTTTCCGTATGGTGCCGTTTTTGGGTTGGCTACGGCAATCTTTTTGATCTTTTTGTCTGTAAGTAGATCAATCCCTTTAGAAAAATCCTGTTTTGTATCACTCAAGTAAGCTAAAGCACCCTGTGCATATACTACAGGTTTTGTAGTAGCAATCTTGTCATTATATAGAGACTCGGGATACTTCATATTTGCAGCCATAAAAAGACCGTAAGGTGCACCGTTTTTTATTTGTGCCGTAAGCTTACCGCTGCTTCCCAACGTTACTGTTACTTTTGTATCCGGATGTGTTTTAGCAAACTCTGCTTTTAACTCATCAATAGCATAACTGACATTTGCTGCAACTGCGATATTTATCTCACCTGCACTCAGTGTTAAACAAGTAAGTAAAAATGATAGTACTGTTTTTTTCATCTTCTTTTCTCCCGATTTTCAATATGTATTCTTATATATAACGACCGAAGTATATCTATTTACATAACGCTTTGTCAATTGCTCTTTTAGAAAAAATAGTATACAATGGTTATATGAAAAATGAAAAATCAAATAGCAATATAGTTTTTACTCTTCTTCTTTATACAGTTATAATCTTTCCTTTTTTTAGCATGCTTTTAACCTATTTTATCTCAAAATATATCACTGAAAACCCTATAGTTATTGACACAACAACACTATTTATGTTGTTTTTGTCATTAAAATATGCCCTCTCTTATATAGATAAAAAGATAGATATTAAAGAGCCTAAAAAGGTATTTGAACTCTCATGGAAAATTTTTGGAGCAATTAATCTGATCTTATTATTTATGTCAATAAGTAAAGATTTTTCGTTATATCATATAATATATATCTTTTTTTATTATTGGATCAAGTTTATTATATTTTATGAAATGACAAGAAGATATTTTTCCGGTTTGCTCAATGATACAAATATGCTAGAATATAAAGAATTAAATAAAAAGGATGAAGTAATGGTTTATTGTAGGGGTTGCGGAAAAGAGATTCATGAAACTGCAGAGAGTTGTCCTCATTGCGGAGCTCCGCAAAACATTCCATCGACAAAGACAAACGGTGTTACACTCTTTTTCGTAGGGCTTGGCTGGTCTATAGTAATATGGTTTGTGTCATTGTTTACAATCGGTTTTTTTATAGGATTTGTAAATCCTGAAGACGGTGCTGAAATAGCAGGAAAGTTTGGCGAGGATTACGGAATTGTCTTGTTATTAGTTTCTATGATTGTTTCTGCAATACTTACAAAACTTAGAATTCTTCCGGGAAGCGGGAAAAAGGCTTAATCACCCCACCCTAGTTTTTGTTTTAATACATCAAAATAGTTAAACTCTTCTCTGTGAAGCAGTTTGGCTGTTTGTGATGCCAATTTTATATGAATACTCTCATTTTGTTCTAATTCGTGCATATCTTGTCCATCGATAATAATGAGTGCACGCTTATCTGTTGACTTCATCTCTATTTGAAATTTTCCCGGTAATACAACAGGTGTTTGTGTCAATGAGTGGGGACAGATAGGTGTTAGTGTAAATACCTGAGTCAAAGGGAACAGTACCGGACCACCTGCTGAAAGATTGTATGCAGTTGAACCCGTAGGAGTTGAAACAATAACCCCGTCTCCATAATATGTATTAAAAGAGTTCCCATCAACAAGTGTCTCTATATGGATCATGTTTGAGATCGAAGGACGGGTTAAGACTATATCGTTAAATGCATACATTGTTACATCTTCACCGTTTTTAGTGACAGTCGCTTCTAGAACTGCACGCTCATCTATACGGAACTTGCCCTTCTCCAGATTTGCCACGAAAGTATCAAGCTCATCCATACCCACATCTGCTAAAAACCCAAGATTACCGGCATGGATTCCAAAAACCGGTATATCGTAGTCAAAACTACGACGTACTACAGAGATCAGTGTCCCATCACCCCCCAATGTAACCAAAACATCACACTGCTTACATAAGAGTTCAAAGTCCATTCCCATTACATCGATCATTCCGGCACTAATACTTTCTATATATACATCCATCTTATGTGCTTCAAAAATTGACTTCAATTTAAAGAAGTCATCTTTAAGCTCTGGAGTGGACGGTCGTAAGATTACACCAACTTTTTTTATGATTTTTGTTTGCAAGGAGACTCTTTTTTATAAATAATTTTGTATATTATACACTATTTCGATATAATCGCGAAAATATTTTTAGATAGGACTCTATGTTGAGAACTCATTACTGTACAGATTTAAACGAAACAAATGTCGGTCAAGAGGTTACTGTTGTTGGTTGGGCAAACAGTTACCGTGACCACGGTGGTATTATATTTATAGATTTACGTGACAAGACTGGACTTATCCAGCTTACATGTGATCCAGAGGATAGCGCAGAAGCTCATAAGATTGCTGATAGTGTTAGAGACGAGTACGTTTTAGTAGCTAAAGGTAAGGTACGTCTTCGTGGTGAAGGTTTAACAAACCCACGTCTTAAAACTGGTGCTATAGAGATAGTTGTTGATGAACTTGTTATTGAAAACAAGTCAGCTCCACTTCCATTTGTAATCGGAGATAAAAAAGTTGGTGAAGAAACAACTTTAAAATATCGTTATTTAGAACTTCGTGATCAATCAATGTATGAAGCATTCCGTCTTCGTTCAAAAGCAGCAATCGCAGCAAGAAACATCTTAGATGAAAACGGTTTCTTAGAGGTTGAAACTCCAATTTTAACTAAATCTACTCCGGAAGGTGCAAGAGATTACCTAGTACCGTCTCGTGTACACAATGGTGAATTTTATGCACTTCCACAATCACCACAGCTATTCAAACAGCTTTTAATGGTTGGTGGATTCGATAGATACTTCCAGATCGCTAAATGTTTCCGTGATGAAGATTTACGTGCTGATCGTCAACCGGAATTTACTCAAATAGACGTTGAGATGAGTTTCTGTGATCAAGAAGAGGTTATTAAAGTTGCAGAAGATCTAATCGTTGCAATGTTTAAAGCATGTGACATCGAAGTAACAGCTCCGTTTAACCGCATGACACACAAAGATGCTATGGAAAAATACGGTTCAGACAAACCAGATATGAGATATGGTCTTGAGATGGTTGACGTTATCGATATTTTCGAGAGATGTGACAATGAGATCTTTACAAATATCGCTAAAAAACCACACGTAAACCGTATTAAAGCACTTAAAGTTCCTGGTGCTGACTTAGTATTCTCTAAACGTGAAATGAAATCTTTTGAAGACTATGTACGTAAGTTCGGTGCACAAGGTCTTGGTTACTTCCAAATGAAAGAAGACGGTCTTAAAGGTCCACTTACTAAATTCTTCAGTGAAGAGGATATTCAACTGTTAATCGATAGATTAGGTATGGAAATTGGCGACGTAGTATTCTTCGGTGCAGGTGATAAAAAAACTGTATGGGATTATATGGGAAGACTAAGAATTTTCATTGCTGAGCATGAAAAAATGAATCTTGTAGATCCAAACAAATATGAATTTTTATGGGTAGTAGACTTCCCGATGTTTGAAGTTGAAGATGGACGCGTTAAAGCACTTCACCACCCATTTACAATGCCAAAAGATACAGATAAAGACGATGTAGAAGATATTGAATCTATCGCTTACGATATCGTACTTAACGGTGTTGAGCTTGGTGGTGGTTCTATCCGTATCCATAAAGAGGAAGTTCAAGCTGAGATCTTTAAACTTCTTGGAATCTCTGACGAAGAAGCTAGAGAGAAATTCGGTTTCTTACTAGATGCATTAAAATTCGGTGCACCTCCACACGGTGGTTTTGCTATCGGTTTTGACAGACTTATGATGCTTATTACTAAAAAATCATCAATTCGTGACGTTATCGCATTCCCTAAAACACAAAAAGCTTCTTGTATCTTAACTGAAGCTCCATCTCAAGTTGACAATGAGCAACTAAGAGACTTACATATCAGAATCCGCGAACAAGTTAAAGCGTAATGAAAAAACTGTTTCTAATCATCGGGGCTCCAGGCTCCGGTAAAACAACTGATGCTGAGCTGATTGCTAAAAATAATGAACAGATTTCACACTACTCTACAGGAGATATGTTAAGAGCTGAAGTTGCCCGTAACACTCCGCGTGGTCAAGAGATCAACCAATATATCTCTAAAGGTGAAATCGTTCCTATAAAAATTGTAATTGAAACAATTGTAAATGCGATCAAAGCTTCTGAAAATGATATTGTTATTATTGACGGATACCCTAGAAGTATTGAGCAGATGATGGAATTAGATACATACCTTCAAAATACTCCCGATGTAAGACTTACAAGTGTTATTGAAGTTGAAGTAAGTGAAGAAACTGCACGTGATAGAGTTTTAGGACGTGCTCGCGGTGAAGATGACAATAATGAAGTGTTTGACAACCGTATGAAAGTATATATGGGTCCGCTTGAAGAGATCCGTGACTTCTACAAAGAAAAAGACCTGCTAAAAGTTATTTCCGGAGAAGGAACTATTGATGAGATTGTTTCTGAAATGGAAAGCTTTCTAAAAGCGAGAATCTAAGTTTAATCAATAAACAAAACTTCTTGTTTTGTTTATCCCCCTCCTCCCTTCTTATATTTATCTCAAATCACTTGGCACTATTTTTGCTTTAATCTATAAAAACAGTAAATGTTATTTTTCATTTAAGGTTGTCATTATGGAAACTTCAACAGACTACGTAAACCATGTCAGCATTGTCAAAGAGTTAAATATTTATCAAAATGCAGAAGATAGCAGGAAGAATGCTTTGACATTTGAAGCTGTATATGAAAAAGCAAAAAAAGCTGATGTAAAAGTGGATACAGCAAAAGATTTTATTAACTCACTTTCGAGAAATGAACAATTTTCAATAGGCTTTAGCCCTTCTGATTTGGATTCTCTCAGTAATGAAGGGGCTTATAACCTTCTTGTACATAACTATGAAAGATATGACTGGAACAATGACGGTGTAACAGAAGATGGATTGGCTAAGACTTTGCCGATGATTCCTCAAAACATGGATGATGATGCAAAAAAAGCATGGGTAAAAGCAATCAATGCCATGGGTGACGATATGATGGCCGTTATGACGATCTCATTTCAATTAAACGAGGAGTATACAAAACGCCAAATTGCTGAGCATCTTAGCCAAATGTCTGACTCCGAAATAGATGAGATGCAAAAACATGCCAGTTTTGATATAAGAGAATTTATTGAAGAAACTCTTTCAAAACCTTATGTTCCCAAAACACTCACTTTTTTAGACATAATGGATAAAATAAATCAGACAATTAACCCTCCAGCCGAAGGTTATTCATCCCCTGAACTAAAAGAATCTGCTCAAAAATTAAAAGAAGCCCTTGAAAGAGCCTATGCAGAGATACAGATACAAAAACAAGAAGAACAACTTGTAACGCAGCAACAAATTGAATTTATAGAAGAAGCAGACAAAATGTTGAATAAAGAAAAAGAGAATGAGTTAGCCAAAGCTATTAAAGAAATATAAACTCCTCAATAGATTGTTTTTAAGATGGAAAGCTTTTTAAAAGAGAAAACTTGGCAGACTCTCTTCCGTAATGAATCACCTCTTCTGCTTTATGAAACTCGTAAAATTCACATAAATTTCCCGGTATAGAGATAGTTAAATCGGGTTCTTGCTTTTCTAAATGGGCATCAGCAATTATTTTTTGCATTGTCTCTATTGAATCTTGAATAATCTGTACAGAATTTATTTTTTGATTTACAACTTTTTTTGCTTGAAAATAATCACGTATTTTTCTTACAAATTGATTTTTATCACCGTTTGGCAGTTGAAACTCTTTGTTTATTCCCTCATCACCGCTTAGATCTACAGCAATAGTATAAAGAGAACTATCATTGGGTTCTACTATACCTAAAGGGTTACAAACTCCACCGTCAACAAGGACCATATCCTCTTTCATTACAGGTGTAAAAAGTGTCGGAATTGCTACTGAAGCACGAATTGCTTCAACAAGGGAACCTTTTGTAAAGTAGTAAGGTTGTTTCGATTTGATATCTGTTGCGATAGCAACGTAAGGGATAGATAACTCTTCAATATTGGGCTTGCCTATCATATCTGCTATAACATTAAAAACCTTCTCACCTTCAATTATGCCACCCTTTTTAAAACTAAAGTCGACAAGTTTAAGAACATCAAGTGGATCAAGGTTTAAAACCCATTCTTCGTAGAGGTCAAGTTTTCCAGAAGCATAAAGCCCACCTATGAGCGCACCCATAGATGAACCGGATATAAACTTTATATTGTAGCCCTGGCGTTCAAGTTCACGGATTACACCTATATGTGCATAACCCCTTGCTCCGCCACTTCCAAGATAAAGTGCTATATCTTTTGTCATAAAGATGTTTAGTTAGCTAAACCTGAAACAATAGCTTTTTCAACATCTGCAATATCTGCAGTACCGTCTACAGTGATATATTTAATAGCTGAGTTTTGAGCAGCTTGTTCTTTGTAGTAACCGATTAACGGCTCAGTTTGATCGTGGTAAACTTTAAGACGATCAAGAACTACTTCCTCTTTATCGTCATCACGTTGTACTAGATCTTCACCTGTTACATCGTCTTTACCTTCAACTTTCGGTGGATTGAAAACAACATGGTATGTTCTACCGCTTGCAAGGTGAGCACGACGTCCGCTCATTCTTTTTACGATCTCTTCATCAGCTACATCAATTTCAATTACTGCATCAATTTGGATACCTGCAGCAGTTACAGCATCAGCTTGAGCAAGTGTACGTGGGAAACCATCTAAAAGGTAACCGTTTTTACAATCATCTTCAGCGATACGATCTTTTACAAGTCCGATGATGATCTCATCAGTTACAAGTTTACCTGCATCCATAGCTTCTTTTGCAAGTTTACCCATTTCAGTACCAGCTTTGATTGCAGCACGTAGCATATCTCCAGTAGAGATTTGAGGGATGTTATATTTTTTAGTTAAAAATTGAGCTTGTGTACCTTTTCCGGCACCAGGAGCTCCAAGTAGTATAATTCTCATGTTTTTCGTCCTAATAATTTTTATAGTTGCAATTATATATAAATGAGTTTAAAAAAAGATATGATCGTTACTCTTCATCATCTTCATAATGACTTTGTGCTTGTTGAATATCTTCGATCAGCTCTTTACACTCTTCTTCATCGATTTCACCCATATGGATCTCTTCTAATACATCTTCAAGATCAGCTTTAAATTCACGAAGCTCTTCGATCTCCTCTTTTGCCTCATCAGTTGCATCTTTTGTATCTGCGATCTCTTCAAATATCTCATCAAGTCTATCATTAATATCTGGAATTACACTTTGTGTAAGTAGTTCTTCTAACTTTTGTGCGTATGACATATTGTGCTCTCTTTTGTTTATTTTTGAAATTATACTTTTATTTCACTTAGAAAGTTACTTAGAAAACTAATTGTTACTGATTTGTTTCCAATGAAGTTTGCTATAATTTGTTCTATGAATAAATATCTCTGGATACTCACCTACCTGACAATATTGATATGGTCTCTTATTAATCCTAAAGACCAATTTACATGGGTACTTGAAGTCACCCCTGCACTGATTGGCGGGGTTGTTTTACTTCTGACTTATAACTCTTTTCGCTTAACACCGCTTTTATACTATTTAATATTAGCACATTGTATTGTATTAATGGTAGGTGGTCATTATACCTATGCAGAGGTACCTTTGTTTGATTCTCTAAAAGATTTTTTTGGAACACAAAGAAATGATTACGACAAGATAGGACATATCTTTCAAGGGTTTGTTCCTGCTATGGTAGCCAGAGAGATACTTCTGCGTAAAAACGTAGTGCAAAACGGGATGTGGCTGCACTTTATAGTACTTTCAATCATTTTGGCAATTAGTAGTTTATACGAGCTGGTTGAATGGTGGGTTGCCGTGGCAACCGGAGACAGTGCTGAAGCTTTCTTAGGGACACAGGGGTATGTATGGGATACACAATCAGATATGGCCTACGCACTTTTAGGCGGGATTCTTGCTCTTATAACCCTTACAAAACTTCATAATAAACAGCTTAGTTCTTTACAATAAAACCTCTTTTAGATTATAATTGCCCCATGAATTTTTATGCAGTTATAATCGGAACAGAGATCTTAAACGGTCGAAGAGTAGATAAACATTTTGAGTTTTTAAAACAGGAACTTGCAAAGTTCGGGCATGAACTCTTTGCCTCTTTAGTTATCAAAGATGATGAAACATTGATTACAAATACATATAAGATGATAAAAGAGGACCCAAAGGGTGTAATGTTCTCTTTTGGAGGGATAGGCTCAACTCCTGACGATCTTACACGTAGTATTGCCTCTCAAGTATTTCGTAATGCACCTACACAGGCAAATCAAAAATTTTTAGCCGATATTATTGAGAGATTTGGTGATGAAGCGTATCCACACCGTATCCATATGGCAGAACTTCCACCAAAGTCAGATCTCCTTTTCAATCCGGTAAATAATATGTCCGGTTTTTCACTAGATGATCACTATTTCTTTGTCCCGGGATTTCCGTCTATGGCGCATCCTATGCTAAGTAGCGCTATTAAACAACATTTTTCAAAAGTTCGCACAAGACATAGAAAAACCCTCTATGCAGATACAAGCGAAAATACTCTTATTTCGGTTATGAAAAAGGTTCCCGATCATGTTGAACTCTCTTCACTTCCTATCTTTGTAGAGAATAAACCAAATGTTGAACTCTCTTTAATTGGAGAGGAAGTTACAGAGGTAGAAAAATACTTTGAGATGTTTACTCAGCTATTAAAGGAACAAAATATTAGCTATAAATTAATGTAAATCTGAGACTTACCGATATTAAAAGTATCATTAGTCAAGGATTTTTATCATGTTAGTTTGGTTATTGGTACTTTTTTTGCTATTTGCTTTCGCGTATGTTGTTTATAGAGTTGTTTTTTTATCTGATGAAGTTGAAGAACATGAGGAACATAAACATAATTATACTTTTAAAATATAAGAGAAATAATGGCAATAACGATGAACAACCATGTCTTTAAGGGGCATAGGACACTGCTTGGAAATAAGTTTGTTACATATGGCGAACTGGAACTTCCAACAAGATATGAACAATATCAGCAATCTAAAAATGGATTTGACTGGGGTAATCAAAGTAAAGGTGCAATGCAACTTGCCTTTTCTATGTTGGCTCAATTAAGCAATGAAGAACTAGCCGAAACTTATGCACAACAATATACAAAAGATATTGTAAGAGGTTTAAATACCAGAGATTGGGTAATTAGTGCATCGGAAGTGTTACAATGGATCGAAAAAAATTGTACTGATTTTAAAAATTCAGAGACTAAAACAAAAAAAACTGCATCGGTAAAAAAACCTGTAAAAAATTCAACTAAAAAACAAACGAAACAAAAGTCAAATATTGTAAAGGATATATGTAAAGAGTTAAACATTACGCAAAAACAATTAGCCGAAATCCTTGAAGTTCCGGAAGGAACCGTTTCAAGCTGGGCTGTAAAAAATGAGATCCCAAGACTTGGGAAAAAAGCGATAGAATTTTATATTGCAAATCAAAAAAATCAAAAAATTGTAGATAGCTACAAAAACTTTATTAATTTATTACAAGAACTGTAAAAGGAGTATTATTGAAACCAAAAGATGAAGTGACAAGAAGTTTACTTATAGATAGAGCTACATGGGATGATGCTATGAAATATTCTCGTGTAAGATATAAAATGAGTTTAAGTAAAGTGATTGAGTCACTTTTGCAAGAGTGGCTTACGAAAGAGAAACGTAAACCTCTTGACAATGAAAAACAAGGGAAGTTTTTTGAGTAAACAGTGCTACTCAAACTTTTAAAAAAATAACTTGTAAACCAAAGCCGCTACAACTACCCAAATAAAAATCACTACTAATGCCGCTGTTTTTGAGCGAGGAAGAGATTTTAAAGTTGATTGGTGTGCTTTTGTTTTACACTCCTCCCAAATCTCTTCAGGTACCAACTTTATAGCAAGTAAGATCGCTAACGGCAGTAAAATAAAATCATCAAGATAACCTATAATCGGAATAAAATCTGGAATTAAGTCAATTGGGCTAAGGGCATAGGAAACTACAATAACTATGATCGTTTTTGCTAAAAACGGAACATCTTTATGGTGATATGCCAAATAGAGTGCAAAAAGATAATGCTTTAGACTCTTAGCCCATTTTTTTAATTTCTGCAAACAGAACCTCTCCCCTATTTTTATCTTGCGTAATTAGTATTTTTTGGTGTATCCTCATCATAATCTAGAACTTCTAAAACAGATTTTTTATTCATCTTCCTTGCAAAGTCTGCAGCAGTAAAACCTTTAGAATCCTTTGCATCTTGGTTCACACCGTTTTCAACCAATATTTTTGCGATCTCTGCCCTACCGTAACAAGCAGCAGCCATCAACGGTGTAAAACCGCTTCTTCGCGTCGTTTGATTTACATCCCGACCTTTTTCGATTAAATATTTAACTATCTCTCTATTATCGTATGTGATTGCAATATCAAATACACTTACACCCTCATCGTCAAAGTCAAACGGGTCTGCTCCAAACTCAATTAAAAGCATAAGTGTGTCAAAATCACATCGTGCACGAATGGCACAAGCAAGTACTCCCTCCCCTGCATCATTTACTTCAGAGATGTCACCATCTGTTTTTAGGTATTTTTTTATACCAAGAAAATCGTCGTTATTTAATAATTCTGTCCATTTACTATTCATGCTAAAAGTATATATCAATTCTCATTAGTAATTTTTAATTATAATTGCACCAATAAATTAATTAAGCGGGAAATAATATGGAAGTTATTGAAACAACTGATGCTTTTAAAGCATTAATAGAGAACATTAAAAAGGATACGAAAGGGTATAAAGATCCTTTAGCATTCGGTATTGCAAGAGTAGATTTAGGGCAGTTAAATCCAGACAAAGCATTACAAGCAACTTATCCGGTAGTAAACTGGAATGAGAACTTCGGTAGTGCTGCAATTTTTGTTCAAGCATTAGCTGATCAAGGTTTAACAGTAGACTTTTCTCAAAAAGAGCAAGTTTTTGACATCAACTTAGATTTCTTACAATCTTGTCTTAATGCATTTACACCATACAGCGACGAAGCTTACGGTGATGCACACAAAAACATTCAAGTAGTATCTGCACTTTACAACCAAATGATCAACGACGGTTACAAAGACGGTGAGTTCAAAGTATGTTTTATCTATGAAGATGCTGCTTTAGAGAGCGTTGAAGCAACTTACCTAAAACTATACGCTATGAGTTTAGCAAAAGTAGAACTTCGTAGCATCAACCTAAACGGTGCATTTGGTGCATTACCAAATGTTGCATGGTCAAACGGTAAACCAATCGAACTTGACTACCTAAGAGAATTTGAGATCGAATTAAAACTAGCTGGTGAATATCCACACGTTGATTTCGTAGATAAATTCCCAAGATTCTTACAACACATCATTCCAGCTGACAATACTCGTATTTTAGAGACTTCAAAAGTACGTTTTGGTGCACAACTAGCAGCAGGTACAACTGTAATGCCGGGTGCTTCATATATCAACTTCAATGCAGGTACTACAGGTGTATCTATGGTTGAAGGTCGTATCTCTTCTTCTGCTATCGTTGGTGACGGTTCAGATGTTGGTGGTGGTGCTTCTATTTTAGGTGTTCTAAGTGGAACTGACGGTAACCCAATCTCTGTTGGTAAAAACTGTCTTTTAGGTGCTAACTCTGTATGTGGTATCCCATTAGGTGATGCGTGTATCATCGATGCTGGAATTGCAATCTTAGAAGGTACAAAAGTTGGTATCTATCCTGAGCAACTTGCAAAAATCAACGAAGTTAACTCTGGTGTGACACTTCAAGGTGAAGTTTTCAAAGGGAAACAACTAGCAGGTCTTAACGGTCTTCACTTCAGACAAAACTCTATGACTGGTGAGGTTACTGCATCTCGCTCAACTAGAGAGATCAAACTTAACGCTGATCTTCACTAATATTTTCTTATTAGATAACTTTTATCTTCTTAGTACTATAATAGTACTAAGAAGGAGTGCACTATGAATATCTCAAATAACATCTCATCAATTCAAACGAGTCAGACACTCTTAAATACAACTGCAAATAATGTTGCAAATGTAAATACAGATGGGTTTGTTCCAAACAGTACCATAGCAACAAATGATCAAAGTGGGAGTGTTACACCGCAAACACGTCAAGCAGATAATACGGGTTCAGAGAAAAGTCAAACAGATCTTTCTCGAGAAATTCCAAATGAAATGGTAGCACAACGCTCAACAGAAGCAAATGTCGTAGCTATTAAAGCTCAAGACGATGTTATGGGAACTTTACTCGATATCAAAGCATAAACTTTATTCTAAAAGATGGTTAATGCTTTGAAGTTTGCTAAGCATCGAAGCATCAGGATCGAACTCTTTTAGATTCTTTCCAACTTCTAAAGTACTAAAAACCGGTTTAGCTATCAAAAATCTTCCCTCATTTTCATCTTTTTTTGTCTTTACACCCCAAACATTTTGAAAGATAATAGCTTGATCGTTGTATGTCCCCACATACAAAGCAATATGCCCCTTTTTATATACTAATGTCTCAAAGGGTATCCCTTTTTCTTTAATAAAGAGCTCTTTTTCTTCATTTGAAAGCAGATCTAGTTTCTTTACATCCCCAATAGAGCTTTGAACAGAGGAGTTTCTTGGAAGCCAAAGACCAAAAGGTGTATATAAATCTCTCAGCGTTGAAGAGCAGTCTCGTTGACCATAGATCCCTCCCCAACCATATTTTCCTTTTTGTAGTTCATTCATAATTACTGCAACATTGTCACTATTAAAATCTAATATACCTTTATGAGCTATCTCTTTAGAGATTTTTGAATGTAAAAACAGAGGTTCGTTCTCTTTTGATTTAGCTACACTAAGGACTGTATAGCTCTTCTCATCTTCATCGATCAACGGAAGCATCATCCCTACACGAGAATCAAAAAGATAGTTGCCGTTTTGATCGTAAATAGTTTCATTGTCTTTAAGCAAAAATATCTGCTGTGCTTTTTGCCATAATAGAGTGTATTTTTGGTCAATAAATACTATATCTTTTGCTTTTACCCATCCAAAACCAAAACTAGACTCTATAAAAACCCATTTTTTATCTTTAGAATAGTGTGAAACAAATATAGGTTTATTTGGAGCTATAGAGGTATTTTGCAAGTAATCAAACGGATACCCCTCACCTGCTTTGCTAGGATCCAAAAATACAGGCTTATCTGTGGGAAGTGCTCTAACATTGAGAAGCTTTAGAGTGACTGCATATCTGTTTAGAGTTGAAAATGCTTCATAATTTGAATTTTCATCTATTGTTTGGAAGAAGCTTTTTGTTATCGGTTGGAGCGTATAGCCGTAACTCTTATTGTTATCGTATACATATGCCCACTTTGCCTGCTCTTGTGTAATGGAGATCTTATCTATATTCCAGGCTCTAAAATATTTACCAATAAATAGTTCTATATCTCCAAGTTTTTTTTCCTGAACTCCAGAAGTATAAAAACTTGGCTTTTGAGGAATCTCTACAAGCTCTTGAACTATCTCTTTTTGTTGTGCAGTATCAATCTTTTTTTCCTGAGTAACTTCTACTTTTTGTGCACAGCCACTGAGTAACATTACTGCAACAACAGAATAAATATAGTTCAAAGAAATCTCCTAGTCAACATCCCCAAAACGGCTAACTACTCGCCCTATTACTTCAATCTCTTGGGGATCTAATGTTTGTGTATTATAAACAGAATTGTCTGAAATTACATCTATCTTTCCATCAATTCTTTTTTGAATACGTTTAATAAACAATCCTGCTTCTGTTCTTATAGTAAAGATACCGCCGCGATTGATATCAGTTTTGTTTCTATTAATAAATACTATATCATTATAGCTAAAAGTTGGCTCCATAGAATCACCGCTTACATTGATCGCTTCTATATGTTGCAGCTCTCGTTCACCTCCAAGCATAAAAACGAATTGCTGCGGGATCTCTAACGATTCTACCTCTTCAAATTCGTTATCGCTACCACCGCCGGCACTTGCGTTAATATCTGTAAAATACTTGATCATATAGTTATTTGTAGGGCCAACCAAACTTTCAGGTGATTGTCCGTAAAGTAACCAGTTAATAGAGATACTTCTCCGTGCACAAAAGTCCAACAATTCACCAAAAGGTATCTTATTGCGTCTTTTCATTGTTGCAAAGTTCATTTGAGAGATTCCAATCGACTCTGCAACATCTTTATCAAAAACTTTCTTTGGAGAGAATTCTGAAGATAATATACTTTTTATCTCTTCTACTATATCAGAAAAACTATTCATATTGACTCCTTTTTGATTTATATAGGAGTAGTATATTCAATTTTTTTGAAAAAATCAATATTTTTATGACAAATTGACATATTTTTATATTTTTATTTCTCAGTGATGTAATATTTTTTCAATTCAGATCAAAAAATAGAGTAAACATGATTTCTTTCCGGCTAAACATTAAGTGTTTGCTCGTCAAGAATGTTTACACCAAAAAGGGGTTGAAAATGTCTATTATTATAAAAAGAGCAGAAAGTTTTTTTGAGCGTTTTGAAAATAAAATGGAAGTATGGGCAGAGAAGATATTTTAAGAATCTTTCTTTTTTTTCTCTTGTTCTTCTCTTTGTTTAAATTTTGTTTTGTGGTAACCGCCAAATATAAATACCATAAAGCCGATAAAAGCTATAACCATTATAGTATCTAAAACAGTCATCTCTTAAGCCTTAGGGAATGTGTCGTATGTTTGTCTAATAGCATCATATAAAACGATACCGGTACTAATTGCAAGATTTAAACTTCTTCCATCTTTTGTCATAGGGATAGTTACACATTGCGTCTTGTACTTGTTCAATACATCTTCAGGAATTCCTGCTGTTTCACTACCAAAAAAGATATAATCACCATCTTTGAATGTTGCTTCAAAGTAAGGCTTATCTGTTTTTGTAGTTGCAAAGTATGCATTGTCCGTAATCTCATTATTTTCAAAAAAATGCTCTAATGACTCCCAAACATGCAGATCCAGCTTATCCCAGTAATCAAGTCCGGCACGACGTACCGCTTTTTCATCTATATCAAATCCAATCGGTTTAATAAGGTGCAGGCTTGCCCCTGCATTTACACAAAGACGACCTATTGCACCCGTATTATTTGGGATCTGAGGATGTACAAGAACTAAATTAAATGCCATGACTAAAAGATAACCGTTCTATTTGCATAAATAAAGATACGATCTTCTAATGCAAGTTTTAATGCACGAGAAAGTACTACTTTTTCAACATCTCTACCGTTTTTCTGCATATCTCTCCAACTATGTGCATGGTTTACATGAATAGTATCTTGAGCGATGATCGGCCCTTCATCAAGATTATTGTTTACAAAGTGTGCCGTAGCCCCGATGATCTTAACACCGCGATCGTACGCTTGTTTATATGGGTTTGCACCGATAAACGCAGGTAAGAAAGAGTGGTGAATATTGATAATCTTATCTTCAAACGCTTCTACAAATCTTGGAGTTAAAATTCTCATATATTTTGCTAAAACAATATAGTCAACATCTTCAAAGCTATTAATTGCTTCAATGATCTTAGTCTCATGCTCAGCACGCTCTAATCCCTCGTGAGAAACAGTGATATATGGGATATTAAACTTAGATACAAAAGGCTCTAAGGCATCATAGTTCGATACTACACCTAAAATATTTGCTTCTAACTCCCCTGCTTCATGACGAACTAAAATATCACCAAGTGCATGCAGCTCTTTTGTCGCCATAATAATGATGTTTTTTTTCTTAGGCTCGATCACTTTTACACTAGAGTTTTTAGGAAGTACTTCTGCTATTGCATTTGAAAGCTCATTTTTATCTACATCGCCGTCAACAACACTACGCATAAAAAACTTGTTGCTCTCTTTGTCAACAAATTCACTGTTTGATAAAATATTTAGATCGTAATTAAAAAAGACACTCGATACTTTATGTACCAAACCTTTTTCATCGTTTGCATCTATTAAAACGCGATATTTCATTTTATATTTTATCCTTTTCTAAAACTTTTACTCTTTCATCAATTGTTGCAAGAGTGTACTCTAAAAAGTTAAGTGTCATATCTATTTTTGCTTCTAAATTGGCATTGTTTGGAGCCTGAAACCCTTCAAAAAGCACTAATAGTCTTTCTCTAATCGATTTTAAAAATAACAGCTCATTATCTACAACATTCATCTTTGTAGAGTTTGCTTCCTCTGTTTCTTTAGTGGAAATTACGTTTTCTGTAGGTTCAAAAGTTTTATAAGCAGTTTCCTCTTTTTTTAGAGCATCGATAGGTGAAACTTCTTCCTCTATCTCCTCTAAAGTTGATAATATCATATCTTTTAGTTCCATGCTTTTAGTAACCACCTTTCAAACTCTTTAAACTCAACATCAGTATCCATCTTTACAAAAAACTCTTTCATTTGAGTATTTACTTTTAAAAATTTTTTTCTTACACCAGACAATCTTCTTATAGCAATTTTTGCTTCAGAGTTGGAAGGATCTTTTTTGAGAATCTCTTTATAGATCTCTAAAGCTTCCTCCTTTAAACCCTGTAGTTCATAGATATTTGCTAAAGTTAATGTCTGCATTTACTATTTACTTTACTATATAGTTAGCGATGATAGAACCCATCTCTGAAGTTGAACAAACCTCTTTTGCATCAAACTGAGCAAGATCGCCTGTTCTATACCCTTCACTAAGAGCTCTTTTAATAGCAGCATCAACTTTATCTGCCGCTTCTTGTTCATTAAGTGCATAACGCAACATCATAGATGCAGATGCAATTGTAGCGATTGGATTTGCAATCCCTTGACCTGCGATATCTGGAGCTGAACCGTGGATCGGCTCATATACACCGATTTTAGCACCAACTGAAGCTGACGGTAATAATCCAATTGAACCAGAAAGCATTGAAGCTTCATCAGATAAAATATCTCCAAAAATGTTTCCTGTAAGCATTACGTCGAACTGTTTTGGATCACGGATAAGTTGCATAGCAGCATTATCAACATACATATGAGAAAGTTCTACTTCTGGGTACTCTTTAGCCACTTCCTCTACAGTCTCTCTCCAAAGCTGAGAAACGTCAAGTACGTTTGCTTTATCGATTGAACATACTCTTTTTTGTCTTGTCATAGCGATTTTAAATGCTTGATGAGCGATACGTACGATTTCGTCTTTAGTGTACACCATAGTGTTCCACCCTTTGTTTTCGTCACGCCCTTTAGGCTCACCGAAGTAGATACCACCGATTAGCTCACGAACAACCATAAGATCAACACCTTTTACGATCTCAGGCTTTAATGATGATGCATTTGCAAGTTCATCATATACAACTGCCGGACGTAAGTTAGCATATACCCCAAGCTCTTTTCTAAAACGTAAAAGACCGCTTTCAGGACGTTTTTCACGAGGTAAAGAATCCCATTTTTCTCCACCGATTGCACCAAAAAGTACAGCATCAGAGTTTAATGAGCCTGAAATAGTCTCTTGTGGTAACGGATCACCAGTAATATCGTAAGCTACACCACCCATTAAAAGTTCATCGTATGTTAAACTGAACCCTGAACATGAAGCTACTGCATCTAAAACTTTAACAGCCTCGTCTACGATCTCAGGACCGATACCGTCACCTTTGATTAATGCTATTTTGTAAGATTTCATTATTTTCCTTCCTCAATCTCTTTTTGTGCAAAACTCATAAGTCCACCTGCATCGATTAGCTCTTGCATGAAAGGTGGGATTGGAGTGAAGTTATATGTTTTGTTTGTTGTTTCATTTGTGATTGTCCCTTTATCCATATCGATAGAGATTTTATCACCTTCATTAATTTCACTTGCTTCTGGTAATTCAAATATAGGAAGTCCCATATTAAAAGCATTACGGTAAAAAATTCTTGCAAATGTCGGAGCAACAACTGCAGCAACTCCAGCAGCTTTTAGTGCGATTGGTGCGTGTTCACGAGAACTACCACAACCAAAGTTTTCATCAGCTACTATAACGTCGCCAACACTCATTTTATTTACAAATTCTGGATCTGCATCTTCCATAACATGTTTTGCAAGTTCTTTCGGATCTGAAGTATTTAGATAACGCGCAGCGATAATTAAATCTGTATCGATATCTTTACCAAATCTCCAAACTTTTCCATTTATGTTTGCTTTTTGCATATAAATTCCTACTATTTTAGTTAAATAATTTCGCGATTATACCGAAAATGTGATTGTAAGTTCTTTAAACTTTTGTGTTAAATTTAGGCAAGAAGCATTGATATTAAAAAGTATCAATGCTATTTTAGGGGTTTATTAACGTTTTAAATTATTTACAGTTTGCAACATTTCATCACTAGTTGTGATGATTTTTGAGTTAGCATCGTACGCTCTTTGACCTGTAATTAAGTCCGTTAACTCAACTACAAGCTCAACATTACTCAGTTCTACAAAACCTTGACGGATTACACCCAGACCATTTTGTCCCGGCGTACCATCAACAGGCTGACCCGAAGCATCAGTTTCCACATAAAGGTTATCACCCATTGAGTGAAGACCTGCAGGGTTAATAAAAGCGGTAGTATTGATTTGTCCAACTATCGTAGCCTGTGTTTGGCCTGCTTGAACAACACTTACAGTACCATCCGTACCGATACTAACATCTGTAGCATCTTCCGGAATTACAATCTCAGGGATAAGTTTATATCCGTCAGAGTTTACGATAGTACCGTTTTGATCACGTTTGAACGCACCGTTTCTAGAGTATACTTCCGTTCCGTCTGGAAGTTCCATTTTAAAGAATCCGTTTCCAGTGATCGAAATATCTAAAGGATTGTCAGTTTGTTTTAGAGAACCCTCTGTAAAGATCTTGTTTACCGCAGTTGGACGAACACCAAGCCCCACTTCAATCCCTGTCGGGCTTTGTGTCGTATCACTTGTTGCAGTACCGGCATATTCCATTGTACGATACATAAGATCAGCAAACTCTGCACGAGACTTTTTAAAACCAATTGTGTTTACATTGGCAATGTTGTTCGCTGTTGTGTCTATTTGTAGTTGCATCCCCAGCATTCCTGTAGAAGCTGTATGTAATGATTGCATCATAATCTTTTTCCCCTTACCTTAAATTAAGCTCTTTTAGCAATTTTTTCAATTGCGTCTTTGTTCATATCATTCATCTGCGTATCCATAGCTTTTTGATACATCCCAATCAGTCTGTTTGTTTCAATCAATCCCGTCATCATTTTCACGGCATTTACATTACTTTTTTCAACAAATCCCTGTGCTACGGCACCACTGTTATTAATAACATCCAAACTCTCTAAATTATCTAATTTGTAAAGATTATCACCATCTTTTTTTAATTCTTTAATACTGTCAGGCTGTACTACTAAAAGTTTTTGTCCGGCAACCATATTTAAACTGCCAGGAACACTTGTGTATATTTGACCGTTTTTATCAGCTTTTATAACAGCATCATCTTGAGCAAATCTAATCCCTTCGTTTGAAGTTTGGTAATCTTCGCCTAAAACTTCATACCCCTGTTTATTGATAAGTTTTCCTTCAGGATTTAAAGAGAAAGAACCATCACGTGTAAGTCTGATCCCCTGAGGTGTTCTTACCGCAAAAAAGAGATCATCTTTAGAGAGTGCAAAATCAAGAGTATTTGAAGTTTTTGCCAAATCACCTACAGAAAAGTCTGTAAAACTATCTACAACCTGCGGTGCTTTTGTGAGTGTACGGTTTAAAAAAGCTGCACCCTCTTTTGTCTGATTTGCATTTGGCAGTTCATCTCGCGCTTCTTTAAGTACACGCATAAAATCACCAACTACCAAAGTTTCTTCTTTATAGCCTGCCGTATTTACATTTGCCAAGTTATTTGCGATCGTATCGAGTCTGTTAAACTGCGTGACCATTCCGGCAGCAGAACTGTAATACCCTGTTTGCATACACTTTCCTCATGATTTGTTCAATATTTTCTTGGTTAAAGCAAACGGTGTTCCAATAATAAAAAGTAAATTTTTCTTATATCTTAAAAAGGTTAGATTAAAGAAATTTCGGTATAATCCACCTTTCAAAATCCTTAAACTAAAAGTGGAGCATACTCCGACATGACGGCAAAAGAACTCAATCAAGCAATAGAAACCTTTTTTGAAGAGCATAAGTCAAAAGATTGTCTTACATACGAGTCTATTATTGACCTGTTTGAAAAACAACCTACTGCAGCTCAAGCAAAAAACATATACAAACTTTTAAACAAACACAACAAATGCATCTATACTTCAAGTGAACATGCAAAAAAACTAAACGATCAAGAAGCTGAAGCTCGTAGAGAAGCTCAAAGAAAAATGATCGAAGATAGCGATGGTGATGAATTCGATATCTTAAAAGAGCATGAACTACTAGAATGGTCTCGTTCAGATTCACCTGTACGTATGTACTTACGTGAAATGGGACAAATCCCACTTTTAACTAAAGAGGAAGAAATCGATATCTCAAAACAGATAGAGATGGGTGAAAGTATCATTATCGATGCTATCTGTTCAGTTCCATATCTAATCAACTTCATTTTAGATTATAAAGAACCACTTATTAATCGTGAACGTCGTGTTAAAGAACTTTTTAAAAGTTTTGAAGACGATAAGGATGACGGTGATGATGATAATGATGATGACAATGATGATGATAGTAATGAATCAAAAACATTATCTGCAAAAGACAAGTCTCGTGTAGATAAAGTTACTACCAGCTTTAAGGCTTTAGAAAAAGCAAAAAAAGAGTGGGTAAAACTAACAGAGAAAGCTCCTGAAGATTTAGATGGAGATACAACTGAAGAGATTGTACTTTACCAACTTTCAGTTACTTTCAAAAAAGCTGTTTTAAAAGAAAAACTTTTAGATTTAGGACCAACATCTAAACTTATCAATGAGCTTGTAAAAGCTATGGAAACTGCACTAAAATCTGATGAAGGATACGACAAAGAACTTAAACGTCTTGAGTATAAACTTCCTCTATTTAATGCAACACTTCGTGCAAACCATAAAGTTCTTGTAGATAAGATTCAAGACCTTACAAAAGAAGATATCGTAAATATGGTTCCAGAAGCTACTATGGTTTCTACATATATGGAGATTAAAAAACTTGTTCAAACAAAAGAAGCAAGTAAAAACAGTTTCGATATGGAACCTGAAAAACTTGCAGATATTTTAGAACAGATCAAACGTGGTAAAAATATCTCTGAAAAAGCAAAAACAAAAATGGCAAAATCGAATCTTCGTCTTGTTGTTTCAATCGCTAAACGTTATACAAACAGAGGTTTACCGTTCCTTGACCTTATCCAGGAAGGAAATATCGGTCTTATGAAAGCGGTTGATAAATTTGAATATCAAAAAGGATACAAATTTTCAACATACGCTACATGGTGGATTCGTCAGGCAATCTCTCGTGCGATCGCAGATCAGGCAAGAACTATCCGTATCCCTATCCATATGATTGAGACTATTAACCGTATTAATAAAATTATGCGTAAACATCTCCAAGAGAATGGTAAAGAGCCGGATGTTGATACAATCGCAGCAGAAGTTGGTCTTTCAGTTGAGAAAGTTAAAAACGTTATCAAGATCACAAAAGAGCCTATCTCTCTTGAAGCGCCAATCGGTAGTGAAGAGGATGGACGTTTCGGTGACTTTATCGAAGATAAAACTTCACTTTCACCTTCTGAGGCAATACTCAAAGATGACCTTAAAATTCAGATTGAGCAAGTTCTTGAACAACTTAACGAGCGTGAAAAAGCGGTTATCAAACTTCGTTTCGGTATTATGGATGATGAGAGTGACAGAACGTTAGAAGAGATTGGTAAAGAGTTAAGTGTAACACGTGAGCGTGTTCGTCAGATCGAATCAAGTGCGATCAAGAAACTTAAACACCCTAAAGTTGGTCGTAGACTGAAAAACTATATCGAAGAGTAAAGATAAATGACATTTGAGCAAAGTTGGATTGAGTATGATTACAATCCATTTATACTATTTAATGCAAATGGTAAAATAATCTCTTTAAATGCAGAAGCTCAGTTTCTGCTAGGGATTGCAAACCCGAATGAGCTTTTTGAGCTGGCACAAACTTATGCAAGCATAAGTTTTGGCTTTAAAACTACATTTGTGCAATTAGAGTACGGAAGATACAGATTTTTCGGTATCACTGTGGGTTATGAAGATGAAGAGCAGATAGGTATAAAACTTTATCAAGCACCATCATACAAACTTGATGCTAAAAAACCGGATGGTCAGTTAACAAATATCTATACTATTTTAGATTTATGTATCTCTTCTAACTCTATAAATAGCCCTATTAACTATACAAAAACTTACGATCCAACGATCCCTGAAGTTATTTTAGAGTCAAATTCAATCATCAAACTTCTCAATAAAACATACTCATATTTTTCTGAGAGTGAGACTATAGATACAAAAGTATTTTATAGAATCGGTGAACATATCAAATTTGACGGGAAAAAGTATAGTATCTTCTCTATCGAGATAACGGGAGATCAAACAAATCCAGCAAAAGAAGCAGAGTTAAAAGCAGTTGCCGAGAACTACAACTTCTATCTTGATGCAAGTAAAACAGCAATTACTATCAATATCCCTATGATAACATCATAAAACTCTTTTTTATGATGTTTTATAGAGAGTTTTCACTCGAATATATTTCTCCAACTCCAATAGAGCGTACATTATAAACCCTACTGCTAAAATTAAAGAAATTTCTGAAAATGAAAGTGCTTTGGTTGTAAAAACAGTTTGAAAAAACGGTACATATGTCACAATCGTCTGGGCAAGAACCACTACGCTTACTGCAACCCATGCAACTGGAGTATTGACAATATCTAAGAAGCTTTTTGTAAGTGTATTCATATTTCTGACATAAAACAGATAAAATATCTCCATAAAAATAAGTGTATTAAAGGCTAATGTTTGGGCATATTCGATCTCTACCCCACTGTTTATTGCATAACTATAAATGCCAAATATTGCACTCAAAAACAAAAGTGTCACATAGAAGATCTGCCAGATAACGATTTTATTTAAAATAGCATCACTCAGTGCACGCGGAGCTCTTTTCATAATATTTTTATCCTCTTTTTCAAATGCTAAAGCAATCCCTAACGTTACGGCAGTTATCATATTTGCCCAAAGTATTTGAATAGGAGTAATTGGCATTGCCATACCAAAAACTATAGCCATCACAATAACAGAAGCTTCAGAAGCATTTGTCGGAAGTGTCCAACTGATAACCTTTTTAATATTATCATAGACTTTTCTCCCCTCCCTTACCGCATCGACAATTGAAGCAAAATTATCATCAGTAAGGACAAATTCACTCGATTCTTTTGCCGCTTCGGTGCCTTTTTTACCCATAGCAATACCGATATTGGCACGCTTTAGTGCAGGAGCATCGTTTACGCCGTCACCCGTCATTGCAACAACTTTATTATGTTCTTGCAGTGCTTTTACCAAACGCAGTTTATGCTCAGGGGTTGTACGTGCAAAGATATTTGTCTTTAAAACTGCTTCTTGCAACTCCTCATCACTTAGGTGTTCAATATCTTTTCCGCTTAATACATTTTCAGAAGATCTAAGCCCTATAGCTTTACCAATAGCTGAAGCGGTTGTCGTATGATCACCTGTAATCATTTTAACCTCAATATGTCCGTTGTAACACTCCTGTATAGCTTCTATAGCTTCAGCTCTAGGAGGATCAATGATTCCTGTAAAACCAACTAAAATAAGTCCATCATCAAGATCACTGAAACTTAGTGATGATTGCTCCTGCGGAACATTTTTATACGCTATAGCAATAATTCTTTGCCCTTTTTTTGCCATATCTTCCGCCATCTCTTCCCAAAAAGTTTCATCTAAATCTTTTTTATGAAGATCATTGACATACTGAAATTTACACATCTTTAAAATGATCTCTGCCGCCCCTTTTACTACTATCAAAGATTCATTGTCATGACCGTGGTTCAAAGTTGCCATAAACTTGTGCTTGGAATCAAAAGGGATAAAATCAGCTCTGAGATATTCTAAACGAATCTTTTCTGCATCAAATCCAACTTTGTGGGAAAATGCGACTAATGCTCCCTCTGTCGGACTTCCATCAACACTCCATTGCCCGTTATTGTTAAATAGATTCGCATCGCTACAGAGTGCCGAACATTTTGCCATCATCTTGATAAAATGATCCTCGTTTAAATCTATCTCTTCATTTTTATCTGTATGTATAACACCTGTAGGATCATACCCTGAACCACTTACTACATACTGTATCTCTGAACTTTGAATCGTTTGTACCATCATCTCGTTTTGAGTAAGAGTCCCCGTCTTATCAGAACATATCACAGAAACCGAACCTATCGTTTCAATTGCCGGTAACTGACGTACAATGGCATTTCTTTTGGCCATCGCCTGAACACCTACAGCCAAAGTAATTGTCAAAACTGCCGGTAACCCTTCAGGAATTGCGGCAACAAACAAGCCTACAACGGCGATAAATATCTCATTAAACGGCATATCTTTTATATAGTAACCTATATATAAAATAGTGATAGAAAAGAGTAATATAAACAAAGTCAGCCATTTTGCCAACTTATCCATCTGCTCAACTAAAGGTGTTGTGAGTACCTGTACACTGCTAAGCATCTTGTTAATGCGTCCAAGTTCTGTTTTATTTGCCGTGGCGACTACAACTCCGCGCCCTATTCCGCTGGTGATTGTTGTCCCTGCAAAAACCATAGAGCTTCGATCGGCGATCATCACATCTTTGTCGACACTTTTTGGATTCTTTTCAACAGTATCGGATTCACCGGTCAAAATAGCTTCCCCGGCACTGAGTCCATGAGCCTGGGTAATGCGAATATCTGCTAATACTCGGTCTCCCGCTTCAAGCTGGACAATATCACCTACAACCAGATCTTCACTGCTGCATTTTTGCTTTTTTTCATCACGAAACACTACAGCGGTATACGCAAGCATTTTTCGAATAGACTCTAAAGCATTTTGAGCCCCTCTCTCTTGAATAAACCCAATGATTGCATTGATCAGTACTACAGTTATAATAACAATGGAGTCTATTGTATGATCAAGAAAGAATGTAAGGATTGCAGCACAAATAAGTACGTAAATTAAAACATTATGAAACTGTAAAATAAAGCGTACAAACGCACTTTGTTTCTTTTGTTCTTGAAGTTTATTAGGTCCATAGAGCTCTAGCCTGGCTTTTGCTTCAGAACTGCTCAAGCCGTTTTCAGTAGTATTTGTGCTAGCATACACCGACTCTATATCCATACTATGCCATAGTTTCTTTCCCATACTAGTCTCCCAAAAGTTAAACTAAATGTTAAAATCTAACTTAGTTCCTCTTAGTATAGTATTAAAATAACAAATTATGAAATAGAGAGAATTATTTAGCTATCATCTCCTTGGAGATCAAAGAGGCGATAACTATCCCAAATGCAAGGGCTGGAAGGTAGAAAGCGAGATTAAGTATCTCATTGTTTTTTAAGGCAATAAAACCTAAAACTAAAAATATATATGGCACAAGTCTGAGTAGAGAAAAGCCCCCCTTTGTACCGTACTTCATAGAACTGAGGCTAAAAGTTTTGATCTTTGCTTTCTCCTCTTTTACGATCTCTTTAAGGTCTAACTCTTCAACAGGTGCGTCATTGATCGGCTCATCATCGTAGAGTTCATACTTGTCATCGATCTCATCAAGCAGATCACGCTTCTCTTCATATTTACCAGAAGCGATATCTTTCTTTACCATATTTTTATAGGCAAGTGAAGAGCCGATAATGATCAAAAAAGAGCTAAAAAAAGCTACCTCTACATTTATAAATGCTTCGAAAGAGAATAAAAATGTTAGTAAAATAAGACCTTGAGCAATCAGAAAAAGACTAATAGTTTTTCTCACCATAGTCCTCATCATCTTCATCTTTGTCAAAATGAGGCTTCATACGCTCACTTCTCTCTTTTGCTAACTCTTCATACTCTTTATATTGTTTTGAGTATGCTTTATACACATTTAGAATTGCCGCAGCTATACCGATAAATACACCGATAAACATTGTCCATGCTACACCCGTCCAGCGTTGAATAAGCCATCCTATACCTACACCCATAAGTACGGCAACTACAATTGAGATCCCTAAAGAGAGATGATCAGCCGCTTCTATAAGCGGTTTAAAACGAGGCTCTTCCTCTGGAGTTTTATTTTCATTAGCCATTTGTAATCTCTTTTAAAACTTTTTTACTTGCAGCGATTGTATCTTCGATCATCTCATCCGTTACTGCAGTTGAGATAAATCCTGTCTCATATAATGAACATGCGAAGTAATACCCCTCTTTTAACATCCCTGCATGAAATTTTGCAAACAGTTCAGCATCCGTTTTTGTAGCGTCATTGAAGTTTTTTACAGGGTTTTCATTGAAGAAGAAACCAAACATGCTTCCGCGTGTGTCGATCTGCATAGTTACACCGCACTCTGCCGCTGCATCTCGCATACCCTCTACAAGTCTTACAGCTCTTGTATTTAGTACATCGATCACTCTGCCGTTTTGTTTAAGTTTTGAAAGTGCCGCATATCCGGCTGCCATAGCCACAGGATTTCCTGAGAGCGTTCCTGCTTGATATACAGGACCCTCAGGTGAAAGTTGTGCCATAATCTCAGCTCTTGCACCAAAAGCACCAACAGGCATACCGCCACCGATCACTTTTCCAAGTGTTACGATGTCAGGTGTTACACCTGTAATAGATTCTGCTCCGCGTAGAGTAGCTCTAAAGCCTGACATAACTTCATCAAAGATTAGAAGTGTTCCATGCTCGTCACACAGTTTGCGAAGCTCATGTAAAAACTCTTTATCAGCCGGAACAAGTCCCATATTCCCGGCAATTGGTTCAATGATTACACATGCAATATTGTCAGAGTCTGCAAAACATTTTTTTACACTCTCAATATTGTTATACTCAGCTAAAAGCGTATGTTTTGTAAAGTCAGCAGGTACACCCGGTGAACTAGGAGATCCAAAAGTTGCCGCACCGCTTCCCGCTTCAACTAAAAGTGAGTCACTGTGCCCGTGATAACAACCCGTAAATTTTACGATGTCATCTCTGTTTGTAAAACCGCGCGCTAAACGGATAGCACTCATAACTGCTTCTGTACCGCTGCTAACAAACCTTACTTTATCGATCGAATCAAAAAGACCTACAACAAGTTTTGCAAGTTCAGTCTCTGCTTGAGTAGGAGCTCCGAAGCTTAGTCCATGTTTTACCGCCTCAATTACAGCACTCTCAATGCTCTCGTCTCTATGACCGAAAATTAACGGCCCCCAGCTTTGTACATAATCAACATACTTATTTCCATCTACATCTTTAAGATACGCACCCTCACCTTCAGTGATAAAGATTGGAGTCCCTCCAACACTTTTAAATGCACGCACGGGAGAATTTACACCGCCTGGTATAAGTTCTTGTGCTTCCTCAAATGCTTGTTTAGATGTTTGTGTACCCATTTACAATCGCCTTCTATAAATATTTTTCTTATTATATCGAACTTGTATTAATATTGATTTGTTATAATCCTGCAATAAATAAACAACTATAGGATTTTCTTGAACAGGTCTACTTTTGCACTTTTCGTTGCTATTTTAGTGCATCTTCTTATATTATTGCTTTTTTGGTTATTAGCACTCTACTCTCCTGAGCTCAAAAAGACAAAACCTGTAGAAGAAAACAAGATCAAGATCTCCTTAAAAGAACTCCCTAAAAAACATAAGGACTCAGGACTTACAAAAAAGAAACTCCCTGAACCTAAAGAGGCTCCGCCGATGCCAAAAGGTTCACAACTTGAAAAGATTGTAAAACAACCGCCTGTAAAATACGAGCCGAAACAACCTGTTAAAAAGCCAGAATTAAACAAACCTAAAAAAGTGGAAAAAGCACCGGAGGTACAAAAGCCTAAAATTGAGCTATTACCGCCGAAAAAACCATATATTCCACTTTTAGCAAAGCAAGAGGATCGTAACCAGACAAAAGAGACTAAAAAGCCTAAAGAGACAATGGATTGGCTTTATGAAGACAAATCTAAAGAGGAATCAAAACAGAAGAAAAAAAGCTATGCAAACGGCGGAAATATCTCTCAAAACATTAAAGAGCTTTACGGCGAAGAGTTTGGTAAACTCACTCCCGGACAACAGCAGTATATCTTAGATAATCAAGAGATCATGAGACGTATTACTCAACAGGTACTTAACCGTGTAGCACGCGTAAACATCAAACGCAATCTCAATGTAAACAGAAGTAACGTTGTACAGTTTTACCTCCATCCAAATGGAGATATAAGCGACTTTAAATTTTTAAGCAAGAGTGGTTATTATATTTTAGATGACACGACTAAAGAGACGATCGAGTACGCATACAGTAAGTACCCGCGCCCGAAAGAGAAGACTCTTATCCGCTACAATGTTTACTATCATTTAGCGCATTATTAAAAGATAGAGAGTCCTGTTTTTGTCGTAAAAAGCTCCAAGGCTTTTGTCCCCACCAGAGAATTACCTTGAGCATTTAATCCCGGTGACCAAACAGCAATACCCATCACATCAGGTATTACAGCAACAATACCCCCTCCGACACCACTTTTCCCGGGAAGTCCAACATGAAAAGCAAAATCACCCGAAGCATCATAATGACCGCAAGTAAGCATCACGGCATTAACCCTTTTAACCTGTTGTGGAGTTATATATGTTTTCCCATTGATCGGATCTTTCCCATAGTTTGATAGAAAAAGCATAGCACGTGAGAGCATATCGGTATTCATCTCAATAGCGCAATGTTTAAAATATGTTTTTACAACCTCTTCGACACAGTTATCAAAGTTATTAAAACTTTTCATTAGGTTCGCTAAAGCCATGTTTCTAAATCCGTGCTCCATCTCTGAAGCAGCTACTCTATCACTAAAATCGATACTCTCATCATCCGCAATAGATCGGATAAACCTTAGTACCTCAGAAATTGTTATTTCGCAACTGCCGTAGTGACTTACAAGAGCATCTGTAACATTCACGGCACCTGCATTGATAAAAGGATTACGAGGCTTGCCGTGTTCATATTCAAGTTGCACCAGCGAATTAAACGGATTACCTGAGGGCTCAACTCCAATGCGATCATACATATGTGTACCGTAAGCCTTTAATGAGAGTATAAAAGTAAAAACTTTAGAGATACTCTGTATTGAAAATAGTGTTTGCGAATCTCCGACATGGTACTGCGTACCGTCAGAGAGTGTTATAGAAAATGCGAAATGTTCAGGATCTACTTCTGAAAGTGCCGGGATATAGTCAGCTACTTTCCCTTTATGTAACAGTGGTTTTACCTCCTCGGCTATCTCCTCTAATATCTTTTGATAATCCATCATCTAATCCTCAGCCAATTTTGAATACTTTTTAAATAGGTCTTGTGCATGTTGTTCTGCTGCATTTAGAAACTCATCTGCCGCCCCTACATCTGCTTGATGTACCATGGAAAAGCGTGTTTCGTTGTACATATAATCTTTTACAGGAATTTTCGGCCCCTTATAATCTAAATGCATAGGATTTTTCCCCTCTTTTATCAGCTCAGGGTTATATCTAAACATTGGCCATAGCCCACAGTCAACTGCCAGTTTTTGCTGATCCATTCCGTACTTTAGATCATATCCGTGCGCTATACAATGGGAGTATGCAATAATAATTGAAACCCCTTCATACGCTTCTGCTTCTGCAAACGCTTTTACAGTCTGTGAATAGTTAGCACCCATCGCTACACGACTTACATACACATTCTCATACGACATAGCCATCAGGGCTAAATCTTTTGCATTTGAAGGCTTCCCGCTGGCTGCAAACTTCGCTACTGCACCCTCAGGGGTTGCTTTAGATTGTTGCCCTCCCGTATTTGAGTACACTTGTGTATCCAGAACCAGTATATTGACATTTTTTCCGCTTGCGAGTACATGGTCCAAGCCTCCATAGCCTATATCGTATGCCCAACCGTCGCCACCGATAATCCAGACAGATTTTTTTACCAGATAATCGGCCAAACTAAAAAGACTCAGAGCCGTATCATTTTGTATATTTGCAAGTTTGCTTTTTAACTCTTTAACGCGCTCACGCTGTGCAAAGATCTCTGCTTCTTCAGTCTGTTTTGCATTTAAGATAGCATTGCTTAACTCTTCACCTATCTCACCTCGAAGTCTCTCTACAAGCTCTTTTGCCTGAACCTCATGCTTATCGATCGTCAAACGAAATCCAAGTCCGAACTCTGCATTATCTTCAAAAAGCGAGTTTGACCATGCAGGCCCGAGACCATCTTTGTTTGTTGCCCAAGGGGTTGTTGGAAGATTTCCTCCGTAGATTGAAGAACATCCCGTAGCATTTGCCACAATCATGCGATCACCAAAAAGCTGAGTTGCTAGTTTAATGTACGGCGTTTCACCACATCCCGGGCATGCTCCAGAGAACTCAAAAAGAGGCTGTAAAAACTGTGAGTCTTTTACTTTGGCATGGTTTAACTGGTCTCTGTCAAACTCCGGAAGCTCTAAAAAGTACTCCCATATTTTCTCCTCTTTATCTTTGTCTATCTGAGAAGTTGGAGTCATATTGATAGCTTTTAATTCTTCACTCTCCTTGTTAAGCCCTATACACACCTCTGTACAGAGTGAACACCCCGTACAATCCTCAGCCGAGATCTGAAGCGTGAAGTTGCCGTTTTCAAGATAGCTTTTCCCTTTTGTCTTAGCAGCTTTAAAACCTTCAGGTGCATTTTCTAAATGGGTATCGTCAACTAACTTTGAGCGGATTACCGCATGTGGACATACTAATACACACTCGTTACACTGTACACAACTGCCTGGATCCCAGACAGGAATCTCTAAAGCGATATTTCGTTTTTCAAACTGTGTCGTAGAGCTTGGCCAGGTACCATCAGCAGGTATCATACTCACAGGGATAGCATCCCCCTGACCCTCTATAATATTTGCCGTAACATCGGCGACAAATTTGCTGATTTTCCCTTTTACAGGAGAGATAAACTCCCTTTTTCCTGTTGCTTCTTTAGGGAGTGGCACTTCAAAAAGATGAGAAAGTGCACTGTCAACTGCTTTAAAGTTGAGCTCTACTAATTCCTTACTCTTTTTCCCGTATGTTTTTTCTATATACTTTTTGATCTGTGCAATAGCTTCATCGGCTTCTAACACTCCAGATATCGCAAAGAAACAGGTTTGCATCACGGTATTAATGCGTCGCTTCATCCCACTCTCTTGAGCGACTTTATAACCGTCTACAACATAAAATTTAATTTGTTTTTGTATCATCTCCTCTTGAATAGATCGTGGGAGATGCTCCCATACATGATCTTTATCAAACGGAGAGTTTAGTAAAAAAACAGCACCCTCTTTCGCATGCTGCAGAATGTCAAACTTCTCCATAAATACACTTTGATGACACGCAACAAAGTCCGCTTTTTCAATCAAATAAGTTGAATGGATCGGATGAGGTCCAAAACGCAGGTGAGATGTTGTCATTGAACCCGATTTTTTAGAATCGTATACAAAATAGCCTTGGGCATAATTATCTGTCTGAGTACCGATAATCTTGATCGAATTTTTATTTGCTCCCACCGTACCGTCAGATCCTAGACCAAAAAATATAGCTTCAAATGTACCATTTTTCGGCAATGCAAAGTCTGGATCGTACTCTAGTGATGTATGTGTTACATCATCGTTAATTCCGATCGTAAAGTGGATCTTCGGTTTTTCTTTGTTTAGCTCATCATAAATTGCTTTGATCATAGCAGGTGTAAACTCTTTTGAGGAGAGCCCGTAACGTCCACCGATGATAAATGGAGTCTCGTAAGTTAAACTCCCCTCCTCTTTGGCTTCGTTAAATGCACTCACTACATCAAGATAAAGCGGTTCACCAACAGAACCTGCTTCTTTGGTACGATCAAGCACGGCAATCGATTTTACTGTATTTGGCAAGGCTGATAAAAAGTGTTTGATCGAAAACGGTCTGTAAAGTCTTACTTTAAGCACCCCTACATTCTCTCCCATCTCGTTTAAATACTCTACAGTTTCGTGTACAGCTTCGGCACCTGAACCCATTAAAATAATTACACGCTCAGCATCCTCTGCACCTACATAATCAAAGAGATGATACTCTCTTCCTGTAAGCGTTTTAAACTCCTCCATACACTCCTGGACAATTTCAGGAGTAATCTCGTAGTATCTATTGACACTCTCACGCCCTTGAAAATAAACATCGGGATTTTGCGATGTACCACGAATAAAAGGGTGGTCAGGGGTAAGTGCTCTTTCTCTGTGTGCCTGTATAAGAGTATCGTCAAGCATATACCTGATCGTTGCATCATCAAGCAACTCTATCTTATCCACTTCATGAGAGGTTCTAAAACCGTCAAAAAAGTGTAAGAAAGGAATGCGCGATTTAAGGGTTGCAGATTGGGAGATCAAAGTCATGTCATGTGCTTCTTGAACGGAATTGGAGCAAAGCATTGCAAAACCGGTTTGACGAACACTCATAACATCACTATGATCACCGAAAATAGAGAGAGCCTGTGCAGCGATCGAGCGTGCCGCTATATGAAAAACAGTAGGTGTCAACTCCCCTGCTATTTTGTACATATTTGGCATCATTAAAAGTAACCCTTGAGAGGCCGTAAATGTAGTTGTAAGTGCCCCGCTTTGAAGAGCACCGTGAACCGCTCCGCTAGCACCCCCTTCACTTTGCATCTCTATAACATCGGGGACTGTACCTAGGATGTTCTTTTCTTGATGAGAAGCATAAAGATCACACAACTCTCCCATAACAGATGCAGGAGTGATCGGATAAATTGCGATAACTTCGTTTATCTTGTAAGCAACTCGTGCCACCGCCTCATTTGCATCTATAGTGTCGTTGTGATGTTTCATAGTAAAACTCCTTAGAGTTTATTTTGAAGTAAAGTTCCTTAAAGTATACAAAAATTCATCTTTATTGTTATAACCTGCGATCATTTTTTCACTTTTTAGTGTTTTGTAATTTATAAAGTGTGTAATAGGTGTGAAAGAGATATCTAACTCTTTTGGAAATCCGCCTTTTTCTTTATTTATAATTAGCGGAACATAATTGCTTTGTATAAGGTCATTTACATCTTTTTTACGAAGTACGTTCTCTTCAAATTTTCTACACCATGGGCAGTAGTTTGCTACAAGTACAAGTAAGATCGGCTTTTTTAACTTTTGTGCTTTTTTAACAGCTGCATTATAATCTGTTTCATATCCGAGTTTGGAAAAATCGTCATTTTTAAGATCTACTTTTACGATCTTCTTATTCTCTTCAATATACTGCTCGCTAAATCTGTCTAAAAGTACCATTAAACCATCTTCAAGTTGGTCTACAATCTCTTCTTTATTACGAATATACAAACTTTCTGCACTCTCATAAGTGATAGCAAATGTCTTTTGTTTTGAATCTGCTCTTACTACCTGCTCACCGATCTCAAGCTTCATAGTAACTACTAAAGTGTTTTCGATATATCTAGAACTAATTAAAAGTGCTAAAGCTCTTTGATCATACCCTTTATAACTGATACCGAGTTCATCAAGAATAGTTCTAATCTCTTCATGTGCAGTTGTTTTAAACTCTTTTGGAAGGTCTTTACCGCTTATCTCTACCACTGGATAAACTTTTTCAATACCGCTAAGGGTAAACATCGTGCTGGCACTCAAACCACTTACTAACATTAATATTACAAATAATTTTTTCAATTTTCTTCCTCTAATAATTTTAATGCACCTTTATATATCGGTTCATCTATAAAACCGTATTCTTCATCTACAAAGCCAGTAATACCCTCTTCTTGGTGCATCTCAAAAAGTTTTACGATCACTTTGGCACGTTTGATCTCCTCTTCTTTATCGACAAATATTTTATTTGCAAGTTGTACTTGATTTGGAGATATACACCCTTTTGCATCATACCCCATCGACTTTTCAAGCTCGATCCATTTTGAAAATGTATCAAGGTCTCTAAAATCCTGGAACACAAAACTCACCGGTTTTACTCTGATAGATTTACAAGTAATGAGAAAATGACTTAACATATAATGCATTGTAGGATTCTCCAGATCGATTAGACCTTGAGAGAGCCCCATATCTGCAAAGAGATCCAATATTCCGAGATAAAAAGTATTTACCCTCTCGTTAACTGAAAGCTGCGCTAAATTAGCCCATGCTTCGGCTGTCTCAATCGAGAGGTGCAACTCAATCTCATCTTTTAAAAGAGCATGTACAGCTTTAACCTCTTCGGGCGTTTTTATCTTCGGCACGCGAATAGCATCGGGCATAAACTGATTGAGATAGGTGATCTCTTCGTATCCGCCCTCATCCAAAGCATTAACACGTACGACAAGTTTTTTATCGCACTTTTGCAGACGTGATAAGAAGATAGCACACAGCGCAAGTGCAAAAGGTTTCTCCTCTTTACTTACTCCATCTTCAAGATTAAGCATAATACAATCAGCCTCAAGCGATTCTATCTTTGAGAGGTGCTTGATATTGTTACATGAAAGCATAAGTGCCGATCGGAACTTCTTTGTTTTGTTTAACTCCCTGTATCTCGGTACGGCTAAACGGTCTAAAGCTTCCAGATCTCTTTGTTCATAACTCTTTATTATTTCATCTATCATATTCTATGGTTTCCTAAACGGTTGAAGTATATAACTTACTATTTATTATATCCAATAACAAAATCGTAAAGTAATACTTAACGTTTTTAATTATATGGAAAAATACTTAATGAAGTATTAAGAGAATTTATTATTTTTTTTCACTTTTTTTATCGTTTCTATGAAGATAAAGATAAAGTGCTTCGATCTCATTGTCTGTCAAGAAATATCTCGGCATCCCTTTTTTTCTTTTGTTCAGTGCTTTATAAAATTTTTCATACGACAGATCTTTGATTATTGGACCGTCAAAAGATTTTTTCTTCCCTTTATGGACATAATTTGCAATTAGCTTTCCTTCGCCGTTTTCTCCATGACACCTGTGACATCCGATCCCTCTTGGATTTTTATACAGAGATGATGCATACTCCATAGGAGTGATAAAATTACTCTCAGAAAATAAGGAAATTGAAAGAATTAAAAAGAGTATATACTTCATTATTAGCCTAATATTATTTTAAAAAGGTATAATAACAAAAAATTTATTTATGGGGTTTAAATGCAGTTATTAGATGGTAGAGCTCTCTCAAAAAAAATAGAACAAAAAGTTAGTGATGAAGTAAAAGAACTGAAATCTACATGTGGATGTACACCAGGATTAGCTGTTGTACTTGTTGGACAAGACCCTGCTAGTGCAGCGTATGTTAATATGAAGAAAAAAGCGTGTGACAGAGTTGGTTTTTACTCTATTTCTCACGAAATGCCTGAAACAATCTCTCAAGAAGCGATTGAAAAAACTATAATTGGACTAAATAACGATTCTAATGTAGACGGTATCCTGATTCAACTTCCACTTCCTCCACATATAGACACTACTAAACTATTAGAGTTAGTTGATCCAGCAAAAGATGTAGATGGTTTCCATCCGTATAATGTTGGCCGTCTTGTTACAAACCTTGATGGTTTTGTACCATGTACACCCCTTGGAGTTATGGAACTTTTGCACGAGTACGACATAGATGTTAAAGGGAAAAACTGTTGTGTAGTAGGAGCTTCAAACATCGTTGGAAAACCGATGGCTGCTCTACTTTTAAATGCAGATGCTACTGTTGAAATTTGTCATATCTTTACAGATGATCTTAAAAAGCACACTTTAAACGCAGACATTATTCTGTGTGGAGTTGGTGTTATAAACCTTATTACAGAAGATATGGTAAAAGATGATGTTGTTATCGTAGATATCGGTGTAAGCAGAACAAAAGAGGGAAAACTTGTCGGTGATGTTGACTTTGAAAATGTAAGTAAAAAAAGTTCATACATTACACCAAGCCCAGGTGGTGTTGGACCGATGACTATTGCTATGCTTCTTAGCAATACTCTAAAAGCAGCAAAGATAAACGCTAAAAATATGGCTGAAACAAAAGAGTCTTAATGAAAAAAGCCCTTCATAAAGCATATAAGTTCTCAAACTCATGGACAGGAACGATAATAATCGTTCTTTTCGTGATCTTTTTTATTGCTCAAGCATTTAGAATCCCAAGCGGGAGTATGAAAGACTCTCTTTTAATCGGTGATCACTTATTTGGTAAAAAGTTTGCCTACGGTGTCCCTATGCCACACATCCCGTTTTTAGAGCTTTCTATCATGCCTTGGAGCGACGACCTTAAACTGATCGACGGAGATACTCCAAAACGTGGGGATATCGTAATCTTTCGTCCCCCTCATAAAATAAAAACACACTTCGTAAAACGTTGTTTCGGTTTACCTGGAGATGAAGTTCTTTACACAGATGCAAATGAGTTATATTTAAGACCTCATGAGGGTGATGATTACATCCTTAAAAACTACCCAAAAGAGAAAATAGTAACTCTTATGAATAGACTATGGGTTAAGAGTCCGATGTCACATCAACATCCTGGAATTCATAACGATCCTAACCATAATATCTATGAAGATTTTTTATATGCATATCAAAAAAGACAAGTAAGTATGAACCCTGTATACGTTGACACTATACCGACTCACTACAGACTCCCTTTTAATGCATTTTATACAAAAGTAGAAGCAGACAAATACTATATGATCGGTGACAATAGAGATCATTCAGGTGACAGCCGTTTTTGGGGTGCTGTACCATACGAGAATATTGAAGGGACTCCTTGGTTTATCTACTTTTCAATCGATGAAAACTGGCAAATCAGATGGGATCGTATAGGTAAAACACCTACCGACTTAGAACAGTCTCCTTATATAGACAGAGCAATTAAAGAAAGAGAAGAAGTAGACAAAGATTACCATGGAATTACTTGATTTTCTGAAAATCGGTGCTGCTGTTGTAGCCTTAGCGATTGCTATTATCGGACATGAGATTATGCATGGTTGGGTTGCTTATATGTATGGTGACACAACTGCAAAAAATGCAGGTCGCCTTACAATCAACCCTATAGCTCATGTTGATTTAGTGGGAACAATTTTAGTCCCGCTAATGATGTACTTTTTACCAATGCTTATGGGAGCTGAAAGTGGCTTTTTATTTGGTTGGGCAAAACCGGTACCAATCAACACTTTAACAGTTATTAGCCGTGGTGGATACAATGCGGCGATGCAGGTAGACCTTGCCGGAATTGTATATAACTTTACATTAGCAGCTTTTGCCGCGATCGCACTTACTGCAATGCATTCGCCGACAACAGCTGATGGTATTGTATATCTATTTACTTATCTGCTTGTTTTTCAACTGCTTGTTATCAATGTGGTTTTAGGGGTATTTAACATCCTCCCTATTCCACAATTTGACGGTGCACATTTTCTAGCACACTTAGCACTGAAGTTTAGAAAAAACGAGATCGCAGAATTTTTTTATAAAAATGAAAGATATGGCATAATTGTGGTACTTATTATTTTAATGACACCGCTAAGCCACTATCTCATACTTTTACCGGTGCAAACTATTATCGGTTTACTATTATCTTAAAGGAGAAAAATATATGAAATTTTACGTAGCAACAGACCACGCTGGAATAGATCTAAAAAACTGGACAGTTGAATTTTTAAAAGAGAAAGGTCATGAAGTGATCGACCTTGGTCCATTTTCAAAAGAGAGAGTTGATTACCCTGATTATGCTCACAAAGTAGCAACAAGTGTTTTAGAAGATACAGGGAGTCAAGGTATCCTTATCTGCGGTAGCGGGATCGGTATGAGTATGGCTGCAAACCGTCACGAAGGGATCCGTGCGGCACTTTGCCACGATGCTTACACAGCTATGGTTGCTCGTGGTCACAACGATGCAAACATACTATGTTTCGGAGAGAGAATCGTGGGTCTCGGTGTTGCAGAGTCTATCATCAACTCTTGGCTGGAAAGTGGTTTTGACGGTGGTAGACACTGCCAACGTGTTGAAAAAATAGAGCTATAAAACTTTAATTTAGAAGTTTTATAATTGAGCCTCCCGCTGAGGGAAACCTAGTGTTAACGTAGGAGATGGAATTACTTCCAACTCCGTCATAAATAGATGGGAGAAGGTCCCTTCAATTTATGAAATAAATTTAAGGAAGTTTTATTATGTTTTGGGAATGGTCACTTTTAACTGTACTTTCGTTAGCTTCAATATATCTTTTTGTGAAGATGTTTTACTTCAAAAGTATTACAAATAAAGAGCAGCGTAGTAATGATTTAATGAAGTTAACACTTCAAGAAGCAGAGATACTGATCAGAAAATATCAGATCCAATTACAACGTGCTTTAGGAAATGTAGATATTTTAACTGAAGAACTGTCGAAACTAAGAAATGAGTTAAAAGTACTTAAAACAAGAAACTCAAAACATAGACAAGAGGTTGATCGCCTAAACTCTAAAATTAAAGCCCTCGAGGGTCGTATTGATGCATTACTGTAAGGAGTAATATATGATTACACTTAGTCAAACAGAAAGAAAGATTATAGAAAACTCGATTAGAGATATTAAAGATTTTCCACAGCCTGGAATAGTCTTTAAAGATATTACTACTCTTTTAAACGACAAAGAAGCGTATGGTGTCTTAATGAATCATCTCTATCACAGATATAAAGAGTATAATCTCGATTATATAGCAGGGATAGATGCTCGCGGATTTATTTTTGGTGCAGCTCTTGCACAGATGTTAGGGATCGGCTTTGTACCTATTAGAAAAAAAGGGAAGCTCCCATATACCACTATCTCTGAGAAATACTCTTTGGAGTATGGTGTTGATGAGATAGAGGTACATATAGATGCTTTTAGTGCTCAAAAAGATGCTAAAGTACTTGTAATAGATGATCTGATCGCAACAGGTGGTACTGCAAATGCAGCAGCAACACTTGTAAATCAGTCAGGTGCACAATGTGTAGAGTGTTGTTTTATTATAGGGTTATCATTTTTAGACGGTGTCAAAAATCTAAAAGAGAAAACTCAAGTTTATAGTGTAATAGAGGTTAATTAATGTATATACCAACTGCGTCAAAATTTGATCCGGATGAAAATGGTCACTTCGGTATCTTTGGTGGAAGATATGTTCCAGAAACACTTATGCCCGCACTTTTAAAGCTGCGTAAAGAGTATGATGAAATTCGTTTCAATAAAGAGTTCTGGACAGAAGTTGACTACTATTTAAAAGATTATGTAGGTCGCCCTTCTCCACTTTACTTTGCAGAAAATATCTCTAACGAGCTCGGTGCAAAGGTTTACTTTAAACGTGAAGACCTAAACCATACTGGTGCGCATAAAGTAAACAATGTTATCGCACAAGGACTTATGGCTAAACGTCTTGGTTATAAGAAAGTTATTGCAGAAACAGGTGCAGGACAACACGGTGTAGCTACAGCTACGATTGCAGCACTATTAGGTTTAGAGTGTGAGATCTTTATGGGTGCTAAAGATGTTGAGCGTCAAGAGTTAAATGTTTTTCGTATGAAACTTCTGGGTGCAAAAGTAAATGCCGTTGAAAGTGGTAGCCGCACACTTAAAGATGCTATGAATGATGCTATCCGTCACTGGGTTACAAATGCTCGTGATACTTTCTACATCATCGGTACTGTTGCAGGCCCGCACCCGTATCCTTTAATGGTAAGAGATTTTCAAGCGATTATCGGTTGGGAAGCTCGTGCACAGATACTTGAAAAAGAGAACCGTTTACCTGATCATGTAATTGCATGTATCGGAGGCGGAAGTAACGCTATCGGTATGTTCCAACACTTTTTAGAAGATGAAGAGGTAGAATGTATCGGAATTGAAGCAGGTGGTCTTGGAATTGACAGTAAAAATGGATGTTCTCTTAAAAAAGGTCGTCCTGGCGTACTTCACGGTCAAATGTCTTACCTTCTTCAAGATGGGGATGGACAAATACTTGAAGCACACTCTATCTCAGCAGGGCTAGACTATCCTGGAATTGGTCCTGAACACGCTTTTCATAATGATAATAAAAGTGTTAGTTACGACTATGTAACTGACCAAGAAGCACTGGATGCTTTCGTATGGTTAAGTCAAAAAGAGGGAATTATTCCTGCATTTGAATCATCTCATGCAGTAGCGTACCTGAAAAAACTGCCAAATATTAAAGATAAACTTATCATTATCAACCTTTCTGGTCGAGGTGATAAAGATATGATCCAAGCCAAAGATTTACTTCATTTTGACTAAGGATTAAAACGGAAATATAATGCTGGAAAATCTCTTACACGCACCTTGGGTTGAACTTATTGTTGTTGTGATTGCAGGATTTTTAATAGGTCTTGAGATCAAAGCCCATAGGATACATACTGAATCTCATCGAGAGATAGGCAGTGTAAGAACTTTCGCATTTATATCACTTATAGGCTACATCTTTGCAAAGATGAATCTATACCTCTATATGGTAGGTTATGTAGCAATACTTACCCATCTCTCCCTCTTTTACTTTTTTAAACTCAAAAGTAACCGTAGCGGGATGATACTATTTCTTCTTTCCACTCTTGTTTACAGTTTCGGTATAGTAGTTGTCAACTTTAATATCTGGTTCTTACTTATTATTTTTGTTGCTGTTGTCTTTATCTCAAATCTAGATAAAAATCTGCAACACTTTTATACTATTTTCGATGAAAGAGAGATAGAAACTTTTGCAAAACTACTCCTTTTAAGCGGTGTAATCTTACCCTTGCTTCCACAAGAGCAAATATCTGAAATAATTCCTATCTCATACTTTAAAGTGTGGTTGGCAGTGGTTATCGTTTCTCTATTCTCTTATGTGGGGTATGTGCTAAAAAAATATATCTTTAACGACAAAGGCTACCTTGTAACAGGGATACTCGGAGGGATCTATTCAAGTACAGCGACAACATTAGTACTGGCAAAAAAAGCATCTTCAAATGCTACACCATATCTTTTTGCATCATCAATCGTAGTTGCAACTACTTTAATGTACTTAAGACTTTTAGGGATTGCATTTGCGTTTAATACAGAGGTTGCATACAAACTTCTTATTCCCTTTATAATTCTTACTATCATAAGTGGTATTATTGTACTGGTGTTGTATAATAAGTCTAAGTATGAAAAAGCAGATACCTTAGGGGAAAATGAAGATAAAAACCCTCTTGAACTCGGTACTGCATTTTTATTTGCATTTTTATTTATTGTAATGGCGATACTTACCCATTTTGTACTAAACCAGTATGGAGATTTAGGACTAAACATCTTGTCATTTATTGTCGGTTTTACAGACATTGACCCTTTTGTTTTATCACTTCTCTCTTCTAAATTCGGTGTAAGTATAGAGAGTGTTGCAACAGCCATTTTAATTGCGACGGGAAGTAACAATATTTTAAAAGCACTCTATGCATATATCTTTTCAAAGAACAAAGCGGGTATGCTCAGCGGTGCTTTTCTTTTAGTATTAGGGATCTTGACTATAACAGCCGGGTTTATAGCTTAAAAATAAAATTTTAAAAAGGATAAAAATTATGAAAATAGAATTAGTAAAAGATACAAAATGCGATGTTAGCGTTTCATTTATAACAAAAGATGAAATTGCTAAACATCCTTATAAAAAGACACTTAAAAAAGCTGCTTTTGAAGCTGCTCAAGACACTACTTGTTTTTTATACGGTAAAGATCTACTTACAGTTGGGATTGAAGATAACAGTAACGACAATATCAGAACTGCTGCTGCCAGTGCTATTAAAGCGCTTAAAGCTTCTAATGCCAAATCTGCTTCTTTCGATGTAAACAAAGAAACAATTAAAGCTGTTATTGAAGGTCTTATTTTAGGCGGTTATGAGTTTAACAGATATAAATCAGAGCAAAAAAAATCTACACTTAAAAGAATCGATCTGAAATGTGATGATATCAAAGCGTTAATGAAAGATTTTGAAGAGGCGGTGATCGTAGCTGAAGCGACTTGTTTTACACGTGATATTGTAAATACTATCCCTGAAGATATCCATCCTGAGACTTTAGCAAAACTTGCACGTAACCTTGCAAAAGAGAATGAACTAGAGTGCAATATCCTAGGAGAAAAAGGGCTTAAAAAAGAGAAATGTGGAGCTATGCTTGCAGTTGGTCGTGCATCTCGTCATGAATCACAACTTATCCACCTTGCTTATAAACCGAAGAAAAAACCTAAAAAAGTAGTAACACTTGTAGGGAAAGGTTTAACATACGATTCAGGTGGACTAAGTTTAAAACCTGGTACATCTATGGTAACTATGAAAATGGATAAAGCGGGGGCTTGTGCAGTTCTTGGTATTATCAAAGCTATCAGTGAGCTAAAACTAGATGTAGAGGTACACGCTTTTGTAGGTGCAGTTGAAAATATGATCGGCGGTGATGCGTATAAACCTGATGATGTTTTAGTGAGTAGAAGCGGTAAAACGATTGAAGTACGTAATACTGATGCAGAGGGTCGTTTAGTTCTTGTTGACGTTTTAGATTATGCTCAAGAGAAGGTAAAAGCAGACTACATCTTTGACTTTGCAACACTAACGGGTGCTTGTATGGTAGCTCTTGGTCAATACACTACTGGTGTAATGGGTAACTCACATGCACTTAAACACGCTTTTTATGATGCTGCAAACAATTCAGGGGAGTTAATCGGTTCTCTTCCGTTTAACAAACATCTCAAGAAACAACTCAAAAGCGAAATCGCAGATATCTGTAACATCTCAAACAAACCATACGGTGGTGCGATCACGGCCGGACTTTTCCTAGATAACTTCATTAAAGAGGAAAACAAAGATAAATGGCTTCACTTTGACATTGCAGGAAGTGCTTATACTGAATCTCCTTGGGACGTAAATACATACGGCGGAACAGGTGCAGGTGTAAGGATGATGAGCGAGTTTATCAAATCACTTTCATAGTGTAAGATACTCCCGTTAAAAAAGGGAAAAAGAACTTTTTACAAGGGCTAGGATGAAGCGTTTTTTACAAGGATTTAGTGCAGGTGGTGCTGTTGCAACTTTAGCAGGGCTTATCGGCCTAGGTGGGGCAGAATTCCGCCTCCCTATCCTTAAAGGTCTTTTTCAACTAGATACCTTAAAAGCTGTTATCTTAAATAAAGCAACATCCCTTGTAGTTGTCTTTTTTGCATTGTTTTTTCGATCGTACGAAGTCCCTTTAGAACAAATATGGGAATATAAAACTATCATCATTAATCTTTTAGCAGGCTCTTTAGTAGGTGCTTGGATCGCCGCCGGTTATGCTATGAAAATTGATGAGAAGATACTTGATCGCATCATTTTTATTATACTCTTATTGCTTGCTGCTGTACTTCTGTTTGAACATTGGTTTTTAAGTGACCAGCAAGAGGCTTTGTTTCATTCAATATTTTTAGAGATATTAGCGGGTATATTTGCAGGATTTATCATAGGTATCGTTGCTTCACTTCTTGGTGTTGCAGGTGGAGAGCTGCTTATCCCCACTATTGTAATCCTTTACGGTATCGACGTAAAACTTGCCGGAAGTTTATCTTTAGCCATTAGTCTTCCAACAATGATAGTCGGTTTTATACGCTACAGTAAAAGTCAAGCTTTTGTTATACTCAAAGAGGAGAAAAAACTATTTCTCTCTCTATCTATCGGCTCTATTGTCGGGGCTGCCATTGGTTCCGCATTACTCGGTTTCATAGCAAGTGATATACTGATCGTATTGTTAGCGCTTATTTTAATTCTTTCTGCGTATAAAATTTTTCATCACCAGAACCATCAATAATACTGTTTGCATGCTCCACTGCACGCGGGAAGGTTTTGTGCATATTTATCTCCCCTATCATCTCTACAACATTATGTTTTGATAGGTCTTTAAACACTTCATCATTTGTTCCGGAAGTTATAATTACAGTACCATTTTCTCGCAACATCCCAATAGCTTCTTTAAAGTTGTGTAGTGCCGTTGCATCTATAAAACTTACATACCTCATGCGGATAATTAAAACACTGCAGGCGATACCGCTCTCTTGTATCTGCTGCGCATACTGTTTTGCAGAAGCAAAAAAAAGCGGGCCCCCTATCTCATACACTGATACACAGGCCGGCAGCTTTTCATAATTGTCTATATCATCTATATCATCACTCTTTTCAAAAGAGTTCCCATCAACCCTTGCCATCCTTTTCATAAAAAGAAGTGAAGAGAGTACAATCCCAACTTCAATAGCAACAGTCAGGTCTATAACAACCGTCAAAATAAAGGTAGAAAGTAAAACGATATAATCGTAATATGAACCTTTTAGTATGGAGATAAACGCTTTATACTCACTCATATTAAAAGAGACTACGATCAGTATCCCGGCAAGTGTAGCCATAGGAATAAGCTTTGCAAAATCGATAAAAAAGAGCATTATAAACAGAAGCACAACTGCATGTGTTATTCCTGCTATCGGTGTACGTCCACCGTTTTTTACATTTGTTGCCGTTCTTGCGATCGCTCCCGTTGCAGCAATCCCGCCGAAAAAAGGTGTCACAATGTTTGCTACACCCTGAGCAATTAGTTCAGTGTTTGATCTGTGTTTCGTCCCTATCATACCGTCGGCCACAACTGCCGAGAGTAATGACTCCACACCGCCTAAAAGTGCGATAATAAATGCAGGAACAATGTAAGTACTCAAACTACTCCATTCAAAGTGCGGTAAAGAGAACTCTATCTTGCCGTTTATTTCACCGAAAAAAGTCTCAATCGTAGTGACCGGAAGATCAAAAAAAACCACAACAAAAGTAAGCACTACGATAGCTATAAAAGAACCCGGTATCTTTGTCGTAATATGTCTTGCATAGATAGTAATAAGTATGGTAGCTAACGTGATTGCTAGTGCATAGATATTGATAGTCTCCAGACTCTGAAAGTAGAGTGTCCATTTCTCAAAAAAGTCTGATGGAAGATTTTGAATATCTAATCCCAGAGCATCTTTAATCTGTGTAGAGAAAATAACAACGGCTATACCGCTTGTAAAACCGACAATTAAAGGTTGCGGAAAGTAGCGTAATAGCCCGCCAAACTGTAAAAGTCCGAAAAGGATCAATATAATACCGGCCATTATAGTTGAGATCAACAGACCGTCAAAGCCATACTCCTGAACTATTGCATAGAGTATAACAATAAACGCTCCCGTAGGACCGCCGATCTGTACCCTGCTTCCACCTAGAAAAGAGATAATAAATCCGGCAACTACTGCCGTAATAATCCCTTTTTCAGGAGAAACACCTGATGCTACAGCAAAAGCTATGGCAAGCGGTAAGGCTACAATACCTACAATAATACCCGCCATGATATCTGCAAAGATCTGCTCTTTTGATATACCCTGCTTTAAAAGTGTGAAGAGTTTTGGTGCGAAAAGGTTTGACACTATAGAGTTCCCTTAAAAAATATAAGTGGAATTATATAGTATCTTAGATAATTTTAAAATATTAAAAGTGATTATTTTTTAACATCTCTGTCTAAGTGGGTTTCAACAGATTTAATTTTTGTTGTAAGACGATCGTCACTGTTATGACGAATATCAAACTTTAACGAACTATATACACGCTCACAATCTTTTACCTGCTCATATGCAAGCTCAATTACATCCAAAGCTTCACGCATTGTTTGAGTCTCTACAATCGTCCCCATAGGTGTCAATTTATAAGTCACCCCGCTTTTATCTATAGCATCTATAATTTTTGCAACTTGTTTTGAAACTGATGAACCTTCACGACAGTTATCACTTGTCGGGAACATTGCAAACTCTAAAAGTACGCTCATATTTTTCCTTCTATTTTAAATTTTGTCACTATATCTAAAGAAAAATAAATATTTTTTCAAAAAAAGAGACTACTAATCTTTTTTAATTGTAGGGACACAAGTTTCTCTATTATTAAGCAAATCTATAAACGCTTCACCGTTAACCGCTTTTGAACAATAATATCCTTGAAAAAATTCACAATCTTTTTCTGCTAAAAAGAGAGCTTGCTCATATGTTTCCACACCCTCTGCAACTACCTCAAGATTAAATCTTTTTGCAATATTTAAGATAGTTTCAATTAACTCATCATCCTCTGCATCTATATTTATATCTTTTACAAAAGATTTATCGATTTTCAATGTTGTAAAAGGCAATTGCTTTAAGTATGACAATGAGGAGTAACCTGTACCAAAGTCATCAATAGAGAGCTTTATTCCTAAAGTGCGCAGCTCCTCCATTTTCTCTTTTGCTATTTTTACATCATCTATAACAATAGACTCAACAATTTCAAGTTCTACATTCTCGGGAGCGATCATACTGCTATCTATTAATTTCTTAATGTTTGCAATAAAATCTCCCCTGTTAAATTGACGTACACTTATATTTATTGCAATTTTTTGTAACGACTCTGAACCTTTAGATTCTTTTTTCCATCTTACAAACTGTTCAAAGGCTTTTTTCATTACAAAATCTCCAATTTGTACGATCAAACCGCTCTCCTCTGCCACAGGAATGAACTCTTCTGGAGAAACAGAACCAAACTCGTTTGAGTTCCATCTGAGCAGTGCTTCTGCACCAATAATTTCTCCACTTTTAAACTCTACAATAGGTTGAAAATAAACTTGAAGTTCATCGTTATATAAACTGTCTCTCAGACCGTTTTCAAGTTCCAGTCTTCGCTTGATCCAAAGGTCCATCTGTTGTTGATAAAAACGGCTCACGCCTCTTCCATCTTTTTTTGCCTGATACATCGCTATATCTGCATGTTTTAAAATATCATCTGCATTATCATTTTCGGAATTTGCTAAAGTGATCCCTATACTTGTAGAGATATTAAGGGAATGTCCTTCTACTACAATAGGTTTTATCAAGCTCTCATATACTTTTTTAGAAACATGTTCAGCTTTATTTGCAGCAGTTTTTTGTTCTAATGACAAATCCGGTAACAAGACAACAAATTCATCACCACCTAACCTTGCTACAATATCTTCATCACGTATAATTGATCTTAACCTATGTGCTATCTCAATTAACAATTTATCGCCAATGGCATGTCCAAGAGAATCGTTAATATTTTTAAAATGGTCAAGGTCTAAAAAAAGTACTGCAAAAATAATTCGATGACGTTTATAACGGATAATTTCATGTTCTATTTGTTCGATGAGTGTCAAACGGTTTGGAATATCTGTTAAGATATCATACTTCGCTTGTCTCTCTATCTTTCTTTGATCATGCATCTTTTCTGTAACATCATTTACAATCCCTACAGCCCCAATAACTTTGCCGGAATTATCGCGCACAGGAGATGTCTGCATATTTATAAACACATCTTTGTTGGCAAATTTTGTAATATACTTTCCATCGTATGTACCATTCTTATTTTTAATGGCATCTTTAAGTGCAGGTACAATTCTTTGGTCCGGAATAGTATGCAGATCTAGCCCGATTAATAACTCTCTTGGTGCCTCTAAAAAATCTACAAGTTTTTGATTAACCTCTCTGATGATCAAGTTTTTATCGTAGAATACAAAGCCAACCGGTGCACCTTGGAAAATGATTTCAAAACGTTCTTTAGATACACTAAACTTTTCTTTTTCATGCTCATACATCATGCTGACTTTAAAGATCTCTTTATAGTTTTGGTGAAATTTATTCCCTATTATCATTAAAAGCCCTAAGTATAAACTGACCAGAAATGCCATTGCCGTATGTAATTGAGTTTGCTGTAAAAAAAGTACTATAATCAGTGGCAGTAAAAACATAACCAAGAAGACATGAAGTGTTCTAGTGAGAGAGGAAAGAGAACTTATTGCACCTGCACTAAGCCCTGCATATACAATTATGATAGCAGCCTGAACCATATAATTGTCTTTTATAAAAAATAAAAATGGAACAACAATCCATATGAGTGTTGATATAATGAGTGTCTCTACAAAACGTTTTTTCCACTTTTTTATTGAGTATTTTTGCGGAGTAGATTGATAACGTTTTGCCATAATAAATCTATATAAAGAAATGGCTAAAACAAATTCAAACCAAAGCCCAAGGTATACACCATTGACATAGGGGAAGAGAATAAAACTAAGTACTGCAGCGTTTATGACATTTGCCAAAGAAGAAAATTTCAATTGCTTATAAGCGATATCAACTAATTGAGTATAAAACATTTGCGAAAAATTTAGCATTCTATCCTCCCTCTCTTCATGATGACTTTAGATGAAGCACTATATGTATTGTACCCTATTTAAATTTTTCTATAACCTCTTCTAATAAAATTGTACAAAAAATGTGTAATTATTTAGTCAAATTCACTAAAACGTATTTCAACCCCTAGTTCACCCCAGTATTCCGTAGTATCTGCATCGCCTCTGCCTTCTAGTTCAGGTTGGATTCCAAAAAGCATTTTATACTTGAAAGTATCACTATAGTCATAACTTAGTCCATACTCCTGACTTAAGGAAGGGACATCTATATCATATTGTGTTCCCGAGTAAAAATTTGTAAATATATTATAGTTGTCAATCATATTGGCTTCTACAAATACACCCCAATGCAAACGATTGATATCCTTGTCATCTTTTACTTGAACATAACGATGCCCTAATTGTGCTTCAAAGGCTACACGCTCATTAAAAAGTGTCATAGGAAACATTGCAATTGCCAGATACGCTCTATTTGGAGAACTTAAAAAATTATGCCCAGTTGGGAAAACACCTCCAGCCATCACTGAAAATCCCGGTACTCCATCCTTTGTAGACTCTATAAAATTATATTTTGGATAAAGTGCTAAATCTTTTGCCGTTGATTTTTTTTCACCGGTGCTCTCCTCTGTCTGCATACCTAATGCACTTGCCGTAACCAGAGAAAACTTTTTAGTCCACTCCAGTTCCATAATCAGTCCCTGCATTACAACATCAAACTCTGCACCGTTTGAATACTCCGACCAAGTATCTACTGTTATTTTTTCCATTGCTAAAAGGTTTGAAGTTGTCAAAAGAGCTACTACTCCGACAACTATTCGATCTAACATTTTTTTCATCCGTTATCCATTTTATTTTTAAGCGAAATTCTAACAAATGAAAACAAAGCTAAGCTTAAACTTCTATTTTAACGAAAGCGTGCTATTAGTTCCTCTACTAAAATAGGACGTGAGAAAAGGTAACCCTGACCAATATCACATTTGATAGATTCTAAAAACTGTTCTTGAGAACCTGTTTCTATCCCTTCAGCTACAATAGAATAATTTAATTTTTTTGAAAGTGCTACAATTGCCTCTATAATTGCATTATCTGAACTATTTTCACCTATATCATCAACAAACGATTTATCTATCTTGATTGTATCGATCGGAAGTTGTTTCAGGTAAGACATAGAGGAGTACCCCGTACCAAAATCATCTATAGATATTTTAAATCCGTAATCTCTAAAACTTTGTAATGTTTTTATATTCTTATCCGTATTTTCCATTAAAAAACGCTCAGTGATCTCTATCTCAATCTCTGAAGCTTCCAGTTCATGTCTTTTAACAATAGAGATTAGAGCTTCAAGAAGGTTCGGTTCTTTAAATTGAATACTAGAAACATTAATAGCTATTCTTTGTAACTCTAAACCGGAAGCTTTCATCTGTTTGAATGCTTTACACGACTCTTCAAAAATAAAATATCCAAGTTCAATGATAAAACCGTTATCTTCAGCAATTGGTATAAACTTATCAGGAGCTACAAAACCCAGTGTATCATTTTCCCATCGTACCAATGTCTCTACAGATACAATCTTTTTTGTCTCTAAATTATACTGCGGTTGAAATACAACATAGATCTCATTTTTTTCCAGAGCACTATGCAATGCAATATCAATATTAAGTCTCTCCTCCGTTTCTAAAGAGAGCTCTGATGTATAAAAACGGAAACTATTTTTACCACTCTCTTTTGCAAGGTACATAGCAGTATCTGCATATTTTATTAAAGTTTTAGTATCACTTCCATTATCAGGGAACATAGATATACCTATACTTGCAGTGATATTAAAATTATGATACCCAATATGGATCGGCTCTTTAATACTGTCAATAATTTTTCTAGCAACCGTTGCAATTAAAGTATCCGATGGCACATCCTGAAGGATAACGACAAACTCATCGCCGCCCCATCTTGAGACATAGTCACTTTCTCTTAAAATATGTTTCAATCTTTTTGTAACACTAATAAGTACTTCATCCCCGATATCATGTCCTAATGTATCGTTAATGATCTTAAACCTGTCAAGGTCTATAAATAAAATTGCCAACTTTTTATCTTGTCTTTTAACTACGGCTAATGTTTGTGTCAAGTACTCTTCAAAACTAACTCTGTTATACAGACCTGTCAATGGATCGTGGTATGCCAAATACTCCGCTTTTGCTTCTGAATTTTCTATAGCTCTTAAATCTGTCTGAACAGAAGTATAGTTACTGATCTTTCCTGTTTTATCTCTAATAGCCTTTATAGTGACCCATACAGGTATCTCTTCTCCGCTTTTTGTCTTATTGATAATTTTTCCGCGAAAAAAGTCGTTGTGAAGAATCTTGTCCCACATATGCAGGTAATAGTTTTTATCTTGAGCACCAGAGTGTAAAATACTAAGATTAGTTCCTTTTACATCATCTATCGTATATCCATAGATATCAGTAAAAGCCTTATTTACAGATACTACATTGGCATTTTCATCTGCAATAATAATAACCTCTTCGGTATTTTCAAAAACACTTGCAGCTTGTTGTAGTCGCATATTTTGTTCTATATATTCAGTGATATCAAGTTTTATAGCAAGATAGTTAATCAACTTATCATTTGAGAATATTGGAATAATAGAAGCTCTTTCGTAAAAGAGGCTGCCATCTTTTTTCTGGTTGATAAGTTCACCTTCCCAACTTTTTCCATTTGCCAGTCGTTTTTTCATATCTACATAAACTTGTTCATCTTGTTTATTCGATTTTAAAATGCGAGGATTTTCTCCAATAACCTCATCACTACAATAACCGGTCGTTTTTTCAAAAACTTCATTTACAAAAACTATGTTTTTATCAGGATCTGTCATCACGATAGCATTATCACTATGTTGTACCGCATAATTAAATGCCAATAACTCTTTTTTTGTTTTTAACGAGCGCATATAGAAAAAGATAAGTGCTACTAAAATAATAACTGTAGAGATAAAAAAGAATGTTGCGATTACTTGCTGTTCCACAAGGTAATAACTATACTTTTCATCAAGGTTTGTTTCTAGTTCTTTTAAAAGTGAACCAAGCTTATTGGCTCTAATATCGCTGGAAATATTTCTGTATGAAGTAAGTGTATCAAGTAATACCGTAGATTGATTATAAAAATTTGTTACTAAAATTATCTTCTTTTTATCAAGCGGTTGTTGAACTTTTGCAAGTTTACTTGAAACATACGACTTATCTATATAGTCACTCTTAGTAAACTGAAACAGGTAAAAGAGTGCTTCATTAACTATACTTTTAGTATCGCTTGAGATCTCTTTTGAGTCAGAGATACTTCTTTGAAGATCAAAAAGAAAATGTGAACCGCTTATTAAAGCTGAGTTTAGTGATTTGAAATACTCAATATCATCCTCTTTTTTTTCAAAATCTGCTTGAATAATTACTAACTTTTGAGCTAAAACTTTATCGTCTGGATAATCTACTTCTATATTGTTTTTTAACTCAATAAGCAGCTTGCTGAACTTCTCAAGTTCTGCATTTACCAGATTGTAGTTACTTAGTTCACTTGAACTTAATGAAAAATCATCAAACCCCTTATTTAAAAGTTGCATATCTATAAGTTTATTATGGTTTGTATGGTAATTTTCCACACTTTGTTCTATCTTATAAAGATAATAGAATACCAATGAAAGTAAAAAGATAAAGAGCGTTAATAATACGCTTACTGAATCTATGTTGTTTGTCTTTTTCATCTACGGCTCTATATCTTGTGGAAGTTCACCGTTTAAAGATTTTAAAAACGCAACAATTTTATCTATCTCCTCCTGGGTGATTTTACGGCCTAGCTGATACTTTGCCATTAGAAGAACTGCTCTTCTTAAATCATCTGTACGGCCATCGTGAAAATAAGGTGCCGTTTTTTCGATATTTCTAAGAGAAGGCACTTTAAAATAATACTTATCACGTTCTCTATGTGTGATATTGTAGCGCCCTAAATCAGAGCTGTTACTATCACTAAAAATACCAAATTTATTATAAGTGTTACCACCAATATTAACCCCGTGATGACATGCTATACACCCTTTTGCTTTAAAGATTTCATAACCATCTTTTTGCTTTTGGGTCAGCGCAGTTTGATCCCCTTTGAGATAACGATCAAATGGAGAATTTGGAGTGATTAATGTTTTTTCAAATTCAGCTATTGCATCAGCAATATTCTCTTTTGTAATCCCATCTTCATAAATTGCATCAAACTTTGCTTTATAGTTGGTTTGATTAAGCTCAGGAATTAAAGCTTCAAAATTGTGTCCCATCTCTATAGGATTTTCAACAGGACCCATTGCTTGTTCCTTTAAAGTTTTTGCCCTTCCGTCCCAAAACTGACGAAAATTAAAAACTGCATTATAAACTGTAGGTGCATTTATTGAACCTTGTGCACCGTTAATCCCTGTAGAGACAACTAAGTTATCATCACCACCGCTAAATAATTGATGACAGTTAGCACAGCTAACCGTATTGTTTTTAGAGAGTTTTGTTTCAAAAAACAACTCTTTGCCTAATGTCGCTTTTTCCTGATTAACATCTAAAGAAGTAGGTATTGGAGTAATTAGTTCTGCTGAAAATAGAAATTCTGAAACTAATAATGTGTATAATATAAGCTTATTCATAAACGGATTATATCAATTTTTGTTTAATTACAAGCTTATTAAGTGTTTAAATTCCAGCTTGCACCTCTATCTCTGCAACATTTTGTCGTGTTTTAATCACGCTGTCAGGATTTAGACTTATTGAGTCAATTCCAAGTTTCACTAAGTATTCTGCCATTTCCGGATAATCTGAAGGGGCTTGACCACATATACCACTATGGCGATTGTTTCTCTTTGCACCCTCTACGGCCATCTCGATCATCTTCAGTACACCTTCGTCTCTCTCATCATAATCAAAAGCGACAATTTCAGAATCACGATCAACTCCTAAAGTAAGTTGTGTTAAATCATTACTCCCTATGCTAAAGCCGTCAAAGCTTTTACTAAAGCCGTCTATACTTATCACATTATTAGGGATCTCACACATTACATAGATCTCAAGTCCATTCTCACCGCGCTTAAGTCCATACTTCTCCATTGTAGCTATTACTCTCTCACCCTCTTCTACTCGTCTGCAAAAAGGGATCATAAGAATCACATTTGTAAAGCCCATCTCATCACGCACGCGCTTCATCGCCTTACACTCTAAAGCAAATCCCTCTTCGTATGCAGGATGGGAATATCTTGCCGCACCACGGAAACCTATCATAGGGTTTGCATCTAAAGGCTCAAAAAATTGTCCCCCTAGAAGGTCTGCATACTCATTTGTTTTAAAGTCACTCATACGCACTACACAAGGTTTAGGGTATACACTCGAAGCAATTGTCGCAACCCCTTCACTTAAGTGACGGATAAAGAACTCTTGCCCATCTTCATCACCCTTGATTTTCTCAATCGCTTCTGTTGTAGTAGTATCAAGCTTTTCTGGATGGATAAGTGCCATAGGATGTATTTTAATAGCCTGGTTAATAATAAACTCCATTCTAGCTAGCCCTATCCCGTCTACCGGTAATGCAGAGAGTGAAAATGCGAGATCGGGATTACCCAGATTCATCATAATTTTTGTTTTTGTATCTTTAACGTCACTCAGATCACTCTCTTCAACCTCAAAATCAAGTAGCCCTTTATAGACAAAGCCAACTTCACCCTCTGCACAACTTACCGTCACCAAATCTCCATCTTGAAGTACCTCGGTAGCATTGTCACACCCTACAACAGCAGGGATACCAAGCTCACGTGAGATAATAGCAGCATGACATGTTCGCCCCCCTCTGTTTGTTACAATGGCAGAAGCTATCTTCATAACAGGTTCCCAGTCAGGTGTAGTGGTCTCAGCTACAAGAACATCCCCTGCTTCAAACGTTGTCAGTTCAGAGAGCTCTTTTACACGTCTCACTTTTCCGGAGGCTATCTTTCTTCCAACCGCACTACCGCTTACCAGTAACTCCCCGCTCTCTTTTAGTTTATAACTCTCATATGTAAGTTTATTGTGATGTGATTCTACTGTTTCAGGGCGGGCCTGTACTATATAAATTGCACCGTCGTCCCCATCTTTCGCCCACTCTATATCCATAGGCTTTTTATATCCCGCTTTGGCAGAGTAATGTTCCTCGATCTTAATAGCATAATCGGTAAGCTGTAATATATCTTCATCACTCACACAATAGCGTTTACGATCCTCCTGTGGTACATCAACATTCTCGGAGTGTCTATTCATCTTAATTTTCTTGCTTCCGAGGGTTCTTTGTAAAACAGCTCGAAAACCTTTTTGATATGTAGGTTTATGCACATAGAAGTTATCGGGATCGACACTCCCTTGCACCACATTCTCCCCTAGTCCGTATGCACCGTTGATCAGTACCACATCTTCAAAACCGCTCTCTGTATCTATACTAAACATTACACCGCTGGCAGATATATCACTGCGAACCATTTTCATAACCGTTACACTCAGATATACCTTTAAATACTCAAAGCCGTTATCGTACTTATAGTGGATCGATCTGTCTGTAAAGTTTGATGCTATACACTGTTTGTATGCATTTAGGAGTTCTTCATCATTTGAAATATTTAAAAAAGTTTCGTTTTGTCCTGCAAAAGAGGCTTCGGGTGAGTCTTCGGCCGTAGCAGAGGAACGCACAGCTAATGTTATAGAGGTGTCGTACCTTTGTTGAAGTGTTTTATACCCTTGAAGTATCTCGGCTTGAAGCTCATCGGGTATAGAAGCGTTTAGAATTAACTCCCGACATATTTTTGCCCGCTCTTGGAGTTGGGCTACATTATCAGGCTCTAGAGTGTCAAGCTGTTCATGAAGCTTGTCCAATAAAGCGTTTGCATCTAAAAAATAGTTATAGGCATCAACTGTAATAGCAAAACCATACGGAATTTTCACTCCGCTGTTTGAGAGGTTCTGATACATCTCTCCCAGTGAGGCATTTTTCCCGCCTACACTATCTACATCATCGATCCCTATCTGATCAAAATACTTAATATACTGCATAACAAGTCACTCCTATACACGGAAATAGTGACCTATTATACTACGAATTTAATAAGAGTTACTTACATATGCAAGTGAGCTTGGATACTCTCTATCTTTACAGGTAAGTTCGGCATATCGATCGACATCCTCTTTTTTGAGGGTTTGAGCCGTTGTAAAATCTCTTTGACCGTAAAACTCCTGATCGACAAAACCAAGTCCTATCAGTTTTTTTACGATCGCATCAGCCATAGTAAGAATAGAGGATGCTTTTACGATCTCACATCTTGCATATCTCTCCCCCTCAAAGGAAACTTCAGAAGCTCTAAGGTCTGCATCATCTCCGGGTATCTGTTGCGCACCGTAAAGAGGTTTTGAAGCCACCTTTGCATCTTTAAACGCAGGAATATACTGTGCTAAGTGTTCAATAGCCGCTTGTGTACGACTCTGTGTTACTGAAAAGCACCACCCCTGATCGATCTTTTTAATAAACTTTTCATCAAGTTTCGGCTGGGCACTTAAAGCGTTACTGCGAACTAAACCGTCATCAAAGAGTGTAATATCTTTTGTCATGCCGTGTAGTTGAAAATAGCCGTCAGGATATGGAGTAAACTGAGCCATCCCCTGAGGTGTTCCGCGCTTTCCGTGAAAAATAACCTCAGGCCACAGAGTATCGTACTTATTGCATTTTGTTACATATGCTGCTTTAAACTCAACAAGTCGATCACGCTTAATTCCAAGCATATCATCGATCTCCCCACTTCTAAATCCTGCGGCATTGATGAGGTAGTCAAAATCCTCTTTAAGCACTTCATCAGCGTGTTTATAAGTGATTTTAAAAGATTCTTCATATTTCTTAATATCAATAACTTCTGTCTCAGTTTTCAGATCTACATTCTCCTGCTTTTGTAAACCTAGTGTTACGCTTGACGAGATACGAAAAACATTTAGACCATATTCTTGAACCATGATAAGGGGATACTTTACTTTCTCAAGCTCTATGTTTTTTGCAACGGGGATCATCCACTCATCTAAAGTATGAGGATTTTGTACACTCTCTTTCTCTTTAAGTAGGAGCATCTCCTCTTTTGAAAAACATTTAAAATACTCTTCACTTTTTCCAAGTACTTCATTTTGAGGATCAAGCTCTATTAGATGCTGATACTCAGCCTGTAGCATCTTTAATCGTGGGAAAAGTTCACTAGGTTCTGATTCATCAGTGGTAGGTGTTGCTATTACCGTCGGGCGAAAGTCGATCGCATAAGGATAAAATCGCAATAGTTCGATCGATTGTTGCAAAAGCATTTTACACTGATTGTCATCTATCTCTCGGTAAAGATTCCCTCCTGCATGCAAGTGACACATAGGGGGACCACTTACAAGAGACTTCTCTTTATCAAAAAGTGTAATGCTAAGACCCGTTTTTGCCAAATAAAGGGCAACAGAAGCTCCTGCTATCCCACCCCCTACAATCGCTATCTTTTTTGTTCTATCCATTACACTTCCAAGTGTTTGATAATATCTGCAAAATTTTCGATAATAATACTCGGCTGATGTACTGAAATATCCTCACCATAGTTATACCCGTAACTAACAGCAATACTATGCATATTCGCATTATTTGCAGCAATAATATCGTTTTTAGAATCCCCTACCATTACACACTCTTTCTCATTACATTCAAAGTGGTTCATTGCATGCAATAACGGTTCCGCTGAGGGTTTTTTACTAGCAAGTGAATCAGCTCCGAGTAATAACTCAAAATACTCTTCAATCCCCAATGCTTCTAAGATTGGCAATATAAACTTATAAGGCTTATTTGTTACTATCGCCATCTTATACCCTCTTTGTTTGAGATCTTCTAGCGTCTCTTTTACACCTTCATAGAGATAAGTATGTTCACAAAGTTTCTCTTCATAGCTTTCAAGAAAAATAGGTAAACCCTGCTCGTAGAGATTTTTATTAACCTCCTCTTCTTGGAAATCTTTTTTCCCAGTCAAAGCTCGTTTTACAAGTGTTTGGGCACCGTTGCCTACCCACTCCCTAATCTCATCTATACTATATAGTTTTTTATTTAATTTTTTCAACATAAAGTTTACTGAAGCTGCAAGGTCAGGGACACTATCAATGAGTGTTCCATCAAAATCAAATATTATAAGTTTCTTCTCACTAAATTTCAAAATATACCTTATCTAATTTTTGATGCAATTCTAGCATGTATAATTTTAGCTTTTCTTAGATATAATTCCACAAAAAGTTTTTTAAAGGTAAGATATGGGATTAGCAATAGGCTTAGTAGGACTTCCAAACGTAGGTAAATCAACAACATTCAACGCTTTAACAAAAGCACAAAACGCAGAAGCGGCAAACTATCCGTTTTGTACAATTGAACCAAACAAAGCAGTTGTACCTGTACCTGACAAAAGATTGGCAGAACTGGCAAAAATTGTTAATCCTGAGAGAATCCAGCACTCAACTCTAGATTTCGTAGATATCGCAGGCCTTGTAAAAGGTGCATCTCAGGGTGAGGGTCTTGGGAATAAATTCCTTTCAAACATCCGTGAGACAGAAGTGATCTTACAAATTGTGAGATGTTTTGAAGATGAAAACATTGTTCACAACGAAGGAAGCATCGATCCGCTTCGTGATGTTGAGATCATTGAAGGTGAGCTAATACTCGCTGATATCGAAGTTCTTTCAAACAGAATCGATAGACTTAAAAAGCAGGCAAAAGCAGACAAGTCAGCTCAAGGTTTAGTTGATGTAGCAAATGAGCTTTTAGACTACCTTGGTGAAGGGAACCTAGCTCGTAACTTTGAAAAAGCAGACTCTGATGAGTATAAACAACTTGCACGTGAACTTCGTTTCTTAACTGACAAAGAGATCATGTACGGTGCAAACACTGATGAAGATGGTCTTTTAGAAGATAATGAGTATGTAACTGCACTAAAAGCTCATGCTGAGAAAAATAACTGTGAACTTATCAAACTATGTGCAAAAGTTGAAGAGGAACTCATCGGTCTCGAAGAAGAGGAAGCAAAAGAGTTCTTAGATGAGCTTGGTGTAACAGAATCGGGTCTTGATCAGATCATCCATAAAGGTTTTGACAAACTTGGACTTATGAGCTACTTTACAGCAGGTGTAAAAGAGGTTCGTTCTTGGACTATCCGTAAAAACTCAACAGCTCCGCGTGCAGCTGCAGCAATCCATAACGACTTTGAAAAAGGTTTTATCCGTGCCGAAGTTATCAGCTATGAAGACTTTATCGCTTGCGGTGGTGAAGCAGGTGCTAAAGAAGCAGGAAAAATGAGACTAGAGGGGAAAGAGTACATCGTTCAAGACGGCGATATTATGCACTTCAGATTTAACGTATAGCCTTTTTTAATAAAGGCTTACGTAGTAAAATCCCACTACACATACTTCGTCCTAACAATTAAACGGATCTACTCCAAAATCAAATAGATGTAATTCTAAACGTATCGGTTTAAAATGGAATACTTTTCCATTAATCATCATTGAAGGCAGTAATATATCAATATATTTTGGTTGCTCCTCCCCTATAGTTCCTTCAATATCAAGTTTAACTTCATCCTTCATACTTTGTATTAATGCATTTAATGGCGTTATATTTTCATTAGTACAATAAAGAGTCATAGGATCAATTTCTGTTGAATATTTTAATCTATTGTTTAAATCAACTATTTGAACTGTATTTGTTTTAAACTGCCATGGCATATTTGTCACAGCTTTAACATTGGTATGGAGATAAAACTGGTTGACTCCCCCTTGTTGATTCCAAACAACTCTACCTGTCAAATGAAACTCATTCGTAATATATTCAAAACTATTGTTTGCAGTTGTAAGTCCATATTTACATATCTTCTCAGAATTAGTTTTCAAACATTCATTATATCTCTCAAGCCTTTTATTCTGAAACTCTTCACTCAAATAATAAAAAAATGACCCACCAGAGAAACCTCTCATTGTAATAGAAGGGATTTCTTTTACCATATTATTTAGGATAATTGATGGAAGTTGTAACTCAATAACATCCGGATGTTCTTTAACATTCTTTTTTTCAGATATTGAAAAACTAACATTTACATTAGAAAGAACTTTATTATCAATTTCATGAGTTTCAACATGGGGACAAAAATTTCCAAACTGATAAGCAGATAGTGGTTTTGAACGTAAGAAAGTACTTATTCCCATCTTTTTTTGTTGAGTCTCTTTAGAGCCATTTGGAAATATAATTGTTAGTTCATCAGAAATGAATTGAATATTTGTGTTAGATGGAATTTTAAATGCAATTTTGAATCCACAATCATCTTTATTATATTGTTTTCTAGTTTTTACATTTACTTTTATGCCGTTTGGTATTTCAAAATTAATTCCAGAAGGTGGACCTGCATATCCATGACAATAAGCTGCGACTGATTGTGTTGAATTGTCATCATACGATGGCTTATAGTATGTATTATAAATTGTTGGAACACATCCACCAAAAAGGAATGTTGTTAAAATAATTACTATATATTTCATAATATTTTACCGCCTACTATGACACATTCTATACTAAAATACTTAATAAGTTACTTCTAAAACATTATAAAGTCTATTTGGAGGACCAAATATATCTTCCATTTGTTCAAATGTTAACGGCGTGGTATATAAAGATTTTCCATCAATTTTACCGATGCGTGGTCTAAAATTTTTTCCTCCACAAATGGTACAAATTCCTAAATAATCTACTTTTCCATCTTCATCAAAAGAAATATATATTCCATTTCCTTCAAAAGCTTGTTTTTTCATCGCTTCTTCTTTCCACTTTTTAGGCCACTGTTTAGGTGGTTGAAACTTTGGAAGATGCAAAGAAGTATTTTCTATCGTTAGTTCATTTAATTTAAAAGAACCTGTACCGGGTAATAGTTCAATTTCAAATTGTGGCAATCGATATTCTGGAAATTTTTTAAGATCTATCACAAACATATAATACAAAACTGTCTCATTACCATCTTCAGACTTCATTCCATATGCAACAAGAGGTTCTTTTACAAATTTTGTTAAGTTTGTACTACAACCATTAATAAAAATCATCAAAATTATCGAATAAAGAATTTTCAACATTACATATTATATACAAAATAAATCTAATTTTAAACTTTTCTAAGAAGATGCGTTGTATGATTTACAGATGGAAATAGCCGATACTACTCTGTTTTACTCAGCATTTTTTCTCACTTTATTAGCTGGTTTATCGACCGGAATCGGTGCTACCTTAGCTTTTTTTTCACACACAAACAACCATAAGTTTCTCTCTGTCGGAATGGGATTCTCAGCAGGTGTAATGATATATGTATCTTTCGGTGAGATACTTATAAAAGCGCAAAATAACTTTTCGACAATATACGGAGAGATTCAGGGTGAAGCATTAACTCTTCTTGCTTTTTTTGGCGGCTTTGCTCTTTCTGCTTTAATCGATTATCTAGTTCCAGACGATGTCAACCCGCATGAATTAAAAAGTGATACAGAGCTTAAAGAACTGCAACAATACGACAATAGATTTCAAAAACAGGCTTTAAAACGTACAGGTATCTTTACGGCTCTGGCAATTGGAATTCATAATTTTCCTGAAGGGTTTGCAACTTTTGTTTCCGCTTTGGACGGGTTGATGCTGGGGATTCCGATCGCACTTGCAATTGCTATTCATAATATTCCTGAGGGTATGGCAGTTTCGCTGCCTATCTACCATGCAACAGGTGATAAGAAAAAAGCTTTTTACTATGCACTTTTCAGCGGTATTGCTGAACCTGTAGGCGCGCTGCTTGGATTTTTCTTACTCCTGCCGCTTATGGGGGACATAACTTTGGGAGTAACATTTGGAATTGTTGCGGGGATTATGATCTATATATCGTTTGATGAACTCTTGCCGGCAGCAAGATTGTACGGAAATGCACATACAACCATTATAGGAATCGCCCTTGGAATGGGCGTAATCTCTTTTAGCTTGTTACTTTTTAAAGTAATCTTGTAAGGGGAGAACTATATTTTAGCTATAGTTTGCCCGTATCTTACATGTTCTCCTGCTTTAACACCTATCTCTTTAAAAAGATCTTTTTCAGAAAGTATTACGATCGTAGAACCCATTTCAAAACATCCAAAATCACTTGCTTTATCTAGGTACATATCGTTAAACTCATACACTCTTGGTTTTAAGTCTATCGTTGCATTTGTTTGGATAGCCGGTTCAAAGTTTACTTTCATAACACCAACATTTAAAGCACTTACAAGCACCATGTAAAACTTTTTACCATTTGTTGTTTCGCATAAAAGTACTACCCTCTCGTTCTCTATAAAAAGGTTCAAACGCTTTTTCAATGACGGCATATTTACAGGGTAAAATTTTCCAGGGATATGTACAGCCTTTAAAATCTTTAAATTTGTCGGTATATGGTAACGATGGTAATCTTTTGGTGAAAGATAAAAGTTTATGAAATCTCCATCATCCACTATCGCTTTTTCTTCATCACTAAACTCTGAACCTAAAAGCTCACTCGCTTTATAACGCATTCCCTTAATCTGAAGTGCATATTCGTTTTCAATTTTTCCACATTCAGAGATGAAAGAATCACACGGTGATATAAAATCATCCGCATCAAGTGAATACTCTCTATCTTCTCTGAGTGTTCTTGTAAAAAGTGCATTTAAACTTTTGTATGTTTCGGGTGCATGAAACTCACCCATATCAAGTCCCATCAGTTTTACGTATGAATTATTAACTATTTTTTGAAACCAATGTGGAAACTCTTTACCGGCGAATTTACCGAAATTTTGTGAAATTAAACTTGTTATATGTCTTTTTTCCATTTTACCCTCTATTTAATTAGTGAAATTGTATTTAATTATCGATGAAAAGTCTATTAACTTTTACAACTATATAGTTTTAAAAGAAAATTTTTTCCTTAAATAAATAATGTATAAAATAATAAAGCTAGTTTTTTTCCTCAATAATACCTCTTGATCCACTTGGTACAATCTATAAACAATTTTTAAATAAGGACATTATAATGAAACAACTACTCATCACTCTTTTATGTAGTTTATCTCTCTTTGCTTCTGAAGCACTTGTATCTCCTCAGTGGTTACACGATAATCTAAACAAAGAAGATTTACGTATTGTAGAGGTCTCTGATCAGGCTAGTTTTAAAAAACAACACATTAGTGGTGCCGTGCCAACATCTATAAATAAGTGGAGGCTCAACAACGGAACATTTCTTACAATTCGCTCGATCAAAGAGATCCAACAAGAGATCCAAAACCTAGGGATTACTAAAGATACACATGTTGTTCTTTATGCATCTGTAAAAACTCCTAAAGACTACCTAAAAGCTACTTATATCTACTGGGCTATGAACTATGTAGGGCTTACTAACATCTCTTTACTTGACGGTGGTGAAAACAACTGGAGTGCACAAGGTTACGATCTAACAGACAAAGTAGAAAAAGTTCAAAAAAGCAACTTCCAAGCTACTGTTAACCATTCTAAAATAGCAGATATCACATACGTTAAACAACATCTAGGAAAAATTCCTATGATCGATGCAAGACCGAGTGACAAGTATCTTGGAATCACACCGACGGCGACTGTAAAGCGTAACGGGCATATTCAAGGGGCAATGAGTTACTCATGGAACTATTCTGTAAATAAAGACTACACACTTAAATCACAAAAAGCGCTTGACAGACTTTTTAAAGAGGGATATAAACTCGATAAAAATAAAGAGGTTTTAGTATACTGTACAGGCGGGTTAGAGACTTCATACAACTACTTTTTACTCTCAGGTGTACTGGGTTATAAACAAGTTAGACTTTACGATGCTTCAATGAAACAATGGGGTAACCAAGAAGATACTCCTATGAATCAATATATGTACGAAGTTTTCAAATAAAATAGAAAGAGGGATAAACAAATCCCTCTGCATTAAACAAGCTTGCGCTTTGCGATCTCCTCAATGAGTACCGTTGCATAAGAACCCTTCGGCAACGTAAAATTCATCTCATACTGTGCTTCAACAGGATTAAATCTCCCCTCTATATCAGTCGGGTATACCCATGCATAACGGCGTGCACCATCCTCTTTGAGTTCATCATCAAAATCTTTCTCAATCTCACGTGCAAACTGGGATGCTACTTTTACCCTTTTACCAGGTAATAATCCCGTCACACTGATATCTTTTTCATTAAAACGATCTAAGTCATGCGATTCACCGCTAAACTCAAATACTCTTCCATGCGGATAATGTTCCATCAGATCACCGCTTATGAGTTTAAACGGATGTTTTTGTTCCTTCATTTTTTGAAGTTCCTGCTTTGGAAGGTTTAATAGAGTGGAGAGTTCATCCACGCTAAAACTCGATACTAAAGAGTTGATCTCCAGTCTTCTTGAGAGCCACAAGTTAAAAAGGTGTGACTGATATGCATTAATCAGAAGCTTTTTGACACGGGGATTGCGCTCTTTAGCTTCCCCTTTTGCAAGCTTTTCACCTAAAATATGGTTATCCCCGTCATTTCCAAAACGCTGGTAACCAAAGAAGTTAGGAAGACCTTGATTGTCTATATTTTTCAGAGCTTCATCGATCTTTGCCGCACTTGTGGGGTTCACTTTTTTCAAACGAATAAAGAATCTATTCCCTTTTAAGTGCCCTACTCTGATTTTATTGTTATGGTATGTTTTTGAGAGAATTTTAATTGAATCATGCGTGAAATTGTCTAAAGCCTCTTCATACTTCTTATGTAAAGAGATATACTGCTTTGTCATCGCATTTTTATCTTTAAGACCAGCGTAGCCTATCTCTTTGTTTTTTATTCCAAGATATCTTGCAATAATGCCAACCATTTCAGTGGTTGCAAGCCCTTTTTTACGAACATGAAGAACAAGGTGTTCACCCTCGCCGCTAAATTCGTAAAGGGGTATCTCATCAACCACGAAGTCTCGTGGTGACTGCTTAAAGTGAAAATCGATACTAGCGTGTGCCAGTGAATAAAATCTGTCCATATTTTTCCTAGAAATGATGTGCTTTACATCTGTTTGTATATCTGTTTCTTGTCGCTTTTGCAAAAATAGTAAGCTTTGTTCTTGAGAGTTGTGCTAGGCGAACCATCTTTTTTCTGTCTTGTGGAGCGAAACTTACCAACATCTCGTACTCTTCACCGCTACATCCTATACGTTTAGGGATCTGTTTAAAAAAATGTACACCGAGTTTATTGGTAGACGTTAGTTTTTCCAGATCACTGTAAAGTCCGTCAGAGATATCCATACCCGCTTTTAAAACTTTTGAAGATTTTTTTAAAAACTGTTCTCTTAAGTGTATATCTATAAATTTAGATTTTTGGTGAATTCTCCCAAGGTTGAGTAGTTTTTTCAGCTCTTTTGCCGAGTTGCCTAAAACACCCGTATAGGCAAAAAGATAATTGTTTTTTATCCCTTTTCTATATAAGGTACGCTCTACTTCAGATATGATCGTGATCGTAATATCCAGCTTAGTATTGCTGATAGTATCTCCACCTATAATCTCTATACCGTATTGTGCAGCTACCGCTTTAAATCCATCTGCAAGATTTTTCATATCGGCTCTAGTCATGTTTTTTGGCATCGCTATACTTAAAAGTGCATATTTTGGAGTTGCCCCCATTGCCAAAGCATCTGAAATATTTACAAGCATTGCGCGTTTTGCAATGTCATAAAAGCTTAACCATTCTCTTTTATAATGGATATTTTCGAAAAAAGCATCTTTTGAATATACATACTTACCAATTACTGCACCGTCATCTCCAATATGTCTATTGTGAAATTGCGCTATAAAATAATTTTCTAAATTCAAAAAAACTTCTTCATCTTAAGGATATATTAACGTCTGCCGATATAAAATAGGCACGTAGTGATATTATAACATTTTTAGGAAAAAGTATGAAAAGTTCAATTAAAAAAATCTTCAAAAGCTTAAAGACTTACCTTGTCTTTTTATTTTTAATGGTTACAGTCTTAGTTTTATTCGTTTTTGAGCATGATCTTTCAACGCAAAAGATAGATAATCTTCAAAAACAAAAGAGTATTGTTCATAAACTCGCACAGCTTGATAAAAATGATGTAGAGTTGGCACTCATTCAATTTAACGGTAAAAGTACACAACTGCATCAAGATATCGATAAACTGATGATGATCTATAAATATAATGTAACAGAACGTTACCTTCTGGGAAATGCAGGTGAATACAGTGCCGATGTAAACCATCTTTCTAGATTGATAGACAACTTTAACAATGCTGCACACGTATACTATGAAGATATTTTAAAAAATAAAAAGAGCTTAAAACATACAAAAGAGGAGATCGAAGCAAAAGAAACTTTAGACAGCTCTTTAACTGCTGTAACGCAGCATATCAACACAATGCTTTTAAAACATATTGATTACGATGAAACAAAATTTTATGTTATTAAAAATATATCGTTTGGACTTTTTGTTATCGTACTATTCTTCACATTCTTGTATAGAAGTAGACTTACAAAGATCTATAACGACATTGAGTTCTTATATCAAATAGATAAAGATAAAAAAGGATATGAAATCTTCTCAATAGAAGCAGATGCTATTGCCCTTAGAATGAATAGAAAATCTGTAAGCAGTGACAATCCTACTATGCTTGATAAAGTTACAGGTATTAACAACTATAAAGGGATGTTAAACTCATACTCTCATAAAAAAGGTTTAAAAGACAGTAACTTTACTTCTGTAACAGTTTTTGATGTAGATAACTTTTCAAAAACACACAGACCGTATCCACAAGATATTACACAATCTATTTTGAAGAAAGTTGCTTACACTATATCTTTATATGAGCAACCTGTTGATGTAATTGCAAGAACTGATTATAACCAGTACACAATTATCTTGTCTCGCCCGACAAAAGAGCAATGTTATAAAGATGCTGAACTTATCCGTGAAAGTATTGCTGATCTGAGATTTAATGTTCCTGATGTTGGTACGGAACGTATCACTGTTACTGGTGGACATGTAATTAAACCAAACAATACAAACCTTGAAGAAGCTATTAAACAAGCTAAAGAGGTATTAAACTACGCAAAAACAACAGGGAAAAATAAAACGTTCCAAACAAGGGACTTAGCACAAAAAGATGTACATAGAGAAATATCGTAACACATATTTCTTTTTGTGTCCAAAATTGTAACATTCTTCATCTTCTTCGCCATATATCCAACATTTAATCTAGCATAAGTCTTTTTGAGATATAATCAGCATTATTTTAGTTCTTTATACGAAGGAAATTTAATGAGTATTCCTATTTATACTTACGATGCAGTTGTTGTTGGTGCAGGTCTTGCGGGATGTGCAGCAGCGAGAGAACTGCAAAATGCAGGCAAAAAAGTTGCCGTAATTACAAAACTTCACCCTTTAAGAAGTCACTCAGGTGCTGCTCAAGGTGGTGTTAATGCCGCTTTTAGTGATGCAGATAGTGTTGAACTTCATGAGTTCGATACGGTTAAAGGTGCAGACTACTTAGCAGATCAAGATGCTGTTGAGTTTATGTGTAAAAATGCTCCAGAGACTATTCGCTGGGCTGAAAGAATGGGTGCAGCATTTAGCCGTACTGAAGACGGTAAAATTGCTCAAAGACCTTTTGGTGGACAATCTTCACCACGTGCATGTTTTGCAAAAGACAGAACTGGTCTTACATTATTGCAAACTATTTACGAGCAAGCTGACCGTTCAGGCGTTAAGTTCTGGGATGAGTGGTATGCTGCAGACATCATCTATAAAGATGGTAAAGTATCTGGTGTAGTTGCATTTAATATTCGTGATATGCAAATGGCTATCTTCAATGCGAAATCTGTAATGTTCGCAACAGGTGGATATGCTAGATGTTATAAAATCAACTCTAATGCTCATGCAAATACTGGTGACGGTCTTTCAATCGTAGCTCGTCACGGTATTCCTCTAGAAGATATGGAGTTCGTACAGTTCCACCCATCTGGTCTTTCTGGAAACGGTGTTTTAATCTCTGAAGCTGCTCGTGGTGAAGGTGGACGCCTTTTCAACTCTAAGGGTGAGCGTTTCATGGAGAAATATGCTCCAAACGCATTAGAACTTGCTTCACGTGATGTTGTATCTCGTGCTATCTTAAACGAGATTAGAGAAGGTCGCGGTGTTGGACCAAGAAAAGATGCTGTGTATCTAGATGTAACACACTTAGGTAAAGATCTTATTATGCAAAAACTTCCTGAGCTTCGTGAACTTGCTATCACATTCTTAGGTTTAGATATGATCAAAGAGCCTATCTTAATCTCTGCTACTGCTCACTATTCTATGGGTGGTATTCCGGTAAATATTGCTGGTAACGTTCGTAAAAACAATGATGAGCTTATCGAAGGTTTCTATGCAGCTGGTGAGTGTTCTTGTGTATCTGTTCACGGTGCAAACCGTCTTGGTGCAAACTCTGTTCTTGAAGCGTTACTATTTGGTCGTTTTGTTGGTAAAACAATGGTTGAAGAGATCGATAACATTGAACTTCGCCCAGCTTCTGAAGATGATGCTGCTACTGCATTAGCAGAAGTTGATTTCATCATTAACAATAACGGTGACGAAACAGTTACTCAAATTCGTGAAGAACTGCAACAAGCTATGACTGCAAATGCTGGTGCATTTAGAACTGAAGAGACTATCAAACTTGCTATTGAAAAAGTAAAAGAACTAAGAGCAAGATTTAAAAATATTCGTATAAAAGACAAATCAAAAGTATTCAACACTGAGCTTCAAGAAGCTATCGAGCTTGGTCACATGTTAGACTACTCACTATTTATCGTTGAATCTGCACTTCCTCGTAAAGAGAGCCGTGGTGCACACTATAGAGAAGATTTCCAAGAGCGTGATGATCAAGATTGGTTAAAACACACAATGGCATATATGGACAAAGATGGTAACATCTCATTAGACTATATGGATGTTGTTCTTGGCAAACATGAACTAAAAGCAAGAAACTACTAAGGATAACCTATGGAACATACAATTACTACACAAAAAGTAAAGTTTAAAGTATTCCGCTTCAATGCTGAAGAGGATTACCTTCCATATTATGATGATTATGAGATGGAAGTAACTTCTGAAGAGGTTGTTTTAGATATTTTAAACAGAATCAAATGGGATCATGACGGAAGTTTCTCTTATAGAAGATCTTGCCGTCACGGTATCTGTGGTGCTTGTGCTATTAAAGTAAACGGTCGCTCAACTCTTGCTTGTAAAGAAAGTATGAACGATATGGTAGAGCTTTTCGGTAACGAATTAGTTCTTGAGCCACTTAGCAAAAAACGTTCTGTAAAAGATATGATCATTGACAAGTCTGATTTCTGGGAGAAACATGCTGCTGTACAACCTTATGTTGTTACAGATGTAGATGAAGCTCCAGAGATGGAAAACCTTGTATCTCCAGAAGATGCAGAAGCTCTTGATGAAGCTGACCTTTGTATCCAATGTGGTGCATGTCACTACGCATGTCCTGCTGTTGAAGTAAATGATGACTTCTTTGGACCTGCTGCATTTGCTGCTGCATATAGATTTGAAGCTGATGTTCGTGATGAGTCTGAAACAAGACTTATGGATGTTAACCAAATGGGTCAAGGTGTTTGGGACTGTGTTAAATGTTTCGAATGTAGAGAGGTTTGTCCTAAAGAGATCGATCCAATCGGTAAAATCACTAAACTTCACCAAAAACTTTTCCAAGAAGGGAAAGCAGAGTCTAACGTTGCTACACGTCACGCTGTTGGATTTATCCACTCAATCGCAAAACGCGGTGTACTTGATGAAGGTGGCTTAGTACTTTACTCTGAAGGTCCGGCAATCGTTAAACATATGCCAGTAGCATTCAAAATGTTTACAAAAGGTAAAATCCCTATGCCGTGGCAATTACCGAAATCAGATAATATGGATGAGATTAAAACACTTGTGAAATCATCTACAACTGCGAAGTTTTAGGAGACAATAATATGGAAAAATTAAGATATGCACTTTTTACTGGTTGTACTGCTAAACAAAGTACGCCAGAGCAAATGATGTCAACTCTTGCTGTTGCAGACAAACTTGGAATAGAACTAGTTGAATTAACAGAAGCTTCTTGTTGTGGAGCTTCTCACTTACAAGATTACGATGAATTTTTATCTTTAGTATTAAACGCTAGAAATATCGCATATGCTGAAAAACACGGTCTTACAATGGTTACTATATGTAATACGTGTCAATTAAACACAGCTATGACAAAACATAAACTAGATAATGATGCTGATCTTAAAGCTAAAGTAAATGAGAAGCTTGCTGAAGTTGGTTTAGAGTACAAAGGTACATCTCAAATCACTCACTTCCTATATGCTATCATTGATGACTTTGGTCTAGATAAAATTAAAGAGATGGTTGTTACACCACTTAGCCAATTTAACATTGCACCTTTCTATGGATGTCACAATATCCGTCCATCAGAGCTTCAAAACGAGACTCACAAGTCTCCTGAATCAGCATACCGCCCTACTTCATTAGATGACTTAATCATCGCATGTGGTGGTCAAAATGTTGATTATGAAGAGAAAAACAAATGTTGTGGTTTCCACGTTGAGCTTCAAGCTCCAAAAACTGCAGCTATCTTAACTGGTAATGCAATTGCCGGTGCTATGGACAACGATGCTGACTGGATGGTAACTCCATGTCCATTATGTCACTTAAAACTAGATACTCAGACTCACCACGCTTCTGAAGCTATCGGTCGTGAAGTTCAACTTCCGGTACTTCATATGCAACAAATGGTAGGTCTTGCTCTTGGTTGTACTCCGGCTGAGCTTGGTTTAAAACACCACGTTGCTAAAGTAGACTTTGTATAGAAGTCCACTACTTTAATTACTAAAGGATTTTTCCTTTAGTAAACCCCTTTTCTTTTTTCTCTCTTACTTCAAACTCAAAGGTTATAAATGTCAGATTCAATCGAAATAATCTCATGGAATGTCAACGGTATTCGTGCTATAGCAAATAAAGAAGCATTCAAATGGATCGACGATCGTCATCCCGATATATTATGTCTGCAAGAGATCAAAGCACTTGAAGAACAAATACCTGAGAATCTGTTTGAAAAATCTTACTTAGAACGCCATATCAACTCTGCAGAGAAAAAAGGTTACAGCGGTACTGCAACGTTCTCTACACTTGCAAGTGAATCGACATCTACATGTCCGGATATCGATCTATTAAACGAAGGGCGTATTATTGAAAACCATTTTGGTGATATTGTCCTTTTTAACGTCTATTTTCCAAATGGGCAAAAAGATGAGGATCGTTTGAACTATAAAATGGAATTCTACGATCGTTTTTTAGAGCATTGTGAAACCCTAAGAGAAGAAGGGAAAAGCATTATTATCTGTGGGGATGTAAATACTGCCCACCGCGAGATAGATCTTAAAAATCCAAAAGCGAACTCAAAAACATCAGGTTTCCTGCCAATCGAACGTGCATGGATCGACAAACTGCTAGATCACGGCTATATAGATACATTTAGATATGTAAACGGCGATGAAGCCGATCGTTACAGCTGGTGGTCATACCGTTTCAGTGCAAGAGTTAAAAATGTCGGCTGGAGAATAGACTACTTTTTTATCTCTGAAGACCTAGCCGAAAACCTTGAGGATGCTTTTATACTCGATCATATAGAAGGCTCCGATCACTGCCCTGTCGGGATTAAAATAGCTCTTTAACACCTTCTATATCATTTAAATTAACATTTTTAGTGTTCATTTATTTAGCTAATGTCAAGCTAATCTATATATAATGTTTGTTGAATAAATAGTTAGAACTCAAGGGAGAAGCTAGTGACCAACATCGAAATATTTAGGGCTCTTTCCGGCCTCGTGTTTGCCAAAGCATATAACAGCTTCCCACTGAAGGTTTCTATTAACCCAAGTGAGCTTGCCCTACAACTTGGTGACAAGTATTGGGAAGAGTCGCAACATCAAATTTCCAAAAGCCAATTTGAATATATCCGTGAACGAAGCCCTGCAGGCTTAGCAAAACCAACTATTCAGTGGCTCATTGATGCCGGTTTTCTCGACTACGAAAGATTTGAGGATAACAAATTTATTGGTATTTGCCTCACTGCAAAAGGATTAGAGTCTATTGAATCAAATGAATCAGGTGGTGAGCGTCTGCTTAATGCCTTAACAGACCTTGCCAAGGACGAGTTAAAAGATCAAGCTCGGAGTCAGTTATCAAAGGTATTTTCTGAGGCACTTTCATGGAGTATTTCAAATGCACCTACCATCATCAGTAATCTATCAAGGATGAGTGCAAATTGATTTCTAACAAATCATTGGAGCTAATAAAAAACACACAATGCAAATTATCTAAAATTTGTGTACAATAAACAGATATGCTTTTAAAGGATATCTATCTATGCATGTTATCACTCTTATAAACGGTTCATTAAGTTCTCAAACCTCTTCTATATATGCCCTGCACTATGCCAAACAATTAAATCTTCCTCTTTATATTCTTCATGTCAAAGGGAAAGACTCTCTTGAAGAGGTACAAAAAAGTGCCGATGATCTGTTTGCTTTAGCGCAAGAGAAAGATGTAGAATCTACTTTTACGGTTTTTGATACACTTGAGGAACTTACAACCTTTATAGAACAAAAAGATATAGATATGATCTTTTGCTCCACACGGTACAGACATGCACTCTTTGACCCCTCCTTCGTTCAAACACTCATCCATAAAAAACTAAAAGTAGATTTTGCGATTGTAAAGGTGTTAAACACAGGCTATGCAAATCGTGTAGAAAATGTCGTCTTACCGATCAGAAGCTCAAAACTCTCAGTAAAAAAATTCACTCTATTTTCCACATTCGTCTTAGCATACAATGCAAAAGCGGAGATCTACTCTATAGATAAAATATACAAATCAAGTTTTTTTGAAAAGAAAGAAACAACACGCTTGAAAGAGCTCATATTTCATCTCAGACACTATTTCAGACTTGCCAATATGCTTAACTTTAAATTATCTCTCAAGCATGACTTTGCTTACGGTGAGGGAGAGATGGTTCGTTCCCATATTGGCCGAAACAGATTTGATTTGACAATTGTAGGAGCACATACTAGCTCAAGTTTTTTCTTTTCCCATCCGATCGATACCTTATTTGAAGACCCGCTAATAAACACCGTCTATTTTATCCCCTATGAAGAAAAGTGATGTTACCTTTTAAGCTCTCACATGAAACACTTCTGCATCAGTTCAGAACACAGAGAGAAGGACTTAGCAGTTCTGAGGTTTCAAAAAGGCTTAATGAGTTTGGCAAAAATCTTATAAAAACAAAGAAAGAGAAAAACTATGTTCATGAATATTTTAAACAATATATAGAGTTTTTCCCTATCTTACTTGAGCTTGCAGGTATACTCGCTTTTGTTGCCCACCATTACCAGCCTAATGAAGGAAACAATATTTTAGGCTTTGCAATCTTTGGTGCAGTCTTTATAAATGCCACTTTTACCTTTTGGCAGAACTTCAAAGCCGATAAAGCGATGGAAGCGTTGCTCAAACTGATGCCCACAATTATAAAAGTCAGACGAGAAGGTACATTACAGGAGATTGATGCAAGTGAGATCGTACCCGGAGATATTATAGTTTTAGAAGAAGGTGACAAGATAGCAGCCGATGCGGTACTTCTTGAAGCTTCTGAACTCTATATAAATACATCTTCACTTAACGGAGAGTCAAAACCCTCAAAAAGAGAACTCCATCCCAATACCGATGCAAACCGTGCGATTGAAGCAAAAAACATGGTTTTTGCAGGTACGAGCGTTGTCAGCGGAAGCGGTGAAGCGGTAGTGATCTCTACAGCAATGGCAACCGAGTTTGGAAAGATAGCAACGATGACGGGGACTATTGAAAAAGGACTCACACCTCTTGAAAAAGAGGTGATAAATATGACCAAAATCTTAACGGCATTAGCCCTGTTTGCAGGAGTCATATTTTTTATTCTCGGAGTATTTTCAGATAAGGGGATTTTAATAGCAGCTATTTTTGCCCTCTCTTTGATCGTTGCTAACGTTCCTGAAGGACTTTTACCAACTATTACCCTTTCTCTCTCTTTAGCTTCACAGCGTATGGCAAGGCGCAATGCTCTTATTAAAAACCTCGCATCTGTACAAACACTTGGAAGTGTTACAACTATCTGTACAGATAAAACCGGAACTTTAACGAAAAACGAGATGACCCTGCAGGAGATCTATCTAACAAGCGGTGAAGAGATCTCTATCAGCGGCAGCGGTTATACTACCCAAGGGGACTTTACAATCATAAATGAAAAAGAGAACTCCAAAGAGATTTTAAAAGATTTTCTAGAGGCCTGCTGGTTTAACTCGCGTGCTACCATAGAGGAAGATCAACCTATAGGCGATCCGACGGAACTTGCACTTGTAGTAGCTGCACACAAATATAACCTCACATACAGATTTAATAAAATGGCAGAAAACCCTTTTACAAGTGAGCGAAAAATGATGTCCACTTTTGGGCAAGTCGACTCAAAAGAGCTTCTTTTTGTTAAGGGGGCTGCGGAGATTGTTTTTGAAAAATGTTCCCACTACAAAAGCAGTGACGGAGTGAAGCCATTTGATCAAAATGCTCAACAAGTAATGGAGCAAGCTTTAGAGAAGTTTGAAAACAAAGCTTACAGAGTTTTAGCTATTGCCATCAACGACAAAAACGATGAAGAGAACTTGACTCTTTTGGGTTTAAGTGCCATCATGGACGTTGCACGTCCTGAAGTAAAAGAGGCACTTGAGACCTGTTACAGTGCAGGGATTCGAACCATTATGATCACAGGAGACAATCCAAATACGGCTGCAGCTATTGCAAAACAGATAGGTTTACGTTTTGACGGGGTTATAAGTGGAGATGAGGCAGCAAAACTCAGCCATAAAGAGCTTCAAAAGCTGCTTCTGGAAAAAACATATATTTTTGCCAGAATGGCGAGTAATCAAAAACTAAAAGTAGCAGATGCTCTTCAGGCAAACGGTGAAGTGGTTGCTATGACGGGTGACGGCGTCAACGATGCACCCGTGCTTAAGAGAGCCGATATCGGCATATCTATGGGAAGTGGAACCGATGTAGCCAAAGAAGCAAGCGATATGGTTTTACTCGATGATAATTTTAACTCGATCGTAGCAGCCATTGAGGAGGGACGAACTGTTTATTTTAATATTAAAAAGTTTGTTACCTACATCCTCTCTTCCAATGTTCCCGAGATCGTCCCTTATATTCTCTCCTTTTTTCTAAAAATTCCAAACCCTTTATCGGTTATACAAATTCTCTCCATCGATCTCGGTTCAGATATGCTTCCGGGACTAGCACTTGGAAGTGAAAAGCCTGAAAAAAACATTATGAAACGTCCACCTGTCGGGAAAAATGAGAAAATATTGGACTGGGAAGTATTTAAACGCGGTTACTTTTTTGTAGGTATCATCGAAGCGAGTGCCGCTATGTTTGCCTTTATTACTTTTTTACTTGCCCACGGTTGGCAATACGGAGAGGTGCATTTAAACGATCCAGTGTTTCATGCTCAGGCGATGACGATGACTCTTCTTGGAGCGGTAACGAGCCAGCTGGCTAATGTATGGACTATGAGGAGTTGGGATTTTAATATTTGGAGTATGAGTTTAACTTCAAACAAGATGCTGATCTTTTCTAATGTTGCAGTTTTTGTATGGATATGGGCGATGCTCAATGTTACAGCGATACAAAAAATCTTTAACACTGCATATATACCGCTTGCCGATTTATGGATCCTTGTACCCTTTCCCCTACTCGTCCTTATCTCTCATGAAACCTACAAATATGTAAAATTAAGAAAAACACAACTTACTTCTGTAAGCTAATTATTATTTAGTATGAAATATCATAGTAGATGGCAAATAATAAAATAGATATTTTCATAGGTGACATCACAACACTCGATACCGATGCAATAGTGAATGCTGCAAACTCCTCTTTGCTTGGTGGCGGAGGCGTTGACGGGGCTATCCATAGAGCAGGAGGCTCGGAGATACTTCAAGCGTGTAAAGCGATAAGAGATACAGAGTATCCAAACGGTCTTGCGACCGGTGAAGCGGTAATAACAACGGCGGGTCGTTTAAAAGCAAACTATGTAATCCATACCGTCGGACCAATCTACGGTAATGATGCAGATCCAAAACAATCATTAAGCGCTTGCTATAGAAACTCTTTACTCCTTGCCGATAGCTATAAATGCACATCTATTGCATTTCCTGCAATCTCTACAGGTATATACGGTTATCCGAAAAAAGAAGCTGCTGAGATAGCATATGTGACGGTGGCTGAAGTGTTAGAAAAATGTCGTTATATTAGAAATGTAGTATTTGTTTTCCATAAAGTTGAAGATTCTCTCTATTTGAAAAGTTTGTTAAAATAACAAGCGTGTAAGAGAAACTATCTGTTTGTTCTTACACATATCGTAGCATACTCTTCACACTTGTCACTGTTGGAGATAAATCCATTACCGCTATAAACGGTAATAGCATTATAATGGTCTTTGGGATCATCATCTGAACTCCAAAAGACATTATGCTTCATATGTTTAAAAGTTTGTTTCAGTTCATTGTCTTTAGATAACTCTACTAATTCCCATTTGGTAGGTAATCTCCAGTTGTCATACCCACCTAGAGTTAACTGCGAACAATGACTTCTAGCCATTTTCCAAATATCTATAACTTTTTCATCACTATCCTGCCACATCAAGTCATGCTTTTTGTCCACTACATAACTCTCTTGTGCACTCATAGCAATAGCGCTAAATAGAAGGAAAACGGCCGCAAACTTTTTCAACATACTTTTTACTCTCCTAAACCGAAAACATTTGAAAGTGTATTGATATAATTAAAATACCCTACTATAGCAACAGCCTCGATCACCTCATTTTTACTCCAGCCAAGCTGAAACAGTTTCTCAAGGTCTTCTTGTTGCATTTTGTAGTTGTCTTTTTTAGAAGCTCTTACACAAAAATGTAATAAATCTTTCTCTTTCTGATCAACAGGCATAGTGTCGATGCCATTTAAAACAGCTTCAATCTTCTCTTCACTCACACCCAACATTTTTGCGATGTTTTTATGAACTCCGACGCACATTTTACAACTATTTTCTTGAGAGATAAGTAGTGCGATAGCCTCTTTAACGTCATAACTTAAATATGTTTCATCTAAAAGGTACCCCTGCACCATTGCATCTGTCGCAAAATAGATCTTTTCATCTATTGCTAGAAGTTTGAAGATTTCACCTAAGCTTCCTGTTTTTTCTAAAATAGGTCTTGCTTTGTCTTGAATCTTAGGACTCATATCTTCAAATTCCGGTAAATCTATATAAGACATTTTTCTCCTTTCAAATCATTTTCAAATAAAAAGTGTCAAGTTACACTTAACGATAAAATTATATGCTATAATTCTTAACTTTTATTTAAAGGCGATGTATGGAGTATAAGATCTCTGAAGTGGTTGCAAAAACCAATGTTCCTAAATCAACTATTTTATATTATATTAAAGAGGGTTTACTTCCCGAAGCAAAAAAGATTAAAGCTAATGTACATAAATATAACGATGAACATATAGAACTGATCAAATACATTAAATATATGCAAGAGAGCATGGGAAGCTCAATAGAAGAGATTAAACTAGCCCTAGAGAAGAAAAACGACTCATTCTCAGGTTCATACACTATGCTAGCACCCCTTATGAGTACACTTAGCGGTGACAATGGGCTTGAGCACTACACAAAACAAGACTTCATAGAAAACTTTGAAATTGATACAGAGTTATTAAATAAATTATTGGCTGACGGTATCGTTATTCCTGCTCAGGAAGATAGTTTTACAAAAAAAGATGCCTCAATCATAACACTGGCTGAATACTTCTTAGAAGTTGGTTTAGATTACGAGATCTTAAAAGAGTATATAAAACATGCTAAAGAGATAGCAAAACTTGAACAAAAGATGCAAAAAACTCTCTGTAATATAAAAACTGAGGAGAACTTCTCTTTGTTGTGGAAAATTATGTTTGAGACACTCTTTAATGCAAAAGAGTATATCTTTAACCGTTCGACGTATGAATTTTTAAGAGAAGCTCTTAAAGAAGAGATCGAAACCAATAAGTAGATAACTGATAGTTTTGTACAGTTATTACATATTGAGTTTAATTTATAATTTTAGGATACAATGCAAATATGAATTTTTATAAGAAACTATTATTATTGCCGTTACTGACAATCTCTCTATATGCCAATTATTGGGATGATTATAACCTTTTTGCAAAATATATGGGGTATGAAAGAGATTACAATAAAGCAATTACCATTGCTAAAAAAGAGAAGAAAGATCTTCTAGTAATCTTAGTAAGCGATGGCTGCCCTTTTTGTCACCGTCTTGTAGATACAATACTTACAAAAAAAGAGATACGAGAATATATTAACAAAAAATATATCAAACTTATTATAAATAAAGACACAGATAAAAACTATCCTAAAAAACTAGTAAGACCGTTTGAACCAGTCACATACATTATAGATGCTCCTAGCGGGCAGATTATCGATGAGATTGATGGTTGGCAGGAAGAAGAGAGTTATTTATGGCACCTTTAATCAAACTTCTTATTGCTTTGCTTATAACTTTGTTCAGTTTTGGATGTACTCAGCAAAAAAACCTTTCTTATTCCCAGCAGATAGAACAAAAAACAAAATACTATTCTGCACTAAGTGAAGAGGAACAAATTAAAGCAGTTACAGAGTACTGGTGGAAAGTGCAATTTATTAAATCTCCCTCTTACAATGTACAAAAAGCAGCACTGGAAAGTTCTCCAAGAGCTATTGAAGAGATTGAAAATCCAACTAAAGAGATCCAAGTTCTTGCAGTTAATAAAATTATGAAAGACGGCAGTTTTAATATAGCATTAACTAAATTGATAAATACATTTGATGAAGAAGCACAAATAGCTGCTGTAAAACATAATCCTCAAATTATTCAGTTTATCCCTTATCCTTCAGACAAAGTACAATTAGAAGCGGTAAAAGTAAATCCATTTGTTATTAAAAACATCATTAATGCAACAGAGGAAGCAAAGCAGGAAGCAATTAAACGCAACCCAAGGGTTGCAAAATTTTTACGCTAATTTAACAGCGAACCGTGATTTGCAACGGTTGGAGGAATAATTGCACCTGAAGCTTGCATTGAGATAGCTTCAGGATTTTTCTTATAATGTTCACGTACTGCATTCGCCAGTTTCGTTTTAACTGCTTCATCAACATCAACAATACCACTACCCCCTAATGCAACGACAAGATCTTCAACAAGCTTATCTTGTGGTTTTGGCATTAACTCTATCCAGCTTTTTAACAGCTCTACATCAATTTGAGCAGGAATAGAACCCATAATACCCACATCGTTTTGGTTATGTACCAAAAGTCCAGAAGTTGTTCCGCGATCGAGCGTTAAAACCTGAAATAAATAGGTTGTATGATATGCCAGCTGCTCTTTTTTATCTTCTTCAGATACTTCCGGATTATTTTGTATAGCATTTGAGATAATCTCAATATATTTATCTATTACCTTTTTTCCAAATGAAAGAGCAAAGTTTTTATCTATTACAAAGTCACCGCTGCTAAAGTTTTCAAGATAGAAATGACTTACTCCGCGTGTTCTATTTAAAACAGGGATCGCAAAGTAACGATCACCTTGAGCACTCCCCTCTTCGTAAAACGGACCGCTGGCATCTTGAAGCATTGCATCAAAAGCTTCTTGATCGGCTTCATTTACTATAGAAGGATTAAGGTCTGCCATCAATCTCCAGTACATCTTTCCATCTCTCATCTCTGTAAGTGAGATATGCATATGCATTGAAGGTACACGAGGATTTTTCGGATGAATGATCGTAGAGATAGCCGTCGCTGAACTCAGCTTTTTCGTTGCATCGTCATCGTAATGTACCTGAGAGACATTAACAGAACCACGGTTAAAGATCTCCTCATCACGTGCTTCATAACGACTTCCGCCACCGTGTGTACCGTTATCTCTTAACCATTCAACTCTTTCAAACGGTTTATCACTGCCAAACTGCTTACTTACATCTCCAAGTTTCGTTGCAAAATAGCTTTGTAACTCTTCTACTACCGCTAAAGCATCTTTAGCAAACTCTGACTTTGCATATACCATTATTTTGCCTTTGGTCTAAATGCTTTGATCACGTCTTCGTTTGTTTCGATGTACGGTCCTTCAATAAGATCAATACAATACGGTACAGCAGGGAAAACTGCATCTAAACACTCACGAATAGACTTTGGTTTACCAGGAAGATTAATAATTAAAGATTTTCCTCTGATTCCTGCCGTTTGACGAGATAAAATAGCCGTTGGAACGTACTGAAGACTCACTTGGCGCATTAATTCACCAAAACCTGGCATCATCTTCTGACATACGTTTTCAGTAGCTTCCGGAGTTACATCACGAAGTGCCGGACCTGTTCCACCAGTAGTTACAACCAAACAACACCCTTCATCGTCACACAACTCTTTCATAGTCGCTTCAATATGGTCTTGTTCATCAGGGATACATCTGTAAACTATTTCAAATTCGCTTTTTAAATAATCTTTCATTGTATCTTGAATAGCTACACCTGAAATATCTTCGTAAATCCCTTTACTAGCTCTATCACTAGCCGTTATAACACCTATTTTTATTTCACTCATTCTCTCTTTCTCCTTTAAAACTTTTATATAATTATTTTAGTTCATAGTGTTTCTAGCTTTAAAATGTAGAAGCTCATACCAAAGGGAGGATTTGTCTTCGAAATTTTAATGCTAGAAACACCTTCTTTGTACTAATTTAGTTGTAAAAAATGGTTTGCTTTTTTAAATGAAGTCACATTTGCAACTTGTCTAAAAAACTGGTAAGCACCCTCTGCATCTATGATCTTATCTTCAAATCCTAAATAGACTTCAATTACAACGCCTGCATCCACAATCTTTTGTAACTCTTCTAAATCCCATTCATACTCAAGTAACTTTTGAAGATCATCGATCGTGTCATGGTCGTTTAGCTCAACTATCTTCTTCTCATAAGGAGCAAAACAAGAGCTTATAAAATTCTCTAAATATAACTCTTTATTTTTTTTGTATGACATTAGCTGTAAACGCTTGAACTTCTCATCTTTTGTTTGAAAAAAAGCGGGTGAGAAAAGCTGCAGGGTATCTACCCTCTTACTCTCTTTAATACACTTCTGAGTATACTCAAACGCTTTTATAGCACCGTAACTAAAACCACATACACACACTTCACTCTTTTTGATAAAGGGTGAAAATAGATACTGCTCATTTTGCAGCGAAAAACCACTAAAAAACTTCATATACACCTAACGAAATAACTTTTTGATCTCATTTTTAGTGATGCTTTCTCTCTCATATAAAATACTCTCTATCTGCTCGATCAGCTCACTGTTAGATTCTAAAAGTGTTTTACACTCTCCATAAAGTCTGTCTAAAACATTTTGCTGTTCGTTTGCATCACCGAGGATAGATGTACTCATACCGTACTCATCACACATTTTTCTTACAAGCTCTTTTGCTTCATCAAGGTCTTGTTTTGCACTGCTTGCATGTTGTTGATATTTCAGATCACATGTTACAACACCTGCTAAATGCATCTTTACCTGTGCTTCAAGGTCTTGTTGTAAAAAGGCTTCATTGCTAACTGGTAGAAGCTTCTCATTTGAGAGCATCAACTTCTCAAACGGGAGATCGAAATATGTAGCTATCAACGCTTTTCCAGCTTGATATGTTACAAGATACGACTTTTGCTTGTCATTTAACATTTGAAGCTTTTTCTTACCAAACATCACTTTGTCTTTCACCTGATAAAAATGTTCAATATTTACCTGAAATTCATTTTGACGAAGTGCTAAAAGTGCCGCCTCATTTACTAAAGCGGCTAATGCTGCACCGTTAAAACCTACAGTGATATCTGCCACTTGCAACGTATCTATATTGTGAGGTACTTTTGCAAGATACTTCTCTAAAATAGAGGCACGCTCTCTCTTAGTTGGAAGCTCAACAAATACTCTACGGTCAAAACGTCCTGCACGAAGAAGAGCAGAGTCTAATACACCAATATTATTCGTCGCTGCAATTACGATCACACTGCTTGAAGCCTCAAACCCGTCCATCTCAGTTAGGAGTTGATTAAGTGTCGCTTCCCTCTCATCGTTTCTCTGCCCGTCACGCTTTTTTCCAACCGCATCGATCTCGTCTATAAAGATAATACTTGGAGCATTTTTCTTTGCAGCTGCAAAAAGTTCATGAACACGTTTTGCACCCATTCCCACATAGATCTGCACAAACGATGCACCGCTTTGGTAGTAAAACGGTACACCTGCAGCATTTGCCACGGCTTTTGCGATCATAGTCTTACCTACACCCGGAGGGCCTACAAGTAACACACCGCGAGGAAGGCGTGCACCGAAACTTTTATAACGTTTCGGATTTCTCATAAAGTCAATAATCTCTTCAAGTTCGATTTTAACATCGCTGATTCCGCCGATATCATCAAAACTTACATCCGATTTTATTGCTTCGATCGGAGCGGAGATCTCAGGTTTGCTCGATGCATTGCGACTTATTCCATCTTTAGAGATTTGAAATCCATCCCTTTTTTGTAAAAATCTCAGTAACATAGTTCCAAGACCTAAAAACAGAACTAAGAAAAGAATATAGATAAGTATATTTGATTCGCTTCCCACTTCCACTTTATAGTTTGTAAACATCTGTGGAGTAACTTGCGAAGAGGCTATTTTAAAGTATCCATTCTCTGTTTTCAGATACACATACTCATTTGTTGCTACAACCTTTGTTACATCTTTATCTAGTAACATCTGTGTAGCTTGTGAGAGTGTAATACTTTCAGAATTATCGCGCAGTATTGCAAAAAGAACTAAGGCAATAATGAAAAATGCTGAAACAAAAAGTAGGATACGATTTTTTTTAGACTCTAGCAAAATTAAACTCCTCTTTTACTTGATAATCACTCACAGTGATCCAATTACCAAGCAGATCTTCATCCGAGTCTATCACAATTTTATTAAAGTGTTGATCAAGCCCGTGAAAATATCCATCTTTAAAAGACTCTACAAGAACGTCAAGCTCGCCATTAAAAGCTTTTCTAAAATCGTAATTTTTTTGTTTTACCAAGCTCTCTAATTCATGAAGTCTCTCTTTAGCCACTTTACCGTTTACCTCCGGCTTCATTGTAGCTGATGGAGTACCGTCACGCTTAGAGTATGTAAAAGCATGTAGATGCGTTAAAGGAAGATTTTTTACATTCTCCATCGCCTCTCTCCATAGTTCTTCACTCTCTCCCGGATGCCCCGTAATAAAGTCAGTCCCTATTGTATACCCTTTATCACTTAAGAACTCAAAAAGTTCTTTGTCTTGTTTATATACATTACGTCTATTCATAATTTTCAGCATTTGAGGCGACGTGTGTTGCAGAGCAATATGAAGGTGTCTCTCTAACCAAGGTTCATCCAAAATCTCTTTAAACTCATCTGTGATTTGAATTGGCTCCACACTTCCTAAACGGATGCGTCTTACACCTCTGATCATTCCCATACGCTTTAGCAGTTTTGCCAAAGATGTTCTTGTATCTTGTCCGTATGAGCCAAGGTTTGTCCCCGTTAAGATAAACTCGCCAAAACCGTTGAGTGCCAGTTTTGAAACCTGTTCAATAATACGCTCTTCATCCATACTTCTTGCATCACCGCGAACGTAAGGGATGATACAGTAAGAACATCTAAAGTTACACCCCTCCTGAATCTTAATGAAAGCACGGGATTTTCCTACAAACTCACCCACAACGGCATCATCAACATGATTTAAATCACCCTTCTCATAAAAAGGCTGCTCTTGATTAAGTAGAAAATCGATCTTTTGTTTCTCACTCTGTCCGAAAACACCGTGGATACGGTTCTCTTTTAAAAGTGACTCCCCTTTTGTATGCGCCCCGCAACCAGTTAAAAAAAGTTTGGCACCGCTGCCGCTTTTTTCCACTTGAGAGATATATGAGCGCACATGTGTATCTGCCCCGTTTGTAACGGTACACGAGTTGATTACAATCATATCTGCTTCAGCTTCATTCTCCGTGATCTCATACTCTTTTAGTGCACTCATCATCACTTGTGAATCGTAAAGATTTGTTCTACATCCAAAGGTTTTAAAGTAAACTTTTTTCATTATACTAACTCATTTTCATGTAGATCTGTCGGTTTAGAACTTCTCATATCTACATGTAGTTTTTGTGTAGGGTATGCAATTGTAATATCATCTGCTGCATTAAATGCATCTACTATCTCTGTCGAGATCACACTTCTTAGCGTTAAAGTCGCATATGCATTTGTTAAATACCAAGCTTCCACTTCTAAACCGTTATCCTCTATAAAAGAGTAGATTCTCGGTTCAACATTCGTGTTTTTCAGACTATAGTGCTGACGCAGTCTGTTTAACTGTTTTCTTGTAATATCTGTATACCCTTTTGAGTATTTTTTCGTGATCTCTTTTACTAGATACATAGCTTTTTTATGGTTTGAATCAAAAGTGATAGTGATCTTTACCCCATCCCAAACAGTTTTTAAAGAGTTGTGCGTATAGTTTGCGATCATCTTTGTAAACACGTAGTTATTAGGAATAAAGATAATTCTTCCTGCACGTCTATTTGTCATTACAGATGTTAATGTCACATCTTCGAGTATCGTAATACGTAATAGTGAGATATCAAGAACATCTCCAACATACTGCATTCCGTCCATATCGACACGGATTCTATCACCTACATGGATACTACCGCCAAATACGATCACAAGCCATCCTAGAATACTCATAAACCAATCTTTCATCGCAATGGCGATACCGGCTGATGCAAAACCTAAGATAGTTACAAGATAAGAAGCATTTTCAATATAGTTAAAAAATACGATTAATATAATAATCGTAAAGTTCGTAAATGTAATGATCTTATTTGCCATATAAAATCGTTCATTGTCAGTAATATACTTTTTAACAATCAGTTTTAATACAAAAAAGATAAAAAAGACAATTAAAATAGCAATACCGATTTTTGCAAGTCTGTACACTTGTGTTTCTACAGACTTGTTGATATTAACTGCCGTAATATCTAAACGTTTTTGATACACTTCAAGTGTAGAGCTCATTGTATCGAGTGCACGCTCAAATCGTAAAAGCTGCAGTTGAATCTCTTTTAGTTCATCAGTATACTCTTGCTTACCAACCTCTGCAAGTTTCTGATGAATTTCAACCTCTTTTTTCAAGATTGTAATAAGTTCCGAGAGATTCTCTTTTTTCTTTTTATACTCATCCAGATTGTTGTTAAGTGTTTTAATAAGCGATAAACCCGTAAAAATATCAAACGGGTTGTTGATCTCAGGAATCTCCTCTATCTTCGGAGGTGTAATCAACTCTGAAAACGGTGTATAGTGTTCATCTTTAAGTTGTCCTATCTGACTTGTTAAGATACTCTCTTTTGCTATAAGACCGTTAAGTTCATCTCTCTCTTTTGCAGTTTTTGCATTTTTAGAGAGCCATTTGATTCTCTGTTTGATTTTATCCAAGTCATCTTTTACGCGAAGCGCTGCAAGATATGTCGCATAACTTTTGATCCAAACATTGGCATCTGAGATTGAAGAATCTAAATCTTTAAGTTCTTGCTCGTAGTTTAAGATTTGTTGTTCCAGATCAAGACCCATACCATTTTCAGAGACCTCTTGAACCTCTACCTGAGTATTGGCTGTAGGAACATTTGCATCATCTGCAGCAACTAATACACACTGTAATAGTAATAATACGCTACAAAAGAATAAACTTTTTTTCATTAACAAGCTCCAAACTGTGCTAAGACAGAAACTACAGTTTCTTTAGCAATATCATCAAGCATTTTTACCCCGCCGATACCGTCAGCCAAAATAAAAGTGATATTTGCATCTGAACTTTTTTTATCTAGAAAGAATGTTTCATAAAAAGTCTCAGTATTGCTGATCGCATAATTTGTCGGCAGGTTATACTTTTTGAATACATTTTCAACTCTTAAAGCTTCATCTTCACTCATTAGTCCAAGTTTGATAGCCAGTTGATTTGCCATAATGATTCCGATAGCTACAGCTTCTCCATGGAGATATGTTTTATACTGCGTTTCATTCTCGATTACGTGTCCGAAAGTATGTCCGTAGTTAAGTGCTGCACGAAGACCACGCTCTTTTTCATCTTGAGCTACTACCGAAGCTTTTGTCTCTACTGCCTGCTTGATTGCCTCTTGTAATACTTTAGGATCTTTAAGATCGGCAGTTTCAAGGTACTCAAAAAACTCCTTGTTAAACGTTACTGCCATCTTCACTATCTCAGCAACACCTGCACCAAACTCACGACTTGGAAGTGTAGTTAAAAAGTGAGGATCGATATAAACCGCTTTTGGTTGGTGAAAAGCACCTACAAGGTTTTTACCGTATTTATTATTCATACCTGTCTTTCCGCCTACACTTGCATCAACTTGAGATAAAAGTGTTGTCGGGATCTGAATAAAATCGATTCCTCTTTGGTAGATACTTGCTGCATATCCGACCATATCTCCGATTACGCCGCCGCCGAAAGCTATTAACATCGATTTTCTGTTGAAACGGTGGTTAAAAAGTGATTCTAAAATTGTATCTATACTTGCTTGGTTTTTATACTCTTCACCGTCTGGAACCGTAATGATATATAACTCTTTTACCGAGATCTTTGAAAGAAGATATGAAAGGTGTAGTCCTGCTACTTTAGGATTGGTAACAATAGCTACTTTCGTATCTAATTCAATTTGCGGTAATTGGTCAATTGTGATTGAGTAAGAGTTGTCTATTACTTGTTTAAGGGGTATGTTTACTTGCATTATCTATCCAAAATTATTAATTATGTTAGATAATACTTAATTTTTACTAAAAAAGCGCTAAATTGAGTAAATTTTAAAGCTGAACAGGTATAAATATTTGATGATAATCATCAAGTTTAAAATAGAGTTTTTCACTATCTGTAGAAAATAAAGAGCTCATACGATGTTTTGTAAGTTTTGCCGTAAACGGAAGTATCTGAATAAAGTTTTCTTTTTGTTTTAGAACTTTGATCGGATTCTCTTTCTCTTTAAACACTTTAATCGACTTTGAGAAAATAGTTGAAAGGTTGTTAAAGTGTTCTATAACCTGTTCTTTGTCATCTTGGTGCTCTTGAAGATAGTTATAGAGTTCAAGGTTAAAGTTCATCTGCTCCGAGATATCGAAAATAGTTGCCGAGATCTTTTCAAGATCTCTATTGTCAGATAAAATAAGTGAGGCATCTTTAAGTGTACTAAAATCTCGATTTGCAAGCTTAAGCACAGGTACATGCGCTTCATACAGCGCTTTTCTTACATAATAATCGGCAAACATCTCACCCGCAACTAGCACTAAACCGACATGGTATGCTTTTATATCTGAAAGGAAATTTTGTTTTAAATCAACACTCTCATAATCTATCTCAATAGACACATCCATACTTCTATAATCTTTTATATATTGCAGCAGTTCTATATCTGAAGGGTTTACAATCTTTATTACAAGATTGTGTTTGAGCTTATTGTGGACGTAAATAGCACGACGTACCAGCTTTTTAATATTCTCTTTTGCAACAATATTCATATCTATAAAGAGTAAAAGATTTGAACCAAATGGCTCAGGGAATTGTCCAAGTTCTTGTTTGATCGCACGGTAAACAGACTTCAATACAGCTGGTTCACCAACAAGCAGAAGCAGGTCATTTGGCTGAATCATTCTGCGGCGTGAAGGCATGATTAGCTTTCTGTTTCTATAGATCGCAACAATTCTCCAGTTTTTCTGCTCAATTACACCCATATGACGGTATACAAAAGAACTTCCAAAAGGGACGAGCACTTCCATAATCTCACCCTCGCCTATCCCGACATTTTGCGCAATCACAGGAACATTTGGAAGATAATCTTGTAAACGGGAAGCTAAAATCTCATTTGAATTTACAAGAACTACATTGGCATCATGATTGATCATATTCCATTGGTTTAAAACAATAATACGTAACTGTTTTTTAATATTTCGGATATTTTTGATCGTGTTTTCAACATCAGCCTGATTATCCATAGCTATAACAACCTGGATAAAATCCATTTTTAAAATGTTTGCAAGCTTGTAAAAACTTGTCGGATCAAATTCAAAAAATTTAAATCTTGCTGGATTAACATCGTCATAAGCAACAGACTTTGTTTGAACAATATAGTAGATATTTTCTGTAGTATATGTTTCACTTACCCTTTGGATAAAGTGTTGTCCGATTATGCCATCGCTTATAATCAATATCTTTTTCATTTTCTAGTCTCTTTTCAAGGCATTTGCAGCTTTTACCCACATAGATTTTTTTGCTTTTTGCCATTTCTTATCTACAAAATATCCGCTAATTTTCACCCAACCCTCTACAGCAAGTGTTGAAGTAAAAGAAGTGAGTTTTTCCCATTTTCCTATCTTTTTTCCATTAATATCAGAATAGATGGCACTATCTTGTTTAAGTCTGTAAGTAGTTGCTTTTGTAGACTTCCAAGCAGACTCTCTCATTTTTAATTCTGGAAAAGGATTTATTTGATTTTCCAAACTACATTCAACTTTTATTTGGCTTTTCTTTTTTTCTTGTTTTGGAAGCTTTAATTTAGCTATCTCTTCTTCTTTGTTTTTTAAAATACTTTTTATGTATTTTATTTGGTTTTCCAAATTATTTATTTTATCAATATACTTTTTATTCTCTTTATTTGCAGAACTGCTGCTTTTTAATTCTGTCTGTAATAATGTAGTTTTTTGTTGCTCATCTAAAAGTTTTACTTCACACTCTTGAAGTTTCTCTTGTGAACGGTCATAGTTTACTCTTAGATTTTCAATATCTTTAACAATAGAGTCTAGTCTCTGCATCTCATCGCCATTACTCAGAGATAAGACAATAAATAAAGATAAAACTAATTTCATTCTACACCTTTTTTACAAGTTTTACACCCATCTCTGCATGGTGTGTATATGGAAATTGATCAAATAGCGCCATAGATTTGATCTCATGAGTTTGAGTAAGTATATCTAAATCTCGTGCCAATGTTTCAGGGTTACAAGATATATATACAATATTATCAAACTGTGAACTAAATTTACAAGTAAACTCATCCATACCGGAACGTGGAGGATCGACAAAGATAGAGTTAATATTGTAATCTTCTATATTTATATGCTGCATTCTATTAAACTCGCGAACACCGTTTAAAGCATCTACAAACTCTTCAACACTCATACGGATAAACTCTATGTTTTCTACACTATTTAGTGCCATATTTGCTTTTGCGGCATTAATAGAGCTTTTAGATATCTCAGTAGCTAAAACTTTATCAAATATTTTTGCAAAAGGGATTGTAAAATTCCCAGCACCGCAGTAAAGCTCTAAAAGATCACCCTTGTGATCACTAAAAGCATCCATAGCCCATGCAATCATCTTTTCATTGACTCTTGAATTTGGTTGTGTAAAAGAGTTTTCTATATAATTAAATATATAGTTCTGCCCGTTTATATCTAATGTCTCAGTTATGTAATCCTGACCAATTACAAGTTTTTGTTTTCTTGCACGCCCTATTATATATATACCTAAATCTTTAGCAATCTCGGCAGCTGTATCTTGCCACGCCTGATCGAGCTGTCTATGGTATAAAAGGGATACTACTATCTCACCATTGCTAGAACTTAAAAAATCGGCTCCAAAAAGTTTAAATCCCAGCTCTTTTTCATCTATCGCTTTTATAAGTTTCGGCATAAGTTCATTTATATAAGTGTTTACCTGAGGACACTCATCTATAAGCACTACACCTTTATGTTCAATATGGTTCATTGCATAATGAAGCTCATCGCCCACATGCCAGATCTTAAACTCACTTCTTGAACGATAGTTTTGTGTAGGAGATTCAAATACTTCTATCGGATTACTAAAAAAATTTACAAAGCGCTCTTGATTGATATCTACTTTTTGTTTTAGTTGTGATTCATAACCACCTTCATATACTCTACAAGCGCCACACTCACCAAAATGTTTACAATTCATCTTTATCCTATTTTATACTTGCTATTAAATTTCCAATTAAAAGGTTCCAGCCGTCGATCAAGACAAATATAAGTATCTTAAACGGCAAGGATATCATTACAGGCGGTAACATCATCATACCCATCGACATAAGAATAGATGCAACTACCATATCTATTACCAAAAACGGCAAGAAGATCAAAAATCCTATCTCAAATGCAGTTTTAAGCTCACTGATAACAAAAGCAGGAATCACAACCGAAAGCGGTACATCTGCAACTGTTTGAGGGTTTTCCATCTCACGTATTCTTAAAAACAGAGCTAAATCTTTCTCTCTGGTATTTCTGATCATAAAGTTTTTAAAAGGCAATGTTGTTTTCTCAAATGCCTCTTCGTAACCTATCTTTTCCTCTACATAAGGCTTAATCCCCTGCTCGTACGCCTTAGTTCCCACAGGTTCCATTACAAAGAACGTAAGTATCATTGCCAGTAGTACTAAAACTTGAGTTGGTGGTACCTGCTGTGTACCGAGTGCTTGTCTTAAAAAACCAAAAACAATCACAAACCTTGTAAATGTAGTCATCACCATCACCATAGACGGTGCTAAGAACAATAATGTTAAAACAAGTAAAACATTGAGTGAAGAAACTAACTGTTGTGGAGTATCAGGGGCAGAAAGCGATAAGTTAACCGTAGGTACAGTTACGCTTTCAGCTCCGAATGATGTAGCTACAAAAAGCACAAATAATGCAAAAAATTTCACCATTCTTTACATCTCTGCCTTGTCTAGTATAGAACTTTTCTCTTTAGCAGGTTTATTTTTTGCACCGAAGAAATGGAGTTCAACTCTACGGTTTTGCTCTCGTCCAAGTCTTGTAACATTTGTTGCAACAGGTCTAAATTCAGCATATCCAGTTGCATTCATACGCTTTGGATCAACCCCGTCAATTACTAACTCTTTAAGAACAGAGATCGCTCTTGCAGTTGAGAGTTCCCAGTTATCCTTAAAAGGAGAGTTTACACCCGGCCCCGTATCGTCAGTGTGACCTTGAACACTCATCTCTACATCATTTGGCATCTCATCAATTAGAAGAGACATACGTTTTAAGAAAAGTAAGGCATCTTGATTGTCTATAGTTGCACTTCCCGCTTTAAAGAGTAATGTAGCAGGGAGTTTAATAACAAAACCTTCTTGTGCCTCTTCTAAAGTGATCTCAGGCCCCTGCTCTTTTTTAACCATCTCATTAGCTTCAGCTATCGCTTGCTGAATTCTATTTACCGTCTGACTCGTTTCGTCTCTTGTTTCAATTGGAGTCGATTCTTGAATACGCTGTTTAGAGATTTCGGTTTTTGTTCCACCTTCTAGTACACTCATGGCACCGCTAAGAGATCCGATAGCTTCCGAAACCTTTTTGGCATCCATACTTGACATAGAGAGAAGTAATACGAAGAAACAAAGGAGTAGAGACATTAAGTCTCCAAAGGCAGCTAACCATGCCGGCATACACTTTTCGCAATCAGGACACTTTTTCTTTGCCATCAGTTATCCGTTAATCAAACTGGCTTGAACGCTCAGACGGAGCTAAGTATGCAAGAAGTTTTGCTTCTAAAACCCTTGGAGCATCACCTGCTTGAATAGACATAATACCCTCTAATACGATCTGCTTTACCATTGTTTCATCATCATCTCTGATATTTAAAACATTAGCAATCGGCGCACCGAAGATATTACCAATCATCGCACCGTACATTGTTGTAAGTAAGGCAACCGCCATTGATGGACCGATCGCTGAAGGGTCTGCCATATTTAAAAGCATCGCAACCAAACCGATAAGTGTACCAATCATACCCATCGCTCCGGCAAGTCCCGCCCAAGTTGAAAAAATAGAAGCATACGATTTATGGCGTGTACTAGTTTGCTCCATATCTATCTCTAAAAGATCACGAATCGTATCAGGTTCACTCCCGTCAATCGCCATAGAGAGTCCTTTTCTCAAAAACTCATTCTCTTCGTTATTTACATCACCTTCTAAAGCGAGTATCCCCTCTTTTCTGGCTTTTGTCGCAAATTCGACCAGTTTTTTTATAAGATCGTTTACATCCTCTTCAGTCGGTTTAACAGCTATCATGAAAATTTTCGTAAACTTTTTCATCTGCGCCGGTTTAAAAGCGATCATTAATGAACCTATTGAACCACCGATAACAATTAAAACAGAAGGAATATCTATGTAGGCACCGATACCAACACCCATCGCCATAGCTCCAAATAAAAGAGCCAAAATCAACACTAGACCAATGACCGTACCTAAATCCATCACAAACCTTATAAAATTTTATAAACACATTATAATACCACAAATTAAATTAACATTTATGGTAAAATTTTGAAATTAAACAGAAAGTGAAGAGTAATAATGAATTTAGACAGTATTAGTATAGTTATCTTAGCGGCAGGAAAAGGAAGCCGCATGAAATCAAACAAAGCAAAGGTTTTACATGACATTTCTGGAAAACCTATGCTCTACCACATCATAAAAGCTTCAAAAAATATTTCAAATGATGTCTCGGTAGTTATCGCACACCAAAAAGAGAAAGTAAAAGAGAGCATAGAAAAGTATTTTGACGATATAACTTTTGTTGAACAGGATGCCGAAAATTTCCCGGGAACAGGCGGGGCTATGAAAAATGTAGCACCTAAGAATGATAAGGTACTGGTATTAAACGGTGATATGCCTTTAATTACGGCAGAATCATTAGAGGGTTTTTTACATAATGATGCAGATATCATTATGAGTATTTTCGATCTAAAAGATCCAAACGGATACGGTCGTGTTGTTATCGACAACAATCAAGTACAGTATATTGTAGAGCAAAAAGATGCAAATCAGGCTGAACTCAATGTTACTACAGTAAATGCAGGTATCTATGCGTTTAAAAAAGATGTTTTAGAGAAATATATACCTCTTCTTTCAAACGATAATGCCCAAAAAGAATACTACCTTACAGATCTAATCGCTATGGCGAAAAAAGATGGCCTTTCGATATCTCCTCTTCTAGTTGATGAGGAACATTTTAAAGGGGTAAATTCTAAAAAAGATTTAGCCGACTCTGAAGCAATTATGCAAGATCGCATCAGAACAAAATGGATGAATGCAGGTGTCAGTATGCAGCTGCCTTCAACTGTTTATATAGAAGAAGATGCCACTTTTGAAGGAGAGTGCCATCTAGAAAACGGTGTAAGAATCACAGGAAATTCTCAAATTATAAACTCTATTATCAAAGCACACTCTGTAATTGAGGATAGTATTGTTAAAAATTCTGATGTAGGACCGCTTGCACACCTTCGCCCTGCTTCTTCGGTCGAAGATACTCATATCGGTAACTTCGTCGAAGTAAAAAAAGCTACACTTAAAGGGGTAAAAGCGGGTCACTTAAGCTACCTTGGAGATGCTGAGATCGATGAGGGTACAAACATTGGTGCCGGAACAATTACATGTAACTATGACGGTTTGAAAAAGTATAAAACAAAAATAGGAAAAAATGTTTTTGTAGGGAGTGATTCGCAACTTGTTGCTCCGGTAACTATCAAAGATGATGTAATGATTGCAGCGGGAACTACTGTTACAAGTGGTGAAGTTGCTAGCGGCAACTTGGTTATAAGCCGTACAAAGATGCGACTTGTAAAAGATTTTTATTATAAATTTTTTGGGAAAAAATAGCTTTTATGAACTCTAAGTATATTAGGGTAAAATACACAAACTATAAAATACTAAAGATATAAGATGGATATTTCACAAAATTTACTAAAAAATAAAAAAATAATTTTAGCTGTAACAGGTTCAATTGCAGTTTATAAATCGCTTGAACTGGCACGTTTATTCGTAAAATCAGGTGCAGAAGTTCGTGTAGTTATGAGTGAAGCTGCAAAGAAATTTGTAACACCCCTCACATTTGAGACACTCACTTCAAACAAAGTTCTAGATGATACTAACGAAGACTGGACTTCCTATCATAACCACATAAAGCTTGCACAGTGGGCGGATATTATGGTGATCGCACCTGCAACTGCAAATACGATTGCAAAACTTGCTAATGCTATAGCTGATAATATCTTACTTCAAGTAGCTCTTGCTTATCCTGATGTTAAGATCCTTGCACCTTCGGCAAATACGAATATGCTCCAACACCCAATCTCTCAGGCAAACCTAAAAATGCTTGCTATTGCGAACTTTACCATAGTAGATACACAGACAAAAGAGCTTGCATGTAAAACAACGGGTGACGGTGCTATGGCTGAACCTTTGGATATCTTTTATGAAACGGCTCGTGAACTTTTAAAAGATCAGTTCTGGAGTGATCGTATGGTGATGGTTACAGGCGGCGGTACTATCGAGAAGATCGATGATGTCCGTTACCTCTCTAACTTTTCAAGTGGAAAGATGGCAGCAGCTGTTGCAACGGCACTTTATTTAAAAGGTGCAGACGTTAATCTTATCTCAACAAAACTGAGTGATGATTTACCTAAAAATATGCATAAAATCCACGTTGAAGACAGTGCAGAGATGATGGAGTATTTAGTAGATTCTATCCGCATTGCAAAAAAAGGAAAAATTTCCAAAGCAACATTGATGAGAGACGAACATATCCATCGTATTGAAAAGACACCTTATTTGTTTATGGCTGCAGCTGTTAGCGATTATATCCCGGCATTTACACAAAGCGGTAAACTTAAAAAAGATATATTGGGTGATGAATGGGAACTTGCATTAAAGAAAAATGTAGATATTCTAGGTTCTATCAATAAAGAGGGGATCAAGGTTGTCGGTTTTAAAGCTGAAATGGATCCACAAAGTGCAAAAACGAATGCAACTAATATGCTTGAGAATAAAGGTATAGATGCCGTATGTTTAAATATCTTACAAAACTCTTCTAGTTTCGGAACAGACACGAATGAGATAGAATTTATTACAAAAGAAAACTCTGTAATGTTACCAAGAGCAGCAAAACTTGAACTGTCATTTGAAATTTTAGAAAATGCGAAAGAGCTAGAATCTTCAGATGAATAAACTTGGGCATATCGCAATCATTATGGACGGCAATGGCAGATGGGCTGAAGAACGTTCTAAAAAACGCTCAGTGGGTCATGAAGCCGGAGCAAAGATTGTACGTGAGATCACCTCTTTTTGTGCAGCTCACGAAGAGGTTGAGCGTCTAACACTTTACGCTTTTTCAACCGAAAATTGGAAGCGCCCACGTCTAGAAGTCGAGTTTTTAATGAAACTACTTGATAAATATCTCAAACAGGAACTCGAAACTTACCTTCAAAACAATATCCGTTTTGAGCCAATCGGAGATCTTCGAGCATTTTCAAAACAACTCCAGGCTACCATTAAAATGGTAGAGGAAAAAACTGCACACTGTGACGGTTTAGTACAATCTTTAGCACTTAACTACGGTGCACAAGATGAGATCCTGCGTGCCTTTAACTCACTCAAAGACTCAGAGGGTGACATTACACAAGAGATGCTTGAGAATGTACTTGACTGTAAAACAGATGTCGATCTGCTTATAAGAACGGGTGGAGACCACAGACTCTCTAACTTTTTACTTTGGCAGGCGGCATACGCCGAACTCTTTTTTACAGATACTCTCTGGCCCGATTTCAGTGCGCAAGAGTTAGATAAAATAATTAAAAAATTTAAAAAAGTTGAAAGACGATTTGGTGGATTAAAATGATAGAGTTATTCATAGCAGCACTGTTTGGAGTTTTATTCGGTTCATTTTTAAATGTGGTTATTTTACGCATTCCAGAAGGTGAAAGCGTTGTTTTTACCCCTTCACACTGTACATCATGCAATACACCTCTTAAACCTTGGCATAACATCCCTTTGATCTCTTGGCTTGTTCTTGGCGGAAAATGTGCTTACTGTAAAACGAAAATCTCTATTCAATACCCTTTAATTGAATTTGCTTCAGGAGTTATTTTTCTTTTGGTAGCACTGAAATACGGGTTTAATATCCCTGCATTTTCGGTAGCTATGAGTTTTTTAATGCTGCTGGCTCTTTCTATGATCGATTTTAAGTATAAAATGGTGCCTGATTCTCTTAATCTTTTAGCAATTGTTTTTGCAATTTTCGGAGCTTTCTCAATCCCGTCATTTTTAGAAAATGCCCAAAATGCTCTTCTTTTTGCGGGTGGTTTCACTCTCCTTCGTTTTGCACTTTCATATTATCTTACATCATCTGTATATCGTGCAGGACTAAAAACAAAAACATCGTGGAATAAACACTACGATCGCACTCCTATGATCGAGGCGATGGGTGAAGGCGATATTATGGTTGCCGCTACAATGGGTGCACTTTTAGGGATCAAACTTGGACTTTTTGCTGTATTTTTATCGGCACTTTTAGCACTGCCAGTTATGCTTTTGCTTTTAAACAGACCCCCGGAGCAACAACGTGTTCCATTTGTGCCGTTTTTAGCACTGGCAACAATTATCACTTTTATCTACGATACACAAATTTATGCATATATTGAGGCAAACTTTTAATGAATAAACTCAGACGTTATATACTTTCAAACCTCTCGTCGGTATTTTTATCGATGTTTTTACCGCTGTTTGTGATTGCTTCAATGATCTTCTCGATCAAGCTTGCAACCTATACGGCGATCATTAAACTCTCCCTCTTGGATATGGTAAAACTCTATATGTTCGTATTGCCGGACATCCTGTTTTATACACTACCAATCTCATTTTTTATTGCAGCAGTTCTTTCAATTTTCAAACTCTCAAACGACAATGAGATCGTAGTTATTTTTGCACTTGGAATAAAACCATCATTTTTAGTAAAAACGCTTTTTGTACCCGCTTTTTTACTCTCTGTGCTTTTATTTATCAACTTTTTTATGTTGTACCCACATACTGACAACCTCTCTGACAACTTCATCGATCAGAAAAAAAGTGAAGCAAAATTCAACCTTTCTGCAAGTGAATTTGGAAACAATTTCGGAGACTGGCTTTTATACATAGGAAAAGAGGACAAAGAGAATAAAAGATATGAAGATGTCTTTTTATTTAACAAAGAAACTGATGAAGAGATCCTTATCTCTGCAAAACAAGCAGATGTTATCAATGACGGCGGTGTATTACAGCTGGAACTAAAAAACGGTGAGGGATATAGCTACTCAAAAGACAAGTTTACCCAGATCAACTTTGAAGAGATGACTATCTACGATACACTTCAAGCATCTTTAAAAACATACCAGATGCCATTAGAGTTTTGGAGTGATGAAGATGGAAGAAAAAAGAAAGACAGACTTCTTATAACAGATACTATTTTAAGTCTCTTTCCTCTCCTTTCTATCTTTTTAATAGTAGCTATCGGAGTAGTTCATGCAAGACATCAAAAGTCAAAAATATATCTCTATATATTTTTAGGAATTATCATCTACTACGGTGCTGCAATGTCTCTGCACCGTACACTCGGATACCATACAATCTACATAGTAGCACTAGCTTGGTTAATGAGTACCTATCTAATCTACAGAAAAACTATAGCAAAAAGATTTTAGATGCGTGTAGCTGTAGTACTTTCATATAACGGGACCCACTTTCTGGGTTCACAGATCCAAAAAAGTTCTCAAAATACTATTTTTGGACAGCTAGAAAATGTGCTAAAACAGCTGGGAATCACTTCTAAAACTGTTGCAAGCGGGAGAACAGACAAAGGTGTACATGCTTCTTACCAGGTAGCACACTTTGATCTACCCCCTTTTTGGGATGATCTTACAAAACTCAAACAAGTACTTAATGAGATGCTTCCAAAAACTATACACGTAAAACGTATCTTCCAAGTTGCAGATGATTTTCATGCCCGCTATGGAGCAAAATCGAGAGTTTACAGATACGTAATCAAAGTGGGAGAATCCAATCCGTTTGAGAATGACTTTATCACCTTTGTTAATGAAGTAAACTTCAATACACTCCAACAAAAGATCAAACTTTTTATCGGTCAACATGACTTTAAAAACTTTATGAAAACAGGAAGTGACACAAAAAGCAGTGTAAGAGAGATATATAAAGCGTTTGCATACAAACATCAGGACCTTATTATCCTCTACTTTGAAGCAAACGGTTTTTTACGTACACAAATCCGCTTTATGGCGGGTGCACTTCTAGACTTGAGCGCACAACAGATCAAAGAGAAGCTTGACGGTAGCAAAGATCATAGACTCAAACCGGCACCTGCAAACGGTTTGTACTTGGCTAAAGTGAAATACTAAAAAGGAGTTGTAATGTTTGAAAATGTAAAGATGCCAGAAGGTGTAAACCCTGAAACGCTGGAACATTTAATGGACCCGAAAAACTACGGAAAACTTGATGATGCAGACGGTGTCGGTGTAGCACTTGATGAAAAAACAAAAGAGTATGTAATCTTCTATACAAAGCTTGATGGAGAGACTATCACTGATGTACGTTTTGCAACAAACGGATGCCAAGATACGGTTGTAATCGGTTCAATGTATTCAGAGATGATAAAAACAAATGATATCGAGTATGCAAACAGAGCAATTCAAAAGATGAATGAAAAACTCGGGAAGATGTCCCAACAGCAACAAACATGTGCCAACCTTGTATTTACTGCATTTATGGCTTCGATAAAAAACTATGAAAACAGACTTAACGGTGCAGATGAAGAGCTGCATGTGTTTAAAATGAAAGAGAGTTGTGAGGTTACTGAAGAGGAAACTGAAAATGAATAAAACATATCAAAAGAAACATGAACTCTGGCTCGGCATTTTATTTGCCTCTTTTGCGATCAACGATGAAACAATAAAGTCACACCTATATGACTTTTCCCAAATAGCATTTCGCCATATGAAATGGCTCGGAGACGACATCTTAGAAAACAACGATAACTACAACTACGATCGTGAATGGCAACTTATTAAGCACAATTCTGTATTTGAAGTTCTAAACACCCTTAAAGAGCAAATAAAAGAGGCACAAACACTCTACCCTGCTTCGATCTTGGGTGAACGTCTCAAAACTGATGATGATTACCTTTTAGAATATATTGAACAACTCCTGGCTGTTAATGAGAACAATCAGGCCATCACAGCCTTTAATATGAAAAGGGAATGGGAAAATCTTGATCAGTCAAGTATTGATGCTTTAACGATGTTTTTGTTTGAAGAGTCATATAAAGAATATGAGCTTATTTTAGTCTATGCCTATATGCAGACACGAACAAACAATGCTCTACATTTTAACGTGTTTCAAGACCTGGTAGATGAATCACACTTTCATCTCAAATCTTTTGGAAACATGATGGCTCGTCTTGGTATCTTAGCACTTCCAAGACAACTTCATGAACTAACTTATATCGTAAAAGATCTAGAGAAGTTTGTTCACGACGGTATAGCTGAAGAGGAAGCTGCAAAAGAGATGTGTAAAGAGTTAAGCGATGCTATTAAAGATGAAAAACTAAGTAAGTTTTTCGACTTTATCAACTTCCAGGAATCTTACCACATAGAGCTTATGAAAAAACTGCTTTAATCTTTGCATAAAGAATGCCGACATACTCATGCATTGCAAGTGTTGAAACAAAAATGCATGAGCACTCGGTGCTTTTAGCCAACTGATGTCGTCATCTTTATAAAAAGCTGTAGGTGCAGCTACAGGATGCATACCGAGTGATTCAAACAGCATCATAGCACGCGGCATATGTGATGCCGATGTTACAAGCACAAAAGGTTTCTCCCCTACTACTGTTTTTGTAAACTTTGCTTCTTCTCTTGTATCTTCAGGTTGAGGATTTACGATCGTAGAGTTTTCATCTACACCCAAAGCAAAAGCAAGTTTTGCATTCATAATCGCATTTGGCGTGTCTGTCCGTCCTGCAAACCCTGTAAAAATGATCTTGGAATCAGGAATGTTTCTATGCAGAATCACCCCCTCTAAAACTCTCTTTGTCCCGTCATTTGTAATTTGAGAAGATATAGGCTGCGATTTATCGGTAGTATGTCCGTTTCCAAGAACATGGATATACTTGATTTCATCTCTATACTCACACTTCGGATACTGGTTTTCCAAACCGCTTACTAAAAAATTTGCAAACGGAGGATAGGAAAAAAATAGGAGACTCAAAATGGTTCCAAAAAAGAACTTTTTCGCTCTATAAACTCTTTTTGTATAAAGAAAGTATAACCCTAGAAGCAACAGTGTTATTACTATCCCTATAGGCTCAAAAAAGAAGCTAATAAACTTTTTTACCAACAATCCAAAACTCATCTGTTTACAACCCCGTTAATATAGCCGACAACCTCTTCATCCCATAACAACTCTTTGTGAGAAAGGTTTTCATACTCTTTGTAAAAAGTGAGATTTTTGACACTTTTAGATAAGTTGCGTCCATTTTCTATATATGTAATATCGTCATCCTGACTTAAAAAGATGTAGGTATCACTCTCAATATTTTGCACAAACTCTATTGTAGGAAATTTATACTTTATAAACATCTCCGGAATTGAGCAGTTAAATTTTATCTTTGCAATTAGAGGAATAGAATCAAAAGCTCCGACTAAAAACACCCCTTTTACTTTCATTTTCGAAGCAATATAAGCACAGAGTGATGAGCCGATGGAGAATCCCAAAAGGTAAAAATCTCCATAGTTTTTTTGTACTATTTTTGCAATATGCAAAGCATCTTCAAGCATATTTTTCTCAGTAACGCTTCCTTTGTTTCTACCGTAAGAACGGTAATTAAAAGTGATAATTCTGCTTTTTGGATAAGTGGCCTGAAGCTTTTGAATAAGTGCTACACTGTCATGACTTCTCCCTGCAAAAAAGAGAAGTGTTTCTTTAAACTCTTTAGGTTCATAAACTACACCCTCTAAAGAGATACCGTCATCTGTTACAATCTCTAAAGGCTCACACTGCTCACATAAACGTCTCTCTTTTATATATGTAGGGGAGAATATCAGAAAATATTGCCACTGATACAATACAAAAAAGAGGATAAAAAGTGTAAAGAGGATAAATGCTATATAAATCATAATCTTATTTTAGTATAATTCGCTAAACAATACGACGATCAAGGAATTATAATGCAAATATTTGGAAAATACAAAACAAACTTCGATATGGACTATCTTGTAGAGCATTATATTTATTTTAATGAAGAGGATGAATCTATCACTACGGCAGACCTTGAAAATATGTTAAAGAAAAAAAGAAAGACAGTTGCAGGGACTATCTTTTTATATCACCCTGAGACATCACCTAAAGGGTTTAAACCTAGCAAGTTTTTACAAGAGGATGGTTTTGAGCAATATGACGAGTTTGTAGAATTAAATGACAATCCTATGAGTCATATTTTAAATGCGGGACTGAAACATCCATATAAAGGGAAACTGGTAGAGATTAAATACCTTTTTAACTATAACAGAGAAAATGCCCCTGCTTTTGTATTTGACGAGTTTGAAAAAGATCTTGAAAAACTAAAATCTATGCAGCTTACTCGCCACGACAAAGAATTAAACTACATTGATATCCCAAATATCCGTCTAAGCGGCAAGTTTGTCTATTTTGGCATCGGCCATAAATATGAGAGAGATCACACAGCTATCAATTATTATGCAAGAGATTTAACTGAACATATTAAAAAACTAGACAAACAAATAGTTTTCATCTATGACAGAAATCACGATATAGATGAGGCGATGGATATCGCTTACTTTATCTCTCCGCTTATGGGTGGAAAAAACAGAGAACTTGTTGCAAACGCTTTTAAAGAGATATTTGCAGATGGTACACCAAAAATGGTGAGACTTCCTTAATCTTTTCTCTCACCCTTTGCCCATCTGAAAAAAAATCTCGCAGGATTTAACGAAGATGGAATACTCTCCCCCTCTAAAATATTTTTTACTAGTGTTTGTGCTAGATAAGGGGCTAGTACATATCCGTACCCTGCACTCCCGTTAATCATATAAAGATTTTCATATGCAACTGCTTTAGAGAGATCAGGCTTTTTTTGATAGAACTCTTTTTTACCTAAAGTGTTTAGAGACTGCTGGACATCTACAACTTCTCCCACGATCGGAAGATAGTCAAAACTCCCGCTGCGAAGCCCCACGTAATCTTTGATCACCTCTACATCCTGAAGCTCTAAAGTTCTGGAAGCTTTTTCAAGCAGTTCTGCTCTTCCCTCTTCAAAGTTATAAGGCTCTTTACTTCTTTGGGGATGGTAATGTACATTGTGTGTCGCACCGATAGACAACACGCCGTTATTTGCCGCTGATATAGAGACAAACTGATGGATAGAAGTCTCGTTTTTTGTAGAGGTTTTTATATCTATGCGATGCCCCCAGATACCTCGAAGCATCTGATACGGCTGTGTAAAAAAGTTATGTTCATAGGCACCGGTTGCTATCACCACCTTTTTAGCTTTAAATCTACCGTTTAAATTCCATACACCCTCTTGCAACTCTAAAGAGCTAATCTCCTCTTGATGTAATTCTATCCCTTCTATTAATGCTTCACACATACTTTGTGCGTCAACAAGAGCACTTTTTGAGGTATATATATACTCATTATCAGGTATAAATGGGGGATTATCTAGAATTTCTATATCAGTATGTTCTTTAAAATATTTGAGAATTTGGGCATCTTTTTCATCTTTGGCAATATGTAAAAGATTATGATGGTTTATATGCTGAGAGAAGTTTTTTGTGTAGAAATCAAGTGCAACATCAAGCGAAGAGTTTATTAGTTCTTTTAACTCCCCACCTTTTGCGAATTTCGGTGATAAAAATGCACCGGCAGCTCCACTGCCACCCGATGCAATACCACCTTGATCAAAAACAACAACGTTTTGACCCGCTTTATGAAGATAGTATGCAGTTGTACAGCCATTGATGCCTGCACCAATAACTGCAACATCATACATTAGATACTTACTTCTTTAATATCCGCTATTTTGAAAATAGCTTTGTAGATCGCACTTACAAGCGCTTTACGATTATTTTTAACCGCTTCATCTTCCGCATTTACCATAACAGAGTCAAAGAAGTTATCAAGCTCAGGTTTTAATCCAAGTAATGCATCAAGTTCATACTCGTAGTTTTCGTAAGTTTTTACACTTACTTCATTGAAACGAGACAATAGTTTTCTTTCGCTATCGTCTTCAAATAAAGCTTCATTGATCGCAAACTCTCCAGACATATCAACATCTTTAGTAATATTTGCAACCCTTTTAAAAGTTGAACTTACCTCTGAGAATCCATCAGAGTTTACAAGGTTATTTAGTGCATCGATTTTCTGACCAAGGGCAAGAAGTTCTCTTTCACCAGAAGCAAGTACAGCTTCGATGATTGAAGGGTTTACTTTGTAGTAACGTTTGATACGCTCTAAGATAAAACCTTCAAGTTTTTCAAAGTCAATCTTGTTTTCATAAATCGCAGCTAACTCTTTTATATCTGTATCTATATTGAAGTTAAATCCAAATTCATTTACGATTCTAGCGATTCCGTTTACCGCACGGCGAAGTGCGAACGGGTCACGTGTTCCTGTTGGGATCTGACCTATACTAAAGAGTGCTAAAAGAGTATCCAGTTTTAAGCTCAGTGCTACAACTGCACTTAGTGGAGTAGATGGAAGCTCACTCTCCTCACCGGCTGGGAGATACTGCTCTTTGATCGCAACTGCTACTGCATCAGAGTATCCACCTTTTTGTGCGTAGTAGTATCCCATAATCCCTTGAAGCTCAGTGAATTCATATACCATTTCACTCATAAGGTCTGCTTTTGCAAGTTCAACTGCAGTCGTTAAGTCCTCTTTTGAAGCATCCAGGGCAAACTTGTCAAATAAAACAGAAGCGATTTTTGCCTCTCTTTGGATCTTATCAGCTACGCTTCCAAGACCTTTAAAGAAAGTAATCTTTTCAAGTCCTGCAGTGCTCAGACCGTTTTTAAGGTCATTTTCCCAGAAGAACATACCATCAGCTAAACGCGGGCGAAGTACTCTTTCATTCCCTGCAATCACTTCACTAAAGTCATTTGTGTATGCATTTGCAACAACTACAAACTTGTTTGTTAATTTCCCATCTTTAAATACAGGGAAATATCTTTGGTGCTCTTTCATAGACGTGATGATAACTTCAGGAGGAAGTGCCAAGAACTCCTCATCAAATGAACCTAAAAGTGCAGTTGGATGTTCATTAATGGCAACAACTTCATCAAATAATTCTTCATCAATCTCAACTGTAATACCGTTATCAGATTCTAGTGTTTTGATGTCGTTTAGGATCTTTTTCGCACGCTCTTCCTGGAAAAGAAGTACACCGTTTGTCTCTAATTTGTTAAAGTAATCTTTTGCACCATCAATAGCCATAGCATCAAAGTTGGCGATACGATGAACAAAAGTTGTTTTAGAAGATTTTACTCCGTAAAGTTCTAGATCCACAAGCTCATCATCTAACAGTACATTTACCCAACGGATAGGACGGATAAAACTTTCATCTAATGATCCCCATCTCATAGATTTTCCGAAATCAAGTGATTTGATCCAAGTGTCTATAATTTCAGGAAGTAGTTCAGTAGATGCTTTTCCTTTTACATCTTTTTTATAGTAAAGTACCTCTTTACCACCTTTATCAGCTGTACTTAACTCTTCTAAAGATACACCACATTTTTTTGCAAAACCGTTAGCTGCAGGAGTCGGTTCTCCATCTTTGTATGCAACTGCAAGAGGTGCACCGAAGAACTCTTCAACAGAATCATCTTGAGATGTTTTAAATTCTCTATGCCAAAGCACTAAACGACGAGGTGTATAGTAAAATTCAAACTCACATAAAAGATTGTTTTTCTCTAAAATATCAGCATATTTTTTCTCTATATTTTTTAGTTCTTTTAACAGTGGAACAGCCGGTAGCTCTTCAACACCTATCTCAATTAGTAAAGTTTTTAACATAATCCATACTCTTTTATTAAATTGACGCGATTTTACACTCTTATTGGTTAAACTCTTGTTAATTAATAACAAGGGGGTTAAATATATGATACAATTAACTCACATTAGATTCAAAAATAGAAGAGTTAAATAATTTATATGAGATATACACAAAAAAAGCTTCTTGTTGTCGATGACGAAAGTACTAACCTACACTTTTTAGATGCGATACTTGGAAGTGACTATGATGTTCACTTAGCGAGTAATGCTTCTGATGCGATAGAGTCTGCTCAATCTTTCCAACCTGATTTAATATTGTTAGATATTCAGATGCCTGATAAAAACGGCTTTGAAGTTGCAGAATATTTACATAAAGAACTGCAACTTGAAATCCCAATTATGTTTGTTACCGGTTCTAAAGAGGCAGAGTCGGTAAAAAAAGCTCTAGAGCTAGGCGCATGTGACTATATTGTGAAACCATTTGAACCAAACATCATACAAAAGAAGGTAAAAAACACCTTACAAAAGACCTCTCAATATGGATTAAAAAAGGTATATACAAGCGGTGTAAAACTGATGGATGCTTTTTTTGCACAAGGAGTTTCAGGTATAAAAAAAGAGAAGTTATATGAATGGGCAGAAGATCTTGTATCTACTATAGAACAGTCAAATATCTCTATAGGAAAACTTATTAACCTGTTTCAAGACACATATACGGTAGCTTCACACAATGTAAATGTTTGTGTACTCTCAGTTCTTTTAGGACGTCAGCTTAGAATGCAGCATTCTCAGTTGATTGAGATTGCCCTTGCAGCTGTTTTACACGATATAGGCAAACTCAATATTGCCAAAGAGATTTTAGATAAACCTTCAGGGTTACAACAAAATGAGATTGATGAGATGCAATCGCATCCTATAAAAAGTGTAGAACTTGCCAAAGAGTTGGGGATTAAAAAAAGAGAGATTATACAAGGTATTGAATTTCATCATGAAAAATTAGACGGTACAGGTTATCCAAACTATCTTATAGGCTCACAAATTCCTACTTATGCACAGATCTTATGTGTATGTGACATTTTTGATGCATTAACAACAAAGAGAACTTTTAGAGAAAATTATTCAAGTTTTGATGCATTAATGTTAATGAAAAAAACGATGTCTACACAGATCAATGAAAATTTTGTAAACAAACTTATTACTTTATTACGATAAGTTATATTTTTTGCTAAGATAATCACATGGGTTTAAACATAGATAAAAAAAAGTTATTAGAGCTTAAAGAACTGACAAAAGGTGTAAAGCTTTTATACGTGGAAGACAACGAACGTTTAAGAGAAAAAGCAACCCATTTTTTAGAACAGTTCTTCGATGATATCTATACTGCCAGCAATGGGAAAGAGGGCTTAGAAGTTTTTCGTACTATTCATACACCTATTGTCATAACAGATCTTGAAATGCCTCATATGGACGGTTTTAAGATGACTGGTAAAATTCATAAAATAGCACCTCAGACAAAGGTTATTGTTACAGCTCCAAATGAAGATTCTGACACTTTACATAAAGCTTTAGATATTGGAGTTTATCGTTTTTTAAAAAAACCGCTTGTTACCGATAAACTACTAGAAGCACTTTTAGATGCCCTGCATGAGGTCAAACTTTTAACAGAACAAAAGCTCTTTGACTTCTATGTAGAAACTATTTTCAACTCGCAACATAATCTCCTTATGCTTTATAAAGAAGACGAACCTATCATAGTTAATGAGACTTTTTTAAATTTTTTCCAGGTTGATGATATAGAGAGTTTCAATATAGAGTTTCATTCTATAGGAGATACTTTTCTTGAGCACAAGAACTTTCTTTACAATACTGAAGATCGTAACTGGTACGAAGAGGCTCTTGAGAACCTAAATAAACTTTATCATGTCAAGTTAATAAATCATGAACATGAATTTCACCATTTTGTTTTTAGAATGACAAAGATCGAGAACCAAGACAACTACTATCTTGTATCTTTAGACGACATTACAGATCTCAACTTGCTAAAACTGTTTGATGAAAAACAATCACAACTTGATGAAGAAGAAACAAACCAATCAACATTCATCAATCTATTGCAATCTATACAAAGAAATCACACTGAAATAAAACTGTTTAATCTTTATAAGGGTCTGACAGTAACAAATAAAGGAATTATTGTTCAAGCAGATGAGAACAGAGTTGCTCTTCAAACCACTTACCTGCAACAAAGATGTGCTCATCATGAGGGTAAATTGATACTTTCGCACTCCCTTTTTCCTGCAGACATTCTTTGTCAGTCAATAAACAGTGTTAATTATGAAGAGCAAAGTATAAGTGTTGCTGATTTCAAATTTTTAACAGCATCCCCTACACAACGCAGTTCAATCCGTCTTACTCCTGAAGATGATCATAAAGTTTCACTTTTTTATGAAGGGCATAAGTTTGGAGACTATGTCAAAATACTCAATCTCTCGGTAGATGCAGTGCGTCTTTCACTTCTTTCACTTCCGGCAGGATTTCAAACAGATGAAAAAGTTATTGTTGACATGGTTTTTTCTTCTGCTGGGAAACAACCGTTAATCATTAACTGTGAAGGTAAAATATTATACATTACAGAGGAAAAACATGAATTTCATGTAGTAATAAAACTTGCACCAAAGCCCAATACACAAAAAAATCTAATTAACTATTTATCAAAGCGTCAAATGGCGTTAATCAGAGAATTTAAAGGATTACAATATGGTAAGTAATTGTGGTTCTTCTTCTACTTTGTAATTTGTATCATTCCAGACATATTTTTAATATGTTCTACCCCAGAAACCGCATATCCAAGTTCATACAAACCGTTGGCAGTTCCAAAGTCTTTATAGAACATAACTACATTACCCCACGGGGCATAATAAGCTAGTGTACCTGTTTTTGCATCAGCTGCAGGTGTTTTACTAGTTGTTAATTTTTTGGGAGGATAAAATATTTTTTCATTGTTACTGTAGTTTTCAACTTCAATATCCAAAGGCAATTGAGCATACAGTTCTTTTGCTGCCTCAGAGTTATTAAGTTGGAATACAGTAGTTTGCCCATTTGAATTAACACTGATCTGCATTATCTTCCCTTTTAAACTATTAGTATTTTTATCACCATACACAGCTGTTACAACGATAAAAAGAACTATCGATATTATACTTAATCTCATTAAGTTTTATTTCCTCTGCTTTTTAAAACATCACTTAAAACTTTATCTGCTATTTTTGCTTCTTTTTGACCAATTTTTATATTTAAAACCTTTACAAATGCATACATCTGCGAAAGAGTAAAACCACTATTTATTGCAGCACCAAAATGAAACTGAAGCTGTCCCTGGGTTCCACTCATTGCTGCTAATGCCGCAATGGTAACAAGTTCACGCTCTTGATGATTTAGTACATCTCTTGCAAAGATATCTGCAAACAGATGCTCTTTAAGATATACATCCATAACGGGAGTAAAAAGTTGATACCCCTGCGCAGGTGGTTCTTTATCCCAACCTGCCAATTCCCGTCTTACTTTGGCACCATATGCATCTTTATCCATATCTTTTGGCAATGGTGTTGCTTCTTTTCCAATATTGTCTTTAATCCCCTGCGCTTCACGCTCTTTAATTACATCTATAAATGCATTAATGCCGTTGAGACTTCGCGGAAATCCACAGTAAGCATAAAGCTGAATAAGTATCTCCTTGATCTCATTCACACTCAAATCTGATTCAAGTCCAGCATTCAATTCCGATTTTAGTTTTACAATATCACCGTTTGCCGTAAATGCTGAGATCGAGATAATAGCCTGCTGTCTTACATTTAATATATCCATACCCTGATCTGTTTGTTCCGCAAAACTACATGTAGCACTAAAAAGAGAAAACAAAAAAGTAAATATCTTAAGTCTCATCTCAACTCCTTATTTTCCTGAATATTGTTCATCATTAACAGGCTCAAGCCATTCAACATTCTTACCATCCTTATCACTACCTGTAATAACAAGATGTGTCATAGCAATATCTTTTGACGCTCCGTGCCAATGCTTTACTCCAACTGGACACCATACGACATCACCGACTTTAATGGTACGTCTTTCTCCCTTCCATGTCTGAGTATACCCCACACCCGATGTGACAATCATGTGTTGACCGGCCGGATGAGTATGCCAGTTTGTTCTTGCACCAGGCTCGAATGTTACATAAGCTCCTGAATGTGTATGTGCGTCAGTTGCAGGATAGAGGAAATCGATACGTACTTCTCCGCCGCTAAAATATTTTTTAAAATCTGATTTATTAACAACAAGAGACGCTCTTGTTTCAATTCCAGATATACGTTGTCCCTTTTGTATGGAGTCCTCTTTCGCTTGAGTAGAAGTTACCATCACAGAACTGCTCACTATTAATAGTGCTAAAACATTTTTTACAAGCATCATCATTTATCCTTTGTTATGAGGTTACTGTAATGTTCATCAGAAACAGGCTCAGGAGACTCCTTCCAATTATCAGTGAGGGGAGCTTTAACTGAGGATACTTTAACAGTTGTATTGTTCAATTGTACTACAATATTTCTATATAGTAAAATATATGAAAACAATGTGTCAACAATTTGATAAATATCCTTTTTTTTAGTTACAATATAAATAATTTATCAAACATTTTTAATTTAAAAAATTGTTTGTATATTGCAATTTTATTTTTAAGAAGAAACATTAATGGAAAATGAAACAATACTTTATGATGACGGTGTACATAAGTGCATTATGTTTAGTTTTGATGATGAGGAACAAGAAGAAAGTTACCTTGCCGTTAACCAGTTTTTGATCATTCAAAACAACAGCGGTATTTTAATCGATCCGGGAAGCCAGTCAGCTTTTAATGAGATGTATGATGCAGTAGAACGCCATTTAGGTGTAGATAAACTAAAATATATTTTTTATTCTCATCAAGATCCTGACGTAGCCGGCTCTATTGCAGAATGGAGTGTAGCATCTACTGCAAAAATCATTATTTCAGGTCTTTGGAGTAGATTTATGAGTCATTACGGGCTGATGGATCTAGAACGTATTATGCCTTTACCCGATCCGGGGGCAAAAATAAGTTTTGGTGACAACTATTTACAGTTTGTACCGGCACACTTTCTCCACTCACCTGGAAACTTTACTCTGTATGACAGTCGCTCAAAAATTCTCTTTAGTGGAGATATAGGTGCAGCCGTAATGCCTGTGCATGACATCTATAAAGAGGTTCATAACTTTGACAAACACCTGACACTACTTGAAGCATTTCATAAACGCTATATGGCGGGAAATCACTTCACAAAAAAATGGGTCCACAATGTACGAAAATATGATGTAGATATGATCGCTCCTCAACACGGTGCTATTTTTAAAGGGGAGGATGTCGAGAAGTTTCTAACATGGTTTGAAGGGTTGCAATGTGGCGGTGACATAATGTAACTTGAGGATTGCGATCTTCTTGTATCTCTTTATCACATCTAATATTTTAAATACTTATATTAAACGCTTGTTGTTCAAACTTATGTACAATGTGACAAAAAAGGTTAAATAGATGAAAAAGATCGCACTTGCTTTACTCCTTGGGGCTTCACTTTATGCTGCAACGCCGCATACTGCAAAAGTACTCGAAAATATGAACAGCGGCGGCTATACATACATGAAAGTCGATGACGGAAAGAACACTTACTGGATCGCAATGACACAAAGAGATGTAAAAAAAGGCGATAACATCTCTTTTACTGAACAAGGATGGATGAAGAACTTCCATTCAAAAACACTCAACCGCACTTTTGACAATATCTTGTTTGCAGGAGATGCCTCTACTTCTGGACATACACAAGAAACAATTCAATTTAAGCCCGATATCTTAACTTCTCAATACAAAATGAAAAATACCCTCACAGTAGCTGAAATGTTTAAAAATCGTGAAAAATATGTAGCGAAAAATATAACTGTCAGAGGAAAAGTCACTAAAGTTTCATCAGGAATTATGGGAAAAAACTGGGTACATATCCAAGATGGAAGTAGATTTAAAAATATGGACGATCTTGTTTTTACAACTGCACAAAATACACCTAAGCCCGGAGATGTTGTTTATGCATCAGGAAAATTAGCAAAAGACAAAGATTTTGGATATGGTTACTTTTATCCTGTTATAATAGAGGAAAGTAACTTTAGAAAATAAAAAAAGACTTAAATAAGACAAATATACTCTTATTTATGTTTTGCTAAAAGTTTTTATGGTTACAATACTACAATTAAATTAAAAAAAAGGATAGAAAATGCCAAAAATTAACAAATATGTTGATATTGACACAGTAGAAAGAGAAGCGAAAAAAGACCTTATTGATCGTCACTCTCCATTCATCACAGTAGAAGGTGAAGCAAAAAAAGGTGAGATGCTTGCAGTAAATGTAAAAATGGGTCAAGAATATACTCACCCAGATGATTTTGATCACTTCATCGAGTCTATCACTCTTTTCAATGGTGAAACTAAATTAGCTTCTGCTTCTTTCGTACCTGGTACTTTAGGAAATGAAAAATCTCACGCTGAAGTAACTTTTAATATCCGTCCAATGGGTAAAAAACTAAACCTTGTAGCTCACGGTTACTGTACTAAACACGGTATCTGGGAATCAACTCCAGTTGAAGTTGAAGTAGCTGAATAATCTATAAACACCTATATACAATACTTTCAGAGGCTTTTTAAGCTTCTGAAAATATATTGTTTTGTAACTTATTGGTACACAAACAAAATATTTATAAGTTCAATTTCTTCTAAAATTTTATAGAACTCTTTCGATCATAAAGCCATTTTTTCGGTATAACGCTTCAAGATCACAAAACTTCTGTTGTATTCTTTATTTTGTCTGTTCGTTTTAAAAAAGGTAAGAGAGCCTGAGGTTTATCCCCAATGAAGGTTTTATTATATAGCTGTTAAGTTCGTTGGCATCTTTTGAGAAGATCGTAAACTCACGTCTTAAAGAGTACAGCAGGTCTGTTTCAAGATTGATATGATTACTTAACTCATAAGCAAATCCAAAATTATTTAGATAATCTTTTGCCTCTACAAAACCACTTGGTGTAATGTAGCTTTCATCGCTCAAGCGGATCACAGACTGGGAATAGATAAATCCTGCACGGATTAAAAGATCTTCATTTATATGGTAACCAACATATGAACGAGGAAATCCAAGGATTACCTTAAAACCATCACTTGCTCTGGCACGGTAACTGTAACTGAGTGCAGGAAGTGCTATAGTGGTTGTTGGATGGTAATTCCCAAATGCCCCAACTGTAATGGCATGCTCCTTATCAAGCTTATATGTTCCAAAGCTGAAAAACCCGATCGCATAAGAATCCTTTGTCTCTTTTTCAAAAGTAGACTTTAGAGATAACGATGTAAGCCAAAACCATTTTTCACTTATGAAATAAGGGATATTGGCATTAAGTTTGATACTATGCATCTGTGTTAAAGGCTCATGCACTCCATCCCCAAAAGGAAGTTTATCGATCCCGTGCCATTTAAATGTCCAGTTCGTATAGCTTAGTCCTGCTATCATATTGTTGATGCGAATTGTGTTTTTACTCACCTTTGCACCACCGCTAAATCCATCTACTACAGCATCACTTAAGTAACTTGATTCGTAAGACACCTTTGGTTGAATCATCTTCTCAAGTCCGGCTTTTTTTCCCTCAGCTTGTGCTAATGCCGTACAAGATAATACACCTGCTAAATAAAGATACTTTTTCATCATCGATTACTTTGAATGTTTTGTCCAGAGCAATTTTTCTGTACCATATCCAAACTCCGGAAGTTTGGTAACAATTTTTTCTTTTAACGATTCATCCATCGCAGGTGTTCGAGAAAGTACCCACAGATACTCTCGAGACTCCTCTCCAATAAGGGCATATTCATAATTATCTCCAAGCATCAAAATCCAATAATCACCGTAAAATGGGCGGAAAAAACTCACTTTAAGTTTTGCATTTGTCTTATCAACAGCATATGCTACACCCTTTGCTCTTGAAAGGCCGTCTGGTTTCATACACTGGTTTAGCACCTCAATATCTCCATCCTTTTTGAGTGTATATGTTGCATTGACATCACTGCACCCTTTTTCAAAAAAATGTTCATAACGCGCTATCTCATACCATGTTCCACTATATCTTTTTATATCAACCTGCTCCACAGTTTTTAGCGATGGATAGTGGCTTGTACAAGCAGTGAAAAACAGAACAACTAAAATAATTACATAATTCATGTTTTCTCCTTTTCAATAGCATAATTTTATACCTATCTAAAGAGTGTTGGTAGTATTTCTATGTCAATTTATAAAGTTTTTAGTCGCTTAATTAACATACGACCCTATTTCTTCCCAGCTCTTTTGCCTGATAAAGTTTTTGATCTGCTTCTTTTATAGTTTTTAATATATCTCTCTCAAGGTCATGAATGGCACAACCAAAACTACATGTAACTTTCTCAACATAGTCAAATTTATAGTTTTCAATTGTACTGCGGAGATACTCTGCAATTTTTTCTAAAGTCTCTTCACCCTTTATAGGACATATTATAATAAACTCTTCACCACCCCAGCGGATCACTTTATCGTTTGTTCTTGTATATCTTTGTACTATCTGTACCAGTGTTTTTAAAACATAGTCACCGACATCGTGTCCGTAGGTATCATTAACATCTTTAAACTTATCGATATCAAACATAATAATACCTGTGCTCATATTATTGTGTATATGATGATTTAAAATATTTTCGATATTCTGATTAAAATACATTCTGTTGTATGCACTTGTAAGTGTATCAACAGATGCTTGTTGTGCAAGTTCAAACTTTTCACTCATCGTATCACTGATATCTGTAAAGTTGACAATATACTCATCACCTTCATACTTATTAATAGCAACATTAAATGCATGTATTTGCCCTTCACTGTTTTTCATGGCAACAACTCTTTGTCTGCCGCTAAGATGCAATAAACTCTCTATCCAATGCTCTTCACCCTTTTGTACTTTTTCTAAATGGAAGAATTTATCCTCTTTGATAAATCTTTCACAGATACATTTATTGGTTTTCAAAAACTCTTCAATATTTTTACAATCAAAGAAATCTAAAAAAGTATTGTTGGCAAATTTCAAGTTTTTACCATCTGTTAAAATTACAATAGAGCTCTGCGTATCTACAAACCTTTGTAATTTTCTTCTTATCTCCAACTGATGCTGTTTCTCTTTTGTTACATCTCTGGCAGATGCATAGATATATTTTTCACCGTTTATCTCTATCCCTTTAGCATTTATACTTACAATAAAAGTTGAACCATCTTTACGTTTATGTATCGTTTCAAAGGACTGAGGTTCATTCATCAGTTTATGAATAAACGTTTTAATCTCCTCTTCAGGAATTTTAACATCCCAGTCACTTACATTTAAATTTTTTGCTTCCTCTTTTGTATAGCCTAACATTTTTAAAAATGATTCACTATAGTCATATAACTTTCCGTCATGATCAATTAGGTGAATCCCGTCACTTGAAAGCTCAAGCAAGCTTTTATACCTTTCTTGCTCCACTTTTAAAGATTCTATAAACTTATGGCGTTGTGTCATATCGGTATGAAACCCCAACATTCTGTACGGCTTACCATTCTCATCAAATAGAGCTTTACCTCTGTCTAGAATCCACAACCAGTGTCCATCTTTATGCTGTACCCTGTGTTCATTTTCATATACCGGCGTTTCGCCGTTTAGATGTGCATCAAGATCTTCGAGCGCTTTTTCCAAATCATCCGGATGTACCCTTTTTTCCCATTCATTTACATCGTTTGTGATCTCATCATCTGTATACCCAAGCATACTTTTCCAACGTTTTGAGAAAAACACTTCATCGGTTTTCATGTTCCAATCCCATATACCGTCATTTGTAGCTTTGATCGTCAACTGAAATCTGTCTTTTTCAGTTTGTAAAAGTTCATAGTTTGTATGCAGCTCTTCTCGTGACTTTTTGATCAATCTAATCATAGTGTTTATTCTGTCAATAATATAACGGATCTCAAAAGAGCCTTCACTCTCTACTTCACCTACAGGGATACCATCCTGATCGTAGTTACTTATAACATCAACAATTCGTGTTAAATGGTTGACGATAAAGTATTTAATTGAGATAAAAAGGATGAGAGTCAAAAATAAAGAGGTTAATACAGCTAAAAATATATTTTGCTCAATAATCTTTTCAATCTCTTTTTTTATAACTTCATTCGATATAAAAAAAGTGACCTCTCCCAGTTTTTTACCTTTTATATTTTTAAGTTCTATCGTTTCTTTATAATAGGGATGATTAAGTAAAGCAAGCTGCTTAGGATCGTTAAAATCTATCTCAGCAGTTAAGTTATTCTCTTTTATATAACCTACTCTATAGCTTTTGTCACTTAAAATCCTTTGCATATTGTAATCATCAATAATAATTGCTGCAATATTTTGCTTGTTGACCAAATCGATAATAATTTTTTGGTATTCATTCGGGGAATATGCATCCATAAACCTTGTGATACTTCCAGATACCGATTCTATGTCTCTGGTAAGCTCACTTTTCATTTGACTATCAACTTCTTTTTTTGTTTGTACATAAAGGTATAAAGAATAAAACCCGAAAAAGAGAGAAACTGTCACAATAATGATGAGACTCAGGTGTACATGTAATGAGTTTAACTTTAACCTATCTAGCATCTAAATTCAATCCTAAAACATTTCTCTTGATCAGCGGTAACTTTTCATCGATATTCTCTTTAGAGATAGCGAGTACCGGCAGCTCTATACTCTTTTTAACAACTTTCCCTTTAAGGTGTCGGTCTAATAATGCTGTCGCTTTTTCACCCATTAAGAACGGTTGCTGCATAGCGGAACCTGTCACTATACCTTGAGGGATTAACTCTAAAAAAATCGGTTCGGCATCAAAAGTAACAAGTAATATTTCTCCACTTTTTCTTGCATCTTTAATAGCATCTAATGCCCCTTGATACTTGTCTGAACCCTGCAGCCAAACAGCTCTTAAATTCGGATCAGATTCAATCATCTCCATCGTATAATCATACGTCTCTTTATAAGAAAAATCTACCTGCTGTTTTAGACTACTACTTTTGATGTTGTTTTCATGAAGTCCTTGTAAAAAGCCTGCCGTTCTGGCTTTTCCGTTGGAGCGTTTTTGAGGGATTGCTACAATGCCTACGGTTCCTTTTTCCCAGCCTAACATTTTCATATGTTTTGCCAAAACTTTTGCGATAGCATAAGCACCTTGATAATTATTGGATGATACATATGATACATACTCACCTTTATCGGTTCCAATATCAGATATAACGACAGGAATGTTTGCACGTTGTGCCAGCTTTAAAATCGTAACACAGGATGATGAGTTTATAGGTGAAACGATAATACCGTCAACTTTATTCCTAATTGCTTTGACGGTATTTTTCAACTCTTTTTCTAAACTGTTGTCTGCATTGTAAACTTGGAGATCGTAGTGCAATGTTTTTGCCTCAGAGACTATCCCTTTTCTCATAATATCCCAAAAAGGGATTTTTAAATCAGATACCAAATAGGCTATCTTTTTAGTTTGAGGTTCATTGGCATTTAATGCACTGACTATCACAAGAATGATTAAATATCTAACAATATGCATTAAAGACTCCTGTTTTCTGCTTATATCTACCTATTATCCTAAGTATTTGTTTAAAAAGCGATTAAAGGGAGTGTCTTAAATTTTTCTCTTCTTTGAGGAGTTGTGTTAAGATCTCTATAACATGTTTACTTGCCTCTTCAGCTTGATTGAAATATGTCATAACATTTTGTGATTCTTGTGTACATGTCCCTTTTTCTACACACTCAACAGCTTTTTTAATACTCTCATGTACCTCTTTATGCGGTGCGGCCATTTTTGTATAGCTTGGACATTTACTAAATTTTTCATATCCGATACCGTTGTCGTACCATTTTCCAAGTCTACACTCTTTCTCACTTGCAAATTCTGTATGTACCTCTTGTCTAAATACCGTTTTATAGCCGTTTGCTTTAAACAGAAGATGATCAAGCTTACTAAGAATTGTAAAGATAGCGTATGTTACATCTGTCGTTTCTTGTTCTATAACTGATGCATTTTCTCTTAAATGTACCATTTTTTGCTGGAAAAGATTCATCTGGTCGTTTGACTGGTGAGATAATGTCTCCATTGCACGAGAGTGTTCATGTACCTCTTGAGTATTCTGTTTTAATCCTTGAACAGTAATCTCCACCTCTGCAGTCGCCTTTTGTGTACGCTCAGCCAGTTTTCTTACTTCATCGGCTACAACGGCGAAACCACGTCCGTGTTCCCCTGCACGAGCAGCTTCAATAGCAGCATTAAGTGCTAAAAGATTTGTTTGGTCCGAAATATCTTTAATTAGGTTGATAACATCTGAAATACTCTCTACACTATTGTTAAGTGTCTCTACTTGTGTATATGTATGTGTTATATGTTCTAGTAAAGTATGTAAAATATCAACAAGCTTATCTATTTCAACAGAACACTCTGTTGTAAAATCTGAACTTTCCTGATTTTTTACCGTAATATCTTCGAGTGCAGCTACATTATCTGTCAAGTCATTTTGCAGATAATGAAGATCTCTGTTACACCCTTCAGTCAAGTTACCTGTTAATGACTTTATTAATTCGTTCATTACTCTGTCTGTATTGGTAGCATTCGCTTTATATTTTAACTCTTCTATCTGAGTTTCCGACTTTTTCAAGGCCAATTCCAGCTCTTGTATACGTTTATCTTTTTTGGCCAACTCTAATTCCAGCTCTTTACTATTCCCAAATAACATCTGTCCATATTCTCCGTAAAAATTTTCACTTGAATGGTATCACATTTTTATTGTATTTTTATTAAAATTAATTATTATTCACAATTACACACTTTTGTTTTTATGATACAATTTCTAAAGTTCATTCTATTTTTAAAAAATCACAATAGTTTCATTTGTTAAAATGATATTATCTATTTGACAATATAATAATAGACTTTTTTAAAGGTTGTATATTAATGAGCATAGAGAAAAAAATTTTAAAAAATATTGCCGAAATAGTTACCCAGGATAAAAAAAATATTTTTTATCTCTTATACTATTCTGCTATTGAAGCTATTTTGGTTTTATCAATTCCTCTTGCATCCGTATTTATCATCAACAGCGTATTAGCACATAGTTCTATTTCCGTATTTATCCTCGGTTTGATCGTAATTGTAATTTTTATACTTACAACGATGTTACAAATCATGAAAGAGTACATCATTGAGAAGTTTCAACAAAAAATCTTTGTCAGCAGCGGTATAAAGATATCTACAATGGCTACTGCTTTGCAAAAAGCGGCACTGGAGACAAAACACTCTATGGATAAACTGATGAACTACTTTTTTGACATCACTTCAATCCAAAAAGTTTTCCCGGTTTTACTCCTTGACGGGACAGGTCTTATTATCAAGGTAATTGTAAGCTTATTACTCCTTCTTGCTTTTAATCCCTACCTTTTTAGTGCAGGACTCTTTTTCTTTGTTCTGTTTTTTGTACTGATTATTCTGCTTGGACGAAATGGTATCAACTACGCTATTGCACGTTCAGATGCTAAACACTCTACGATCTATTATCTCCAACATATCCCATACAAAGAGGGAACTCCAAAAGAGGTTTTAGAGGAGTTTGACGGCTATCTTAATGAATTTGTAGATTCAAGAATCAATATGTTTAGAGTAATTATAAGACAACTTTCACTCACGTTTATTATGGAGGGGATCGTCTTTAGTAGTTTCTTGATTCTCGGTGGTTATCTTGTAATCAACGGACTTCTACCTCTTGGTGAATTTGTAGCGGCTGAGATTATTGTCGTGTCAATTACAAATGCCCTCAAGGGATTTGTAAAACAGATAGACTATATTTATGACATTGTTGAGGGTCTTTACAAAGTAGACAAATTATCTTTATCGTTAAGTGAGCAGCAAAATGGATAAGTATCAGTTTAACGTTCTAGATAAAGTTGAACTAAGCCCCGTTGTTAAAAAGATATGGATATTTAGTTTTACTATAGCACTGATCCTTTTTTCTATGCTCTTTTTACCTTGGCAGCAAACAGTAAAAGGGAAAGGGAGCATAATTGCCCTAGACCCAACACAAAGGGATTACTCGATCTTAGCACCGGTTGACGGTTTTGTAGAGAAGTTTTATGTTGAAGAGAATCAGTTTGTAAAAAAAGGTGAAAGCCTTTTTAAGATGGTGGATCTCGATACAAACTATCTACATAAACTTGAACAGATAGAACAAAACTTAGAACATCAGATAGAAAATACAAAGCTTGAGATCAAAAACCTTGAGAAGCAACACCACCAAACACAGAACTATCTTAACCATGGTTTGGAGGTTTATGAGGAGAAGATCAAACAGGTTCAAAACAAGATAAAAAGCTTGGAATTTAAAAAAGTATCTCTGGAAAAAAACCATGAGATCGAAAAAGTAAACTATGAGAGAATTAAAACTCTTTATGAGGACGGCATAGAATCTAAACGTACTTTTGAAAAGGTTGAAAACATCTATATCAAAGCAGATGCAGAGTTCAAAAAAATCGATCTCGATATTGAGATTGAGAAAAAAAATATGGGTATATTAGAAAAAGAGAAAGCAAAATTTCTTAGTCAGACAACGAATAAGCTCCATACAATTGAGAGCACGACGTTAACGGTAAAAAGTAAACTAAAAAATCTCAACCAACAACTCAGTACACAATCGATTGCCATAGAGCGTTATAAAAATGCAGAGGTGATTGCACAAAAAGACGGCTATGTTGTAAGGGTATTTAAGAACGATAAGAACAGATATCTTAAAAAAGGGGAAGAGATTCTACACTTCTCTCCAAGTGTGACAGAAAAAGCACTCCGTTTAAAAGTATCTGACTTTAATATGCCTTTGATCAAGGAGGGGTTACCTGTGAGAATTATGTTCTACGGTTGGCCTGCACTACAGATCAGTGGATGGCCGAAGATACAGTTTGGTTCATTTAGCGGAATCGTCAAAAAAGTTGAACATATCTCTCATGAACAGGGATACTACTACGCATATGTAGTTGAAGATCCAAAAGAGCCTTGGCCAAAAGGTGATGAGCTGCGCATCGGGACACAGGCAAGTGCATGGGTGAGACTCTCTACAGTGCCTATTTGGTATCAGTTATGGCGTTTAATGAATGCCTTGCCGCCGCAGATGGTACATCCAGATAGAGAGAAGTACTAATGAGAGGCTTACTACTCTTTTTAGTTGCTATCTCTCTTTTAGATGCAAAAGAGATCTTTAGATCTACCACTATTACACAATATCTTAATGAAACAAACCCTTTTGTCTACCCGCTCTTAAATCAGGAGTATGTGGCAAAAGAGAGAGTGAACTATCACCAAAGTGCATTCGATACGACACTAAATGCAAAGTACGATCATAAAGAATACCCAGCAAGTACCGGAGAATATTATGACATTGCGGTAAAAAAACCGATCGAAAACGGAATGGAGTTTATAGCTACATACAGAAAAGCGGAAGGGACTCAGGAATATAACAATATAAAAACGAGTGATGAGGGTGAAGTTTTAGTGGGTGTAAAACTCCCTGTTAATGCCCTGCTCCAAGGTACCAATACAAAAAAGATGAACTTAGATCTGGCACTGCTTGAGAGTACAAAGACAAAGTATAATTCCAACAATAATCTACGCCTGCTTTATCTCAAAGTTTTAAACAACTACCATCGTGTACTTTACAACAAACTTCTTGTTAAGTATGAAAAAGAGCTTTTACAAAAAGCACAAAAGCGCAAAAGTTTTATAGAGCAGAAGATAGATTCCGGCTTGTTTCCAAAGATAGCCCTGATTGAAGCAGAGCAACAACTTATAAACAGAAAACAGAGGTATCTGGCAATTGTTGCAGAGTATGAAAACAGTTTTGAAAATTTTGTAAAATATCTCAATATCTCAAAAGAAAAATTTTTGCAAAAATACGATTTTGTAGATGTTTTACAGACACCCCTTAAGAGCATGTTGCTTAGTGATGCGATCAGTGAAGCTAAACAAAACAGACCCGATCTAAAAATGTTGGAGTATGAAAAAGAGAAACTGTTGTTAGAAAAAAAGAATGCTAACCTATTACAGTATCCGGAAGTTAATGTCGCTTTATACGGTGTTCATGATTTTAAATATGAAAACGGTTTTAAACTCTCCTTTGATCTTGCTTTTCCTATCGAGCGAAACAGATACAAGGCGCAAATTGGCACTATTGGAAAGTCGTTAACAAACATAGAAAAGATTCAAGAGCAAAAAGAGCGTGAGATTGAAACCTCTTTAACAAATATCATCAACTCTTTAAATCTACTCAAACAAAATATAGATAATGCACAAACGGAACTTACACTCGTCACGCAACTTGAAAATGCCGAAAATAAAAAATATCTCCTAGGGAGCAGTAACCTTTTTGTTCTCAATCAAAGGGAGATACAGACTCTTGAGATAAAGAAAAAAGTTTTACAATATAAACTCAATTATCTTCTCCTTAAAGAGGAGTTAAATGCACAAGTGGGAAAATTTGCTACACTAAACCCCACTCTGTGATAAATCTCCCAAAACGTTTCCACAGAATATAACATTTAGAAAAACACTGAGTATAATAAATAGTATATAAAAAGTGATAAAAGAGAACTATTATTATGGACACCCTAAACACCCTTCCTGATTTTTCAGAAGCAACAAAAACAATGATTCAGTTTATGGAGGCTAATGGTGATACATACTGGGAGTTTTATCCGACAACTCAGAAACTTTTCATCTCTAATCAAATATATAAAATTTTAGGCTATAAACCGAATGAAGTTCTACTTGATCTTGCTTTATGGAAAAAAATCGTCCATCCGCAAGATTTTGAAAAAGCTTCAAAACAATTTGTCTCTATGCTTGAGGGGAAAATATCACACTATCATTCCGAGATAAGAGTCCAGCGTAAAGACGGTACATATGTATGGTTACTCGATCGTGGACAAATTTCTCAAAGAGACAAAGACGGCAATGTTACGCTAGTGACGGGTACACATATAGATATTACTGAAAGACACACTCTAGAGCAAACAGTTATGCGTTCAAAAGACACCTCGGAAAAAACTATTAACCGCCTTCAAAATGTACTATCCGTTACAAAAGACGGTTACTGGGAGTGGGATGTACAAACAAATGAAGTTTATTTCAGTCCCTCTTGGAAAGCGATGCTTGGCTATGAAGATGACGAGATTGAAAATAAATTGAGTGTATGGAAAGATCTTTTACATCCTGATGATAGTTTTGCTAAAGAGGAGGCACAGAAGCTAGCTCAAAATGCTATGACAGATTTTAAAATAGAGTTTCGTTTACGATGTAAAGACGGTAGTTACAAATGGATCCTTTCACGTGCTAAAACTATTACAAAAGATGAATACAACCGTCCTTTACTTATTGCCGGGACACATGTTGATATAGATGATGACAAAAAACTGCAGGATAAACTCCAGCAACTCAACAAACGTTTTAGCAATATGTTCCAAAACCATGATGCCGTTATGCTCCTTATCGATCCAACAAACGGAGCGATTATAGATGCAAATAAAAGTGCAGAAACTTTTTACGGCTATAAACATGATGAGCTTTGCAGTATGAGTATTGGGCAAATCAATACTCTCAGTGATGATCATGTAAAACGCAAACAGACTGAGGCATTTAATAATGATAAAAACTTTTTTATATTTGACCATCAACTAAAATCAGGAGAGATTCGAACGGTAGAAGTTCACTCCTCCCCTATTAAAACAGACATAGGAGAACTGCTCTTTTCCATCATTATCGATATAACACAAGAGAAAGAGAATAGAATTAAACTCGACAAAGCGCTTGACCAGCTTTCTCAGGCAAAAAAAATTGCCAAACTCGGTATTTGGGAATACAATATTGCTAAAAACGAATTAACATGGTCTGATGAGATATATGATCTCTTTGAATTAGACAAAGAGAAGTTTCAACCCTCTTACGAAGCATTTTTAGAAATTATCCATCCAGGTGACAGAGAGCGGGTAAACAATGCATACATCCAATCTTTAGAGAGTAAAAAAGGGTATAAAATTGAACACCGCCTTTTACTTAATAACGGTCGAATCAAATACGTTCTAGAACAATGTGATACAGAATATGACACATTAGGAAATCCAGTGCGTTCCCTTGGAACCGTATATGACATCTCACATGTTCAAGAGTTAACAAATAAAATTGATCAAGAAAGAAAAAGATATAAGAGTCTTATGGACTTAGCTTCTGACGGAATTTTTATTCTTGATGTTGAAACCGGTAAACTGCTACAGTATAGTGAAGTTACAAAAAAACTGCTTGGTTACACTGATGAAGAGATGCAAAACTTAACTGTATTTGATTGGGATAAAGACTTTACTATGGATGACTTTCAAGAGATAGTTAAAAACCTTAGTACTACTCCTGTCAATCTTGAGAGAGTTCATACAAGAAAAGACGGGTTTACTTACCTTGCATCGATCTCCGCTGTAAAAATCCATATAGATAATCAAGACTATATCTATGCATCTGCTAGAAATATTACTCAGGAGAAAAGACTACAGCAGCAACAAGAGGAATTACTTGCAGAACAGAACTCTTTACTTTCACTTTTTGATAAAGGGGATTCTGTACTTTTTAAATGGACAAACGATAAAACATGGAGTATCGTATATGCTTCAGAAAATGTGAAAAGACTTCTTGGATATTCTAAAGATAACTTTCTCTCAAATGATGTTACCTATGCAGCATGTATCCATCAAGATGATATACAAACGGTTACTAATGAAGTAGAGGAAGCCATTCAACATAATCTTGATTTTTTTAGACATAAACCTTACCGTATTATTACAAAGTCAGGAGAGATCCGCTGGGTACTAGACTATACTGTTACACAAAAAGACAAAGATGGAAGTATTACTCATTTTATCGGCTATATTACAGATGTAACGGAACAAAAAGAGAATGAGATCGCTCTCTTTGAAGCAAAACAAATTGCAGATAAAGCTAACCAAGCAAAATCCGAATTTTTAGCGAATATGTCTCATGAGATTCGTACACCTTTAAATGGGATCATCGGTCTCACCGATGTTATACTAAACTCAAATTTAGATCATATGCAACGGGACTATCTCAATAAAGTTCACTCCTCATCTCATGCCCTGTTACATGTTATTAATGATATTTTGGACTATTCAAAAATAGAAGCCGGGAAAATAGATATCTTACCAATTGACTTTCAGCTCGATACAATGCTCAAAACTATTAGTGATCTCTTCAGCCTGCAGATCCATAAAAAAGATTTGAAATTTATGCTCAATATTGATGAAGATATTCCAAACAAGCTTATAGGTGATTCACTAAGACTTACTCAAATACTGAATAACCTAATCGGTAATGCAATAAAGTTCACTCCAAATGGTTTCATAAGTTTAGATATTAAAAATCTTAACAAAACAGAGAGTGATATTACACTTGAATTTATTGTCCAAGACAGCGGTATAGGGATCCCTGAAGAACATCAAGAAAATCTTTTTAAAGCTTTTGAGCAAGGGGATAGTTCTACCACGAGAAAATACGGTGGTACGGGTCTTGGACTTATGATCTGTAAAAAGCTTGTAACACTTATGGGTGGAGATATATGGGTAGAGAGCCAAGAAAATCAGGGAAGCAGTTTTTACTTCTTCCTTACTTTTAAGTATCATGAGGAGCTAAAGGAGAAAAATATTCTACACAATATAGATCTCTCTACCCAACAACAAAAAGAACAAGATACTATACAGTTAAAACTAAATACTCCAAAAAATGCCTTACTTGTTGAAGACAACCAGGTAAATCAACTTGTTGCATCTATATATCTGCAAGAATACGGCTTTGACGTGAATATAGCCAACAACGGTGAAGAGGCTGTTAAGATGGCGACAAAAAATCACTATGATATTATTTTTATGGATTTGCAGATGCCTGTTATGGATGGCTTTGAGGCTACTAAAAAGATACGGGCGTTTGATTTTATTACACCGATCATTGCTCTTAGTGCTGCTGTTTTAGAAAAAGATAAAGAGTTAACACTAACATCAGGTATGAACGGCCACCTCGCTAAACCTATAGACAAAGAAGCTCTGGATAATATCATTAAACTCTATTTTTCAGTAACTACGGAGATAGAAGAGAAATTTCAAGAGGAGCAAGCACTGCAACTTGAGGGTATAAACATTGAGAAACTTCAACAAAACCTTATCATTGATACGCAGACTCTTTATTCTCTTTATCAAAACTTTTACAACTCCTATGCAACTACACCGGGTATTATCGATAAACTTTATAAAAATGATCTCAAAGAGTTCTATGCTTTAATTCACAAGATCAAAGGAGCAAGTGGAAACCTCCATATAGATACACTCTACCAACAAGCAGTAGATATTGAGGAGTTGGGAGTAACTTCTGAGCGAGTATCTACATATATCGATACTTTACAAAGTGTTCTAGATGAGATAAAAACAAAGATCATACCTCTTGTACCTGCTAGCAATGAAGAAAAACTTACTCAAAATGAGACACTTGCATTGCTTGAGAAAATCACCAAACAAATTGAAAATATGCAATATATCGATCAAAAAGAGATTGTAACTTTAACAGATTCGTTACAATTCTATCTTTCAGAGACAAAAACTCAACATATTAAAAAACTTTTCGATAAGTTTGATGAAGAAGAGTTACAAACAGTTTTACCAAAAATAGCAAAGGAGATTTCAGATGGATAATAAACCCATTGTTCTTGTTGTAGATGATGAACAAACAAATGTTGATATTGTTTCAAATATACTAACCGACAAATATGATCTCCGTGTTGCACATAATGGGACGAAAGCACTTATGGCAATTGAAAAGTTTAACATAGAACTTATACTGTTAGATATCCAAATGCCTGGCATAAACGGTTTTGAAGTAGCAAAACAAATCCGTGAACAAAAAAAGTATGATCATATCCCTATTATATTTCTTACGTCACAAAAAAATGAAGACTCCATTGTAGAGGGATTTGATATCGGAGGAAACGACTATATTACAAAACCTTTTAATCCAAAAGAGCTTATAGCAAGGGTACAAACGCATCTTCATGTCCACCAGTTACAAAAGTTTTTAGAGATGATGCTCAATATGCAGTCCACTATTATTGTACTTAGCGATGGAGCTGATCTCACTTTTATAAATCAAACAGGTTTAGATTTTTTTGATTTTGAAGATAGTGACCAATTTTTTAAATATTTTACGTGTATATGTGATGCCTTTGTCAATATTAAGGGTTGCTTTTATCCAAATCCTGATGACCAAAGTGGAGAATGGATAGAGAAGATTCAAAAACTTCCTCAGGACAAGAGAAACGTGGCAATTCGTTCCAAAGATAGCAAGATAACTATATTTCATGTTTCTGTGCAATCGATTCCCGCTTCAACAATGTACATAATCGATTTTAATGATATCACTGAATCTATTGAGAAACAACGACTTCTTGAGGAGCAAGTGATTCACGATCCTTTAACAGGGGCTTATAATCGTACCTATTTTCATCAAAATGTTGATAGATTTACAAAAAATAATCGCTACAATGATGAACTAAAAGTAGTCGCATTTTTCGATATTGATTACTTTAAACAGGTAAATGACACATATGGTCACGATGTCGGGGATATTATTTTACAAGAGTTTGTTGAAGTGATTCAAAACTCGATAAGAGATACAGATACACTTATACGCTGGGGCGGAGAAGAGTTCATATTAATTGTTTCATTACAAGAGAGAGCATTTGTTGAAAAAATACTTGAAAAACTAAGAAGTGCGATCGAACAATACAACTTCACAACTATAGGAAATATCACCTGCAGTATCGGTGCGACTTTCTTTCAAACCAATGAAGATATTTATGATACTATAAAACGTGCAGATATTGCCCTTTATCAATCTAAAAGTGATGGTAGAAACAGGATTACTCTACTGTAGTTCTAAAAGCAGTTTGGAATAATCCCTATCCTCTTTTTCAAGAGTATGTTTTTCTAAAGATATCCCTAGATACATAGCTTGTTGTTTCAAGTATGCACTTAAAGATAAAATCTCGTTAATATCGTTCTCTTTGGAGACTACCAAAAAATCATCCCCCGAAATTCTAAAGACATGTTTATGTTTAAATTTTTTAACAATCTCGTTACATAAGGATTTTAAGAGTAAATTACCCGCTTCCCAACCATATTCTCTATTGTACTGATTCATCTGATGTATATTGAGTTTATAGATATAAACCTTTTGATCGGCATAGTCATTTTCAAGTACCACAGGGAGATATTCAGCATTGTAACTTCCCGTTAACCTGTCATGATAAAAGAATGCAAAACGCTTCTCTTCTAGCGGTGTATTTGGTGTCTGATCGTGATACTGCTGTATATTTATATCTTTTAAAACTCTTTGAGCAGTTTCTGCAACTTCAGGATGAAACTGCTGACCTGAACACTGATTAATCTCTGCCAATGCTTCTGAAACGCTTTTAGACTTTTTATAAATCCTGTTTGTCGTCATTGCATCAAATGCATCCGCAACCATCATTATTCTAGCTAGAGGAGGTATAGCATCTCCGGAGATTCCCATCGGATACCCTGTCCCATCATATCTTTCATGATGATAACGCATCACCTCTGCGATCTCTTTATAATCCTCTGTTTGCATTAAAAGCTCATATCCTGTTTGCAAATGCAGTTTCATTATCTCATACTCATCAGGCTCAAAGTGTGTCGGTTTTAATAAGATAACGTCAGGGGTTGATATTTTTCCTATATCATGTAAATGAGCCGCATCAACAAGCAAATCTATATCTTCTTGGGGATAATTCATCCCTTTTGCAATAAGCTCACAATATATAGCTACACGTTTTGTATGTCCCGCAGTATAAGGATCTCGTTTATCAATGGCATCTATAAGCATCAAAAGCATCTTGTTTTTAGAATCAAGTATATGTTTTTGCAATGTTTTATATTCAAGGTCTTTTGTACGATCGCGAAAAAGTGTTACTATCTTTGTTTGATGGTCCACTCCCTCTATAGTAGAGGAGATACTCATCACCGGTAACAAAGTCCCGTTTTTAGCACGAACTATATCTTCATCTATCCTGCTTACACCGTTAATCTTATCAACATTATGTATAGGGCATTCAGCTTGAGAAATTTTATGTCCACGTATATCATAAGCATGTATCTTTTCATGTATGGAGATGTTTAATAGTTCCTCTTTTTTATAGCCCAAAATATCGAGTGCAGTATCATTAATAAACTCTAAAGTTCCGTCTCTCTTGGTTACATATAGCCCATCCCCTATCCCCTGGGCAATCATATAAAACAGCTCAAGATTTTCCTCCGCCAGCTTTTTTTGTTCAAATATAGAAAGATAAAGACGGATACGGTTTATCAGTAAATTGTCATCTAAAGGTTTTGTCAGATAATCTACCGCACCCGCTGCAAACCCTTTGGCAATAAACTCTTCGGCTTTAAAAACTGCCGTAATAAAAATAATAGGGATATGTTGCGTTTGATGTGTACTTTTAAGAAGCTTGGCAACCTCATATCCGTCCATCTCCGGCATTTGAATATCTAAAAGTATAAGATCAATCGGTTGACGCAATAACATTTTAAGGGCCTCATCTCCACTAGAAGCCTTATATACTTTAACCTCTTGCATTTTAGAGAGTATCAACTCATATGCATAGAGGTTATCTTCAACGTCATCTATACACAACAGATTATATATATGCTTTTTCATAATAGGTGTTCCACACAATTTTTACCACGGGCTTTTGCTTGATATAAAGCTTTATCTACTTTTTCCAACAAAGTAGCAGGTGTATCCTCTTTTTGATACTCCACAACTCCAAAACTACATGTAACACTCTTAAGACCGTGCGAAGTATCTTCCTCAATGCTTTTACGAATATCCTGAGCTACAGAAATGGCGTCTTTTAGCTGCGTATGCGGTAATATAATTAAAAACTCTTCACCGCCGAATCGACATACTAAATCACTTTGTCTTAATGAGATGATATTGTTTGCTATAGTACGCAGTACTTCATCCCCTTTCGGATGTCCGTAAGTATCGTTTACATCTTTAAAATTGTCTATATCAAAAAAGAGCAGAGAAAAAGTATGTCCATATCTTTTAGCCTGAGCACACTGATGTTGCAGTTCTTCACTGCATCTACGACGATTGTAAAGCCCGGTAAGGGAATCGTGTAGAACATCGTGCCATAACATCTCATTCTCTTCCTGAATTTCACTGATATCTGTAAAGGTTATGAGAATATCCTCATCATTTCCCATACATACGGCATCTGCTTTAACCGTTATCCCCTCTGCTTGATGTTCAAACTTCAAATTCATAATAGTAGAAGCTTGTTTAGATTCTCTTGCTTTTTCTATCAATTGTGCCAAAGAGTCTTGAGAATCTCCATGCTCATCAAAACAAGAGGAGATATCATGGTAGTGGATATTGAAGCTCTCTTCAGAATCATAACCGGAGCACTCAAAAAAAGGCCTGTTTGCTTTAAGGAGTTTATGACCATCGGTGACAATCACCATACTTGGTTGCATCTCCATCATATACTCGATCAAACTTAGTTTCTGTCGAATCTCTTGCTCTTTTGTCATTAAACCTATCTGCATCCAGATACGAGCTATAAGTTCTTCACTTCTAATAGGTTTAGATATATAATCGTTCCCACCTTTATTAAAGGCTTCTGAAACAACCGTATCATCATCTCTTGCTGTTACATAGATTATGGGAATGTGAGACAAGGCATCTCGTTTGCGGATCAATGAGGCCATCTCAAATCCATCAATTTCAGGCATCATAATATCAAGTAAAATAAGGTCAACTTTATGTTCTAAAAGCCATTTAAGTCCTGCTTGGGCAGAGCGTACACAGTGGATTTCAAATTGAGGCACTTTGTCAAGTAGAGCTTTCAGGGAAATAAGATTTACCTCATCATCATCAACACATAACAAATGATACTTCTTCATCTTATCCTACCTTCTGAAAAATCCTGCTCTCTATGTCAACAACTTTAAACCTATCCCTAAACTCAAATATTAATGTTTCGCTTGTACCTAATTGTAGATATCCGCCTACAGATAAAGAATCGTAAAATAGTTGGAAAACTTGATTTTGCAATTCATCATCAAAATATATTAGTACGTTTTTACATAAAATAAAGTTAAACTCATTAAACGAACTATCTGTTGCAAGGTTATGCTGAAAAAAGAGTATCTTTTTTCTAATCTCTTCCGTAATCGAAAAAAAGCTCTCTTTGAGTTGTATATTTTCATCAAAAGGTTTCTTTTGTAGAACTGTTTGCGCATTTAAACGGTTTGTCGATAGATGCTCAACTGAGTAGAGACCGTTTCTAGCGATCTGAACCATCATCTCATTAATATCTGTTGCATAGATTAATGAATTTTCTAAGAACCCATTTTCATGTAACATCATCCCTAAAGAGTATGCTTCTTCACCGCTTGCACATCCTGCAACCCAGAACTTCATATGGGGAGAAATCTTTTGTTCCTCTTCTATAAAGTGATTTAAACCTTTAAAAGAGTAAGGCTTTCTAAAAAACTCCGTGACATTTACCGTTAATGCAAATAACATTTTTTCAAAACGCTCTTTATTTAGGATAACACTATGATAAAACCCGTTATGATTATCACTGGCACATCTTTGTATTTCAAGAGCAAGAAGTCGTTTAAGGCTTTGAAGATTGTAGTGGGTAAAGTCGTATCCGTAAATTTTTTTAAGCAGTCTAAAAAAGAGAAGCTCTTTATTAACAAAGCTGTTATCGTTTAAAATTCTTAAAAGCTCACATATCACCTCTATAGACAATACATGAGAAATTTTCTCTGTTTGAGAGATACTCTCAGGCATTAACGTTGCCTCACACTCTTTGGATTTTTGTGCAATCATATATGTCCCATGAGATAAAACTTCCCCAACAACGTCACTGCCGTCATGTCCATAGCCGCAACTTGTTATACATATAGCATGTGGACCATACTCCTGCGCTATTGACCTATAGAGGACACTTACAGAAGGTCTTGAATAATTAACTCTATTGCTTTGCTCCAAGATGATATATCCATTTTCCACTTTCATGTGATAGTTTGGAGGTGCAACGTACACCTTGGCTTTTTCTACTTTTTGTAAATGTTGTGGAGATATCACTTCCAAAGAGGTAAAACGCTGTAACACGCTTGGAAGTAAACTCATCCCTTCATAACTGGCATGCTGTACGATAAAAACACTTATATCAGTAGAGACAATACATGAAAGCATTTTTTGAAACATAGTCGTACTTCCTGTACTTCCCCCTAATGCTATAGCCTGAATATCGTTATACCCCTCTTTATCACAGGAGATATTTATCTGAATTCCTAAAGAGTGCAAATATGCATAAAGTCTCTCTTGTGTTACATCTACTTTTAGCATCGGATATTTTTTGGTAGTAAAAAGCTCCTGTAACCACTCCACCATTACCCTCGGTACAACATAAATCTTTTCAAAGACCAGCTCTATCTTATGATCTGTACACGTCGTCTCTAAAAATGTATCTAGCTGGGAGATTGTTTCTTCATTTATCTCCCCTTTTATGATCACTTTATGGATCTCTTCATCACACTTATTCAAAAACATCGTTTTCATCTTTTATATAACCAGCTTTCAACCATGCGCTCTAAGTTCTCAAACTCTATCGGTTTTGTGAGATACTCATTCGCCCCTACTTCAAGCGCACGTTCAATATCTTCTTTCATCGCTTTAGCACTTATCACTATGATCGGTAAATTTTCAAGTCCCATCTCTTTACGAATCTTTTTAATCGTTTCATACCCATCCATCTCCGGCATCATTATATCCATTAATACAATGTCTATCTTCTCTTTTTTTAAAGTTTCTAAAGCTTCTATACCGTTAAAAGCATTTTCCACATTCGCACCTGTTTTTTCAAAAAGAGATGAGAGGGCAAAAATATTTCTTACATCATCATCAACTATCAAGATAGTTTTTCCCGCTAAATTAACAGATGCTTTGGAACTCTTCTTAGCAGGCTGTTCAAGTACAGTTGTTTCAATACTATTTTTATTAGAACTATTCGTTAACTCCGCTTTCTTTATTTGGCGTAACGGAATTGTAATTTTAAACTGGCTCCCTTTCTCCGATGAGCTTTCAAGTACAATCTCACCACCCATCATAGCAATAAACTCTTTACTAATTGAGAGACCCAAACCTGTACCGCCATACTTTCTACTGCTTGAACCATCTGCTTGACGGAACGGATCGAAGATAATATATTGCTGCTCTTTAGAGATACCTATTCCCGTATCTGTTACTAAAAACACTAGTTTGTTTTGTATCTCATCTTCAAATATACTGACCGTTACCGATCCCTTATCTGTAAATTTAAATGCATTAGAGAGTAAATTTCGCAACACTTGTAAGAGCTTATCGTAATCTGCTTCAAACTCCCCTTTATACTCATTGGAAATTGAAAACTCCAGTGACTTTTCCTGTGCCAGATAATCAAATTCCTGATGCAGTTCAGTAACAAGAGTGTCCAGTAAAAAAACTGTGTTATGCAATTCCAGTTTTCCTGACTCACTCTTTGCAAAATCCAAAATGTCATTGATCAAGCGAAGCAGATCGTTTCCTGACTTATGAATTATCCCTATTTTTTTAACAACCTCTTCATCTTCGGTAGCTTTGAGATCGTCTACAAGAAGTTTTGATAATAGTATTATTGCATTGAGAGGCGTACGTAACTCATGACTCATATTTGCAAAAAATTCACTCTTATAACGATTCGCTCGCTCAAGTTCTGTATTTTTAAATAAAAGTTGATCTTGCGTCTGTTGCAACTCACCGTTTTTTATCTGCAGATCTTGTGCTAAAACTTCAAGATTTTGTTGCTGTTCCTCAAGCATTACGTTTGACTGTTTTAACTCTTCACTTTGATTTTGTAACTCCGCTTTTTGCTCTTGTGTTTGTGCAAGAAGTTCTTTAGTTACATCTGACTGTATAGCCGGATATAAAATAGAAGCAAAAGAGTGTATAGCTTCAGATAAGAAGTATATCTTCCGATCTGACAACTTATCTATTAAAGCGAACTCTATCACTCCGATAAGTCGCTGTTTATAGATAATCGGTTCACAAAGAATCATTGTTGGAGTTACAGAGAGTATTGCAGTGTTTATTTTTAAGTTTTTAATATCGTCTATATGTAAAGCTAAACGTTTTTTCTCCAGAGCACTTTCCCCTACACTCCCCTCACCCAGTTCAAAGAACTCTTTAAAGTATGACGATTTTTGATAGGCATAAGAAGCTTTGAGTGTAAGTATTTCATTGAGTTCATCATAAACATATAATGCTGCCATCGGTATATTAAGATATGAAGATAAAAACTCTAAAGCAGTTTTTGAAATATTTTCAACATCTTCAACCAAGGCCGTTTCATTCATCAAATGTGCAACACCGCTTTGAAACCATATAGCATCATACAGCTTCTCTAAAAGTACGTTTATTGTCTCTATCGTTTCTGCAAATGCACCTTCAAATTCACTGGAGTCTATCCGTTTTTCATATTCTGAATGTTCAATGGCATCTTTGATCTCATTTACTGAACTTGTTAAAGATCGTAAGACATGTGTTTGCTTGAGAAGCATTTGATTGATGGGCTCAAGTTCCATATAAAGTTTTGGTGATGAGTTTGTTGCAAAATTTCCTTGTGAAATATTTTTTGCATTTTCATTGATATATGAAACATTTTTCATAATCTCATTTACAATCATAGTCATTAAAAAAGTTGCACCTAAGATAGTTAAAACAATAAGAAAAACAATTTTCTTTACATCATTATGATATGGGGCTAAAACCTCATCGAGATCTACTTTTGTGATCAAATGATAATGGAGTCCTCCCATCTTAATAGGTACACTAACGGCTATCACTTCTTGATAATCATAATCCAAACCTTGTATAAATACTTTACTTTCACTTTGTAACGCCTGCTCCACAACATCAGAGTGGATTCTAAAACTTTCTGACTTACTGAAAGTATTAAAAAAAGAGGGCTGTGCTCCGTTATGGAGAGTAGAACTTTTTACAACATAATCTTCACCCACTAAATAAGCTTCTTTACTGACAAGCTCCTCTCCGACAATATTTACAAAACGTGAAATATTCTCATATGGTATTTGCATAGCAGCTACTGCTAAGAGCTCTCCGTTTTTATCGGTTATAGGGATTGCACCGAAAAGAAAAGGTTTCGTTCCGCTTATCGTATAGATCCCCATATCGCTTAAGTATATTTTTTTTGTCTGCAGTGCTTCTGCAAATGCAACTGCTAGTTTTGTCGTTTTTAATCCAGGTGAAGAGAGTACACTTTTTCCTAAATCAGGTTCTTTTAACGCTGTATATATAATATTTCCATCTTTTGCATCAATAATAAACAGGTCATATAACTCATGTAAACGTGTATAGTTTTTAAAATATTTGTCATTTTGGAGAAAAAGCTCTTGAGATTGTTTGGAATCGGTCTGTTTTTGAGTATTTAGAAGATATGAAGTAAAATCTATAAGTTGGGTGTTTTTTGCGAGAAGTTCTAACTCTATTATGTTGAATTTTATATAACGCTCTATAGAGCGTTTTTTTATCTGGGTTGCAATCTCCAACTCCTGATACCTTTGTTGTATCAAAGTGTTTTTTGCATCAGACAATATCTTTGCCCCGATGGTTATCCCCATCAGGACAAATAATAAGATCATACTGACGATTAAATTGTTTTTTAAGGACTTAAATCTCAACATGTGCATCTTCTTTATAGAGCTGCACTCATTGTATCATAAAATAACTAAAAAAGTTAAAATCGAGTACTTTTACAACGGTGAAGCCTCTGCAAATGTGAGTGATGGTCGGTCAATATAGAAACCTTGAGAATAATCGATACCGAGATTTTTTACTTGTGTCAATATAGTACTTGAAACCACATATTCAGCCACTGTTTGTACACCGAGTTTCTTAGCAAGTGCTACGATAGTTTCAACCGCAATAAGAGAAGTTTTGTCAGTACCTATTTTCTCGATCAATGAGCCGTCAATCTTAATATAATCAACTTTAAGATTAATAATATGGGAGAAGTTAGAGTATCCGCTTCCAAAATCGTCAATCGCAATTTTCGCTCCCCTTCTTTTGATCTCCTCTATAAACCTGCCCACTTTTCTAAAGTCTAAAATCGCTTCAGATTCTAAAAGCTCAAACGTAATTCGGGACGGTTCAGGAAAGTTTTTAATTTTATTAACAATATATTCAAAGACCTCATTGTTCATTATATCTTCTATAGAGAGGTTTATACTCACTTCATGATCGTTATTTTCAAACTCTTTAAAAGCTTTGTCAATTATAATCTCTGTTACTTTGTTGTAGATCTTTAAACTTTTGGCAACCGGTATAAAAACCTGCGGGGAGATAACATTATTGTCTTTATCAACTAAACGTGCAAGACATTCATACTTGTTTACAACACCTTGATGGTTATCGTAAATAGCTTGATAATACGGCACGATTCTGTTGCTATTGATCGCTTCTCTTACAACTTGTGAGAGCTGTAAGTTTTTTTCATACTCATTTTCAAAGTTCATAGAGTCTTCATAGATCCAAAACGGCAGGGAATGGTCCTCTGCATATTTTAGTGCCATAGAGACTTTTGAAAAAAGGTTAAAGTTATCTTGTGAGACAGACGATGACAAAGTGAAATTAACAAAGATATGAATATCCTGATAAGTAATTACCAAGTTTTGCAATGACTTATAAAGTTCACTCAAGTACGCTTTTAATCTGTAAAAATCATACGTATCATCCAAGATTACAGAGAACTCTGTTCCTGAGAGTCTATAGATGGAAGTTTCATCGAAGATCTCTTTTAAAAATGTACTAACATACTCGATTACATAATCCCCGACTACAAAACCGTAAAAGTTGTTAATAGTTTGAAAATTATCGATCTTTATAAGTACTAAAGTGTTATTCTCTTCATCATTTTGAAGATCTTTTCTTAATTGATACAAGTTTGGGAGATTTGTTAAGTGGTCGGTAAAATATCTTAAAAAGAGTTGGTTTCTATACTCGTCAATATTATTATGAGTCTTATCATACATTGTGTAGAGTTGGTCTAAAATCTCATCACTAGTATTCTCATTCTCTTTTACATCATAGTCATATACACTTAAAGTTGTAATATTTCTATCATCATGTTTTAAAAGAACTACCTTGGCATCCGGAAAGTTTTTATCAAGTTCCCGTATTAAGTTTTGAACTAAAACAGTGTTATGTATATATGATGCTATATGAAACAACGGTATAGTGCTACAACATCTTTTTACTTCATTGATCACATCCATTACTTCCGTGGAGGATTTGATCTTAAAACGATTTAATTTTAATTTTTCATTTGTTTTTGCCATAAATGTCCCTATCGATTTGTAATCATAACATATTTCTAAAAATATCAAAGTATATTTTAATAGCAGTTTCTATATACTCTATAAAATCTTTTTACGTGTATGGTGGTAACATTGAAATCTTTCCAAAATCTTGTTTTATTACAAAATCTATACAGATTAAAACATATTGGGTTTGAATATATTGACCACTTCGAAGTAAATGAGAAAAAAAACTATGAAAAAGCAAGAACTCTGGAAGAACTGGTTTCAAACATTCGTTCCTGTTATCTGTGTGATCTCAGTAAATCTAGAACGCAAAGCATGAGCGGCTTCGGAAATCAAAATGCTTCGCTGTTTATACTTGATTATGCCGTTTCCCAGGTACAAGATACTGAAAACAACTATTTTGCGGGCAGAAGCGGAGAGACTTTAAAAAAGATGATCGAAAATGTGTTGGAGCTGAGTACAGATTCCATCTACATGACTCATGCAATTAAATGTAAACCGCTTCAAAGCAATAAACCTTCAGAGTCTGAATGGAGTTCTTGTAAACATTACCTTTTTTCTCAGTTGGAGTTTGTTTCACCAAAAATTATAGTCACGTTAGGGGAAGATGCATATATCCATCTAACAGGTGATACAAATAACTTTGAGAGTGTCAGAGGACATGTAATAGACTTTAAAGGATACAAACTTATCCCTATCTATCATCCTCAGTATCTCCTAAGAAATCCGGAATCTAAAAAGATCACATTAAATGATTTAAAAACTATAAAGAGTTGTTTATGAAAAAAATATTTTTAACTTTACTATTACCGTTTGCTATTTTTGCACAAAGTTATCTGGTTTCAGATATTCCCCTTCCAAAAACATATGTACTTGATCTTGATCCATATGAGTGTGATGAGGATTGTTTACAAGAGTTTTTAGACAATGAACAGATCTTCTCATTTTTATCGCACGCACAAAGAAAACTGCCAAATAAAGAGCTTGAAGAGATAAGAATGATCAATGCAGCGATTTTTAATATCGGTGTTTTCAACACAAACGGCAACTTTCAAGTCGCACTTTTACTTCCTTACAAACGTATAGGGAAATATGCGACATCAACAACAAATGCCGTTTTTGCTTATCTTATGACTAAAACTACACCGTTTAACATGAAAAGTTATAAGATAGAAGATGAGAACTACGATACGATCGAGGCTACACTGCAACAGATCAAAGCAGACGGTATAGAGTATGTGATCGCACCTTTAACTCACGAAGGGGTAGAAAATACTATAAACATCGATCCTGAAGTAAATATCTACTTTCCGACAACAAATAAAAACGATATTGAAACAAATTCACCTTACCTTAGTTTTGGAGGGATCGACTACTCTGCACAAAGTGACCTTCTTTTAAAAGAAGCTATCTCTCCCCTTGTTGTTTTTTCAGATACATCTGCGACAGGAAAAAAACTTGCCCTTTATCAAGAAAACAGATTTTTACACCCTGTTGTAGAGGGTGCAGAACCAAGTGCATTTTCTGAAGAGCATGAGATTCAAACACCGCCAAGTGATGAAAATAAAAAAGTATTAAAGTACTACATCTCTACACGTACTACAAACCTTGAACGCTATCTAAAAGAGAATGAGAATATTATTGAAGGTTCATTTATGATCAATACCCCTATTATCAAAACGGGTATGATTATGTCTCAGCTTACACTCTATGACACAAATGCGACAAATGTACTCTCAACGCAGATCAACTACAATCCCCTACTCCTTTCTATGACACAATACAGAGATAGAGAAAATATGGTCATTGCAAACTCTATAACAAAAGAGGACAATATGCAAATAGAGATGAACTCACTAATCGGCAATGACATCAAATATGACTGGATCAACTATGCGACGATTATCGGTGTAGATTATTTTTATTCGCTTGTTACAGGGGAAGCTAGAGTGTATGATTTGGTAATTGAAAATGAGCAAGTGATATATGATATTGAACTTTTACAGCCAATGCGAACAAAGTTCGCAAAATATATACCACTCTCTAAGGAGTTAGAAGAGAGAGAGGATTAATTCTTTCGTTTCTTTATCGATCTTTTTAGGTGCCCCTTCAAAAGAGATATGAGCTAAAAGTATCTCCAACTCAAATAACTTTTCATCCTCTTTATACACTGTTTGTTTAAGTGTAAAAGAGGCCGCTTTCATCTGTGTCAGCTCCGTTTTTACTTCTAAAACATCACCAAGTTTTGCACTTTTAAAATAATCTGCAATAATTTTTCGAGCAACAAAATGCCCATCTTCTAAGTATGGCATTAAACCTTTGTCAAAAAAAGCCTGACTTCTGGCTCTTTCACAAAAGTTTAAATAGTTTGAATGATACACTATACCACCTGTATCTGTATCTTCATAATAGACCCTTATTTGCATACTATAACTCCCTTTGAAACTTAAATCTGTTTAATTTGTGTAATTGTAGCAAGAGTTAGTGAAACACACCTATATATATTGTTCAAAAATTCCTAAGGCTTTGAGAAAATTTTCACTTTTTATTTTTTGAACACTTTTTGCAACATGTAAAGTACATATATAAATTTATGTTCCGAATGTAAGAGGATTATGCTCATTAGCTTATTAATAAAGAATAAGTTATGTTATACTGTATAGCAAAAATCACTATTAAAATGGTCAAAAAAATGAGTCTAAAATATTTTTTCAAAAGGTTTTATTTTTCTAGAACTCAAGCTCCCCTTCTGGTAACACTTGGCTATACCTTAACTGCTGTTCTTTGGATTCTTGGATCAAGTCAATTGCTGAGTCATATTGAAGACCCAAAACTTATTCATCAAATCGAAAAGTTTAAAGGACTCGCTTTTGTTTTTATCACTTCCGGATTGCTTTATGTACTTTTGCGAAGCTGGTATAAGCGTATCATGGCATCGCACGATCAATTGAAAGCAACTCTCGATACCATACCAGACCTGCTTTTTGAGGTCGATCTGGATGGGCGCTATTTTGACTATCATTCTTCTCGAGATGATCTTCTTGCAGCTCCAGCTGATAAGCTGATTGGAAAAACCATTCATGAAATACTTCCAAAAGATGCCGCTGATGTCTGTATTGAAGCTTTGTACGAAGCCAATGTAAGTGGTTCATCCCATGGAAAACAAATTGAATTGTTACTTGGAGAAGAGCATAAATGGTTTGAACTCTCAGTTGCACGAAAAATCGATCTACATTCAACAAAGCCCCATTTTATTGTCCTCTCACGTGACATCACCGAGCGTAAATTAACCGAAGAACAGCTTCTTAAACTTTCACAGGCAATTGAGCAAAATACGAGTGCTTTGATGATTACTGACGTTCAGGGAACAATCGAATATGTGAATGCTGCTTTTACGCGTATAACTGGATATACACCCCAAGAAGCTGTTGGTCAAAATCCTCAATTTCTGGGTTTATTTAAAACTCCAACTAATCTCTATAATGATTTGTGGAACCATCTGATTAAAGGAGAACAATGGTCAGGGGAATTTATCAACCGTAAAAAGAATGGAGAAGAATATTTTCAATCAATCGTAGCAACGCCAATTATAGATAAAAATGGGAATATAACCAATTATATGGCCGTAGGAGAAGATATCACGAATAGAAAAAAATCGGAAGAACAAATCCATTTCCTCGCGAATTTTGATCCATTAACCGGTTTGCCAAATCGTGTACAGATGGAAGATCGTTTTAACTACATAATAAGCATTTCACGACGAAATGAACATCCATTTGCATTAATGTTCCTCGATTTAGACCATTTCAAAGACATTAACGATTCGTTAGGACATAAAGTGGGAGATGAGCTCTTGATCAATCTTTCTCAACGACTCAAATCAATCCTCAGAGAGGAGGATACTATTTCGCGGCTAGGGGGAGACGAATTTGTCCTAGTTCTTCCTGATACAGATGCTCATGCTGCAACGGTTATTGCGCAAAAACTCTTAGAGAGCATTCATCAAACTATTGTTTTAAGCGAATACGAATTGAGTGTCACCTTTTCAATAGGAATAGCTCTCTATCCCAGTGATGGAAATTCACTTGAAGTTCTATTAAAAAATGCTGATGCAGCGATGTATCGTGCCAAAATTGAAGGCAGAAACAGCTACCGCTTTTTTACAGAAGAGATGCAACAACAATCGATGCGGACCCTAGAACTCAGTAATGCACTTCACCATGCCATACAGAACAATGAACTTCATTTGGTTTACCAGCCTCAGATATCAGCGAATTCATCAACTATCATAGGAGCAGAAGCATTGCTACGATGGAACCACCCAATCTTTGGAAATGTTTCTCCATCTGAATTTATTGCGATAGCTGAAGACAATGGATTGATTCTTCAGATAGGAGAATGGGTATTACGTAATGCGATCGCGCAAACAAAATTATGGATAGATAAAGGTCTGCCACCAATTATTATGGCAATCAATCTTTCCGCTGTACAGTTTCGTGATACGGCTCTTCCCGAGCTTATTGCATCGATTCTTCAAGAGATACAACTTCCTCCTGAATACCTCGAAATTGAGCTCACCGAAAGAGCAGCAATGCATGATCCGGAGAAGGCAATTGTTACTATGAACAAACTTCATAATCAGGGTATTCGAATGTCGATTGACGATTTTGGGAC